>CAXBFC010000629.1:0-3280 GCA_963974725.1 uncultured bacterium | reverse complement strand
TCGATGACGCGTTTTGCATCATGGCTCGCTTCAAGGGCGGCGCGATTGGCACGTTCGAGGCGACGCGCGTCGCACCTGGTCGCAAGAACTACAACTGCGTCGAGATCTCGGGCACGACGGGCACGATCCGCTGGAACCTCGAGCGCATGAACGAACTCGAAGTGTTCTCTCAGAAGGACGCGCGCGACGGGCAGGGCTTCCGCACGATCATGTGCATGGACGATGTGCACCCATACGCGCCAAACTGGTGGCCTGATGGCCACATCATCGGCTACGAGCACACGTTCGTGCACCACGTGAAGGACTTCGTCGAGGCTCTCGCCGGCAAGAAGCCGTTCGCGCCGAACTTCGACGACGGCGTTGCCGTGCAAGCCGTGCTGGAAGCCGCCTTGACCTCAGCCAAGAGCAAGGCCTGGGTCAAGGTCCCGCGCTAGCCGGCGGGCCAGCAGCATGGCGATCGAAGTCGATAGTGTGTCGTCCGCGGCGGGCCCTGTGCAGCCGGCCCCGTGCAGCGGGCGCTGTACAGCCTGCTCTAGCAGTGAGCCATGCGCGCCACAACAGCGCGCGCATGTGAGAGCCTGATGCCTAGTAGCCCAGCGTCATGATCAGGCCCTGCGACAGGCCGACCGGCAGCGCGAACGGCAGCGTCGCATCCCAATCGAAGCCTTGGGCGAGCAGGTTCTGGCCCATCAACATCGGGGTGCAAGGTAGCGGCACGCCGAAGCTGGCGTCGCCTGCTGCGTTGGCCATGCCGATGTTGACGATCGTCGGGCTGACATACAGCAGTGCCGTCGCCGGTCCGCCGGGAACCGGGACGCCTGGCAGAGCCGTCCCGGTGCTGAGGATGATACCGGAGAACGGGGCGCCGCCCGGGATCAAGCCACCGACGTTGATGGCGAAGCCGGCGTCACCAATGATCGGTGCCGGGGCTGAGATCGTCGGTGTGCCGATCGACGACGGCGAGCCGGTGCCGACCGGGGTGGTCGTCGCCGTCGTGCAGTCGCCGATGAACAGGCCATCGGTCATCAACGGCAAAAGGTCGAGATTGCTGGTGACGCACTCGCGGTAGGTGAGGTAGGCACCGTTGGCGCACACGGTGTTGGTGCTGGCCGTGAACCGTTGGCCATCGTCGCAGCCGTAGTTGCCGCCGAAGTTGCCGACGACGCTCGTGCCTTGCACACACAGGCGGATGCGCTGCCAGCCGTCGTTGACGCCCGCTTGGATGTTGATCGGGCCAGCGAGCACCGTGAAGTCACCGCCGGCGAGCGCGCCCGCGCCGTTGTTGAAGTCGACCAGGAAGAGCTCGGCGGTCAGCTGTGTGCGGTTGCAGACCCACGCGATGCCGGTGTGA
The DNA here is from genome assembly GCA_963974725.1 of uncultured bacterium. Lineage (GTDB taxonomy): Bacteria > Planctomycetota > UBA1135 > UBA1135 > UBA2386. Next base: position 1,929 of record CAXBFC010000629.1, on the reverse strand, counting down.
CCCGACTGCGTCGTAGTGCAGTTGACGACGCCGTGGAAGCCGCCGATGTTCTGGTATTCGCCGAACGAATCGGAGTGGCCGCGCACACCCATGGTCCAGTGTTCGCCGTCATCGAGATCGAACAAGGCGTTTGGGCCGGTGAGGTACACGTAGGACTCAAGCAGGTAGTCGGACTGGGTGAAGTTGTTCAGCCAGTTGGCGTTGCCGCCGCCGCTGGGGTCGTGCCAGACGGCGCAGTTGCCACCTTGCGGCGAGGCCGGCACGGGGACCGCCAGGCTGGTCGGGTCGACGATGTTGCCGGAGACGAACGAGAACGTGAAGTCGCTGGTGACGTCGTTGCCAACCGGACCGTCGAAGTTGTTTCGGTAGGGCATGACCGTCGTCATGCCGAGGATGTTCAGCGTGCCTGGCGTCCATGGGGCGGGACGGAAGTCACAGCCGTTGTCGTCGGTGTCGAAGCCATCGATGCCACGACTGATCGAGTTTTGGAACATGCCGCCATGTTCATGCAGCTGGATGTCGCCACCGAGGCCGTCCCCTTCGAGCCAGCTCGGAATGGGGTTCAACCAGTTCTGCATCTCCCAGGCGACACCGTCTTGGTAGACGCCGGTTGCATCGCTGAGGAAGACGCCATCCGGGCCGTTCTCAAGCGAGTAGCTGAGGGTCTCGTTGACGTTTGGAACACCGACCATGCCGATGACCCAGAACTGGCCTGGGGCGAGGATCGTGCCAGCGATGACGTGCACGTTGCCCGACGCCGAGGAACCATCTTCTTCGGTCAGCGTCCAACCGGTGATGTCGACGTTGTTGGCACTGCCGTTGTACAGCTCGATGAACTCGAAGTCGTCAGTACTCGAGTCGTCGTAGCTGAGTTCGTTGATCACGACGCCTTGTGGCGCTTGGGGGGCGAACAGTGTCGCCGCGAGAATCAGTTCGGCAAGCATGGATACTCCTGGAGCAGGGTTGGCGCGGTAGGCGCCATGGTGGTGAGGTCGTGCGACGCGGCTGCGTCGCGGAACGAGTTGCGAGACAAGCTACTGGACGGGCCGCAATTCCTACACAGGCTGACGGTCGCCGGGTTTGTGTAGTAGCGAGAATTCGACGTCACGGCTGCCTGGATTCTGCGCAACGTATGCGTGATGGTTGCGGGGCAATGACCCGCACGCACAGCTCCGAGCCCAACCCTGGTCGCCACAGCGTTCGCCGGATCGGCTTGTTGGGCGGTGTCTTTGGGTTCGCGTTGTTGCAGATGTTGCCGGCGCCAGCTTCGTTGTCGTCGGCTGCCTGGCAGACCGCAGCCGTCGTGCTGCTGATGGCTGTGTGGTGGACCACCGAAGCGGTGCCGTTGGCCGCGACCGCGATGCTGCCGTTGGTGTTGTTCCCAGCGCTCGGAGTGTTGTCGATGCCGGAGGCCGCGGCTCCGTATGCCAACGACATCGTGTTCTTGTCGATGGGGGGCTTCTTGATCGCTGTCGCGATGGAGCGCAGTGGCTTGCATCGACGCATTGCGCTCGCGATTGTTTCGATGGTAGGCACCCAGCCGCGTCGATTGGTGCTCGGCTTCATGCTGGCGGCGGCGTTCTTGTCGATGTGGATCTCCAACACCGCGACGACGGCGATGATGTATCCGATCGGCATGGCCATCGCCGTGCTGTTCCGACCGCAGGATCAAGAGGGGCCGTTCGAACTCGGCATCTGCCTGATGCTCGGCATTGCCTACGCGGCGACGATCGGTGGCGTCACCACCTTGATCGGAACGCCGCCGAACGCGGTGTTGGCTGCGACCGCCAGCGAGACGCTCGGGATCACGATTGGCTTTGTCGATTGGATGATGGTTGGCGTGCCGATTGCGCTGGTGTTCTTGCCCATCGGTTGGCTGGTGTTGACGCGGGTTGTGTATCCACCGGGAGAACTGCGCGGTGACGCCCA
>CAXBFC010000628.1:0-3286 GCA_963974725.1 uncultured bacterium | reverse complement strand
CCCGGCAGGTGTTCGTCGTGCAGCGGCCCGAGTTGACCGAGTTGTTCGACGACAACGGCGATGGCCGCGCCGACCGCTTCCAAACCATCAGTGCAGCGTGGGGTCTGACCGACAACTACCACGAATACGCCTACGGTCCGGTGCGCGATTCGAAGGGCAACTTCTACGGCACCCTCAACACCACACTCAGTTGGCCCGGCTGGGCCGGCAGTGACAAGTGGGACGTGGCTCGCGTTCATGACGCAAAGATGGGCCGCGCGGCCAAGTATCGCGGCTGGTCGTTCCGAGTGACACCGGACGGCACGTTCGAACCGTGGTCATCTGGCTTGCGCTCCCCCGCCGGCATCGGCATCAACGCCGCGGACGAACTGTTCTGCACCGACAATCAGGGCGACTGGGTTGCGACCTCGTGTTTGCACGTGCTCCAGAAGGGCGACTTCCACGGCCACCCCTCGTCGCTGACGGATGATCCGAAGTACGCCGGCGTCGACCTCAACTCGATCTCGGTCGAGCGCTACGGCGAATTGCGCGAACCGGCGGCCGTGAACTTCCCGCATGGCGACCTCGCCAACTCGCCAGGAGAACCGGTGGTCGATGACAGCAACGGCAAGTTCGGACCGTTTGCCGGCCAGTTGTTCGTCGGCGACCAGACCCGCTCCAACGTGTTCCGGGTCGTGCTCGACAAGGTGCAAGGCCACTACCAAGGTTGCGCCATCAACTTCATCGACCACCTGCAGAGCGGCGTTGTGCGCGCGCGCTTCGCCAAGGATGGCAGCCTTTGGGTTGGTCAGACCGGTCGTGGCTGGCGGTCGCGGGGGCCGACCACATACGGACTCGAACGCATCGTCTGGGATGGCTTGACCGTGCCGTTCGCGATCCACTCGGTGCGCTTGACCAAGTCTGGCTTCGACGTGCAGTTTACGCGGCCATTCGATGCCAAGCGTGCCGCCAGCAGCGACGCCTACCGCATCGATCGTTGGCGCTACCAGCATCACCCTGACTACGGCTCGCCGAAGTTTGACCAGGCACAGGTCGAGATCGACAGCATCAAGCTATCGGCGGATGGCATGACGGCACACCTGACAATGCCGCTACAAGGCCAGCGCATGTATCAGTTCACCTTCGACCTGAAGGCCGCGAATGCAGATGTGCTCAGCAGTCGCGTCGCGTGGTACACCCTCAACCGCTTGCACAACTAGCATGAAGAGAATCGCCTACACCATCGATCTGCAAGACGACCCGGCGCTCATCGAAGAGTACCTGGCATACCACCGCAACGTCTGGCCGGAAGTCCAAGACGGACTCAAATCGGTCGGCCTGGTCGAAATGAACATCTACCGGCTGGGTCGGAGACTGTTCATGTTGATGGAAGTCGCCGACGACTTCGACGTGGCCACCGGACTGCCCGCGTATCTGAAGACGCACCCGAAGTGCCAGCAGTGGGAAGACATGATGGATAAGTATCAGTCGCCACTGCCCGACGCAAAGCCAGGCGAGAAGTGGTCCGAGATGGACAACATCTGCCGGATCGTTTGAGTCAATGGCAGGTAGTCGTCACTTCTGGGGCTTGAGGCGGATCATCGCCTCACCCATCGATTTGCCGATCAGGTAGTAGGTCTCCCAGTTTCTCATCCAGTGGTAGTCCTGGCGAGACGGCGACTGTTCGCGAGAACGTTGGAAGTCGCGGGTTTCGACACCAGCCACGTTGCCCGCAAACTCGGGGTATTTGCTCGCATCGCCGAGCGCCAACTGCGCCTCCATCAGCTTCTCGACCTTCGCCTTGTAGCGAATCGGAATCTCCCACCCGCCCATGCCGGTGTTGGCGATCACGAACGGTAGATCGTCGCTACCGAGTCCTTTGCGCATATCGCGCACGAAGTGCACCAGGTTCTGTTCGTAGACATCGACTGCGGCTTGGTTGACGCGATCGTTCCACCCTTGGTGCCAGCCAAAGCCAACGAGTTCGAAGCCCTTGCCCGCATAGCCAGGGAAGTGCTGCTTCACGTCCGCAGTGACCTCGCGCATGTGCCGTAGCACTTCGGCGAAGTGAAAGCCCTTGTCGCCGTCCTTCTTTGGCGCTGGATAAGTCGCCGCGCTGGGCGGCAAGAAGTTGTGCACCAACGAGCGGCCGCCCCAAGCACACTTGATGATCAAGACGGGATCTTCGAAGTGGTCGCCCACGGCAAACCCAAAGCCATACTCGGGACCGATGTGGCCAGCACTCGCGCCATAGCCGGTTGTCAGCCATCCCTGCTGGGGCTTCGCCGCATCGGACAAGTTGACGATCCAGACGTCATCGCGCACGACGTGCAAGCCATCCTTGCCAAGCAAGTGACCGTAGGCTTTCGGGTTGCTTGCAACGTACGCAGCCATCGTGCCGGGGGTGCCAGGCTTGCCATCCAATTGGCCGAAGCCAACCATGTTGGACTGGCCGGCCAAGATGAAGATCTTGAGCTTGCCGTTGGCCGGAACTGCTTGCGGCGCGTCTTGCGGAACGCTTGCAAGTTGCACACTTGCCAGCAATGGCGCAGCCAAGGACAGAAGGAAGATCGACAACAAGGAACGGTTCAACATGATCTGATCGCAACGAGACTCGGAAGCCAGGTAGCCAGCTACCCCGCCATGAAACTACCCGGTCATCCAACGCATCACCGATTCGAGCGGTCCACGTCGCCAGTGCGCCCGCCACCAATTGGCGAACGCAACGGCCGCCAGCCAGCAAACGACGACGTAGAACGCGATGAAGGTCAGGTTCTCACCCTGCAATCGATCGATCCGCTTCAGCACATAGAAGCCGATGACGACGTGAGCCACATAGAGCGTCAACGCCATCTGCCCCGCGACGACAAACGGCCGCAAGATGCGCCGCATCATCGCGAACGATGCGAGCATCAACGACAGCGCGATGACACTGAGCGACACGCCCATCGCCGTCATCATGTAGCCAGGTCCCGGTGTGAAGCCGAACGGATCCATCAACCCGGCCCAGCGCGCGCCGGTCGAAGGGTCCAACATCGCTGCAGTATCCAACCAGCGGGTGTCCCAGAGCACCATTTCCGAAGGGCCTTCGGCAGTCACCGGCTTGACCGCGAGACGCCGCTCGATAGCTAGCAGACCAACTGCGGCAGGCCAGCGAGGCTCCTCCGCAGCGGTACCAGACTCGGCCGCGCGCGCGCGTCGTTCGGCACGCACCCAGCGTTGCACCATGCCGCGCACGCGCTCGATTTGCGGTTCGTGATCCCGGGGCGCTGCTTGGCCCTCGCCGTAACTGAGCGTCAGCACCAAC
>CAXBFC010000627.1:0-3309 GCA_963974725.1 uncultured bacterium | reverse complement strand
GAGCTTGGCCATGGCCTTGAGCTTCTTGACCTGCTCGAGCACCTTGGGCTTGCTGGATTCGAGCACGCACTCCAGGCGGCGTAGAATCGTGAACGGGAGGATCACGCGGCCGTATTGCGACTGCCTGAAGTCGCCGCGTAGCAGGTCGGCGAGCGACCAGATGTAGGCGGCGGTTTGGGAGAAGTTCGCGGTCATAGGTTCCAAATTGACGGGCGACGGTCAGTCAACTCACTCGGCTCGCGCCCGACGAACGGAGCCAATCAAGCTCAACTCGTTCCGGTGCGGGCCGCACTTTGCCTCCACGACCGCGATCCCGAGCCAGCCGTCGTGGACGAGAACTTACACCTGAGACAGCGCGTGGATAAATGCGCAATTGAGAGGGCGCACCTGGTGCCAGAACGGTCCTCAGCCTCGGCGAGAATAGGGGCCGCACACGATCCGTGGCCTCAACCGGGTGACGTAACGGGTGACGAGCATTGTCGCCGAGGCTCACCGGACAGCCGGGCCAACCCATAACACACACCTGGGAAACCGTTTAAGTGGTGGGCGATGACGGGCTCGAACCGCCGACATCCTCCTTGTAAGGGAGGCGCTCTACCAACTGAGCTAATCGCCCTTTCGGGGCGAGAAGTCTAGCGGCTGGGGCCGCCGCGTCTAGCCATCCGTTGGGTCAGTGCCGAGCTTTGGCACTTCGTAGCCATCGAGCGGCGTCAGTTTGAAGTCGGTGACGGGGTCGATGTTGTCGATCCAAGCGCGGCGGAAGCCCCAGTCGAGCAGGTCGGCTGGCAGCCCAAAGAACGAGTGGCCGACGGCCGCCATGCCAACGGCTGGGGCGAGGATCAGCTCGTCCGCGGAGTGTTCGCCGAGGCCTTCGTCGGCCCAGAGGCTCAACGGGTAGGTAATCGGCAGGGTCGCGATCGATGCGATACCGCCAATGATGCCACCAGCCCAACCACCGACACCGGCGAATGCGCGCACCCAGCCGGGGCGGCCGAACTCCGGCGGCGGGGATCGATCCCCGAGCATCTCGATCGTGTTAGGGATCGCGCACGAGGTAAACAACAGGACCGGCAACACGGACCAACGGGATAGCCGTCGCATCATGCGCGTGATCGTAACAGCCAAAGGGGCCGTGTACGCCAGGTCATGTTGCGTTGACGGCTACGAACCGCTCCCGGCTTTGCCGGCTTTGGCCGCCTTGGCATCCTTGGCCGCCTTGCCAGCCTTGGCCGCCTCGCGGCGCCGGTGCTCGTCGAGTCGCACGGCATCCTTGGCGGCGCCGGTCTTTTGATCGAGCGCGCGCTGCAACGCCTTCTTGGCACTCATGCGATCAAAGGCCCGACGCAGGCGTTCGGCGACAATGGGATCACCGCCCCGCTCTCCATCCACCAGCTTTTGGGCGTGGTCGATGACGAAACCTGCTGCCTTGAGGTCGCCCTTGATGATCCACGCCTTGGCCAGATAGTCGGCGGCATCGATTGCCTGGCGGGGCGACGGCGCGCTTTCAAGCGCAGCTTGGAACCGTTCGATCGCCTGCTCGACCTTGCCGTCGGTCAGCAGCATGCGCGCCATCCACAAGCGAGCACTTTGCGCACGCCCGGTGCGTGGATCGACCCGCTCCGCTTGCGCATAGGTCGCCATCGCGTCCTCAGTGCGCAACTGACGGCGCTGCATGTCCGCAGCCGCAAGCAAACCGCGCTGGCCATACCGAACGGCATGCGCCTTGGCCGCGAACAGGTAGTCCTTCTCGGCGAGTGGCGCACTGCCGTGACGGCGCCAAAGTTCTGCAGCATGCCACGCAGCCTGCGCCGCCACCTGCGGCTCGGCTTCGAACTTGGCAACCAAGCGATCAAAGCACGACGCAGCCAATTCCAATTTGCGGCTGCGCGCGGGCCCAGAAACCTTGCGGCTGTTCTTCTCGAGCTGGCGCGCCTCGGCAAAGGCCAGCCGCGCTTCGGCGCTCAGCTTCGGCGCCATCGACTTCGGCACCACGCGCTTTGCGACCGGCTTCGCAGGCGCCGGATCGGCTTCGCGAACAGAACCCTGGGCCATCAAACTGCCCAACAACAACGCACCTATCATCACGACTCGCAACATCATCATTTCTCCTCCGACTCAGAATCTTCGAGGTCGTCCGACAACCGAACGAGATCCTCAAACACAGTTCGCACGCGTCGCCGCGCACGAGAAATTCGGGATTTGACGCAGTCCTCGGATCGGCCGAAACGACTGGCCAGTTCTGCGCAACAGAAGCCTTCGTGGAAGCCAAGCAGCAGCTTCTGATCAAGCACAGGCAGCCCTTGCATCGCGCGCTGCAAGCGGCGTTTGGCCCACCCCAACGGCACTGGTTTGCCAGCGATCGACAGGCTCGAATCCCCCGGCACCTTGACGGCCGGCTGCATTGCAGCCGGGTCGGAGAAGTCGACGAACTGCGTGCGCCGTCGCTTCTTCGATGCGCGTACCGACCGTGAACGTTGTCGTTTGACGATCGTGCGCACCGCCGCGCCCAGGCGTTCGGCGTCGCTCAGATTGCCGGACCACTCCCATACGAGAAGGCACGCATCCTGAACGATGTCGTCGCGCTCGGCGTACGTTTCACGGTCGCCAAAACAACGCAGCGTTTGCCGTGCCTGACGAGTCACCCACTCCCAAAGCTGTCTGCCTTCCATGCAGAGGATGTGGAAGATGAACCGGCGGAACGGGCCAAAAATATGGCCGCACCGCGCAGTGCTTTGCTAGCCCGGCACTCGCGACGCTGCTCCGTGCAAGCGCTTGCGAGCTATGCGTTCTGCGACGACACTTGGGTTTGCCGCGCTGCCTCGAGCACATCTTCGCGCGCTTCTTGCCCGACCAAATCCGCAATGCGCTGCATGATCAATAGCGTCGCGGCGCGCATTCGCGTCTTGCGGTCGCTGCCGAGCGCCGCAATCTCTTCGGGCAGGATCGGCTTGCCGTAGCGAACGGTGAGGCGTCGCAGCCGCAGACCGCCGGACGCCGGCATCACGTCACTGGCACCGACAATACCTACTGGCACGATCGGCAACCCCTCGTTGAGCACCAACGAAACCGCGCCAGGACTGCCAAGCATCAACTTCCCGTCGCGACTGATGCCGCCTTCCGGAAAGATGCCGACAACTCGCTCTTTCTTGAGCACGTCCCGCGCGGCGCGTAGAGCTTCGCGATTGCCGCCGCGCGCGCTCAACGGGATCGAGCGATTCCAGCGATAGAACCAGCCCGAGGATGCAGACCGCCAAACGGTCTCCGTCATCAAGTAGACGACGCGGCGACGCAGCGACGCACCGAGGATCA
>CAXBFC010000626.1:0-3318 GCA_963974725.1 uncultured bacterium | reverse complement strand
CACGACGGCACGTTCGACTCGTTGACGACCTTCCTCAACCTGCCGGTGTTCGGAGCCTGGCCGGCGCAGAACATGGACGACATCAGGGCGATGCTGCGTGCACTCGATACCGGCACGGCGCCGCTGGTCGGCTTCGAGCGGGCGCTGTCGCAAGCCAACGCGACCGACGCACAGCTGCTGGCCGACATCCAGCTACTGCTGGCGCGCGCGTTCGCCGGCGACCTCGACCTGACAGCGCGTGGTCTCGTCGACGGCGAACGCGTCGGCTTGCTCTACGATGTGACCAACAGCGTGTTTGATAGCGACGTGCCCGGCGTCGGCCCGTTCCCTGCGGCGGTCTTGCTGCAAAAGGCGCAGGCGGGCCTTGCCGAGCTGCAGCTGTTGGCTGTGCCGCCTGGCAGCGGCGAGCGTCTGGCCCGCGACCGCGACCAGGACGGCTCGCTCAACGGCGCCGAGGCCGCCGCCGGTTATGGCAACGCCACCGCCGGCTGCGGTGGCGATCCGGTGCTGCTCGCCAACAGCGAGCCGTTCGTCGGCAACGAGCAGTTCGGCTTCGCGATGCAGAACGCGCAGCCGGGCACGATTGGCGTGCTGGCCGTGTCCCTTGGCCAGGCGCAGCTGCCCGCGCTCGGCGTCGAGGTGCTGATCGACCCGGTGACCGCTGTCGCTGTGACGATCTTTGCCGACAGCTACGGCGACAGCTCGTACTTGTTCCCGCTCGACGCCAACCCGGCATTGGCCGGCGCGCAGGTGTTTGCGCAGGTGCTCTGGCTCGATGCCTGCGGCGCGCAGCTGTTCGCGAGCACGGGCGGCCTCGCGGTGACGGTTCGTCCGTAGCCAGGGCAGTGCAACCGCGGCACGTCTGGCCCCGACACCGCCACCACATCGTTGTGGCGACACGCCTCGGACCACACCCGTGAAAAGCGTGCGCTAGAATCTCGCACCGCAACAACGCTTCGACCTCACATCTACAGAAGCGCGGGACACTGCGTTCGCTCGCTAGCCATGCAAACGCCAAACATGAACTCTTTGGCGGAACGCTGGGTGCTTACCGCCAAGAGCGAATGCTGAACAAGAGGATCTTGTTCGGCGAGCAACACCTGCGGCGCACTCTCAACTCGTTCGTCGACCACCATCATCAGGATCGTCCGCACCAGTCATTGGGCAACAAGCCGATCGCTCCAACCAACGACGAGCCGCCCAATGGCGACAGGGTGGTCGTTGATGAGCGACTTGGCAAGCGACGCCACAGCTGCCGCACCACGCTCCAAAATGGGGCAACGAAGTCCATCACTAGTCAAGTGAGGTTCGGAACCACAGTGTTCGGCAGAGCACTGCATAGCGACCAAGCGCCGCTGCTAGTGGTGGTTCGCAGTCACGCCCACTCCCGCAACCCGGTTCGCTAAACCCTACCCGGATTGCCTGCCGAAACGATGCCAAGGACCTCACCTTGGCATTCCCTATTCGGCACCTCAAGCGCGCATGCATCGCAGTCGCAACGGCATTCGCCGTTGCCCCGGCGAACGTGACAACAACCGGCGATTGGCCGCACGCACCGATCGGCCAAGCTCGAATTGGACATCAGGCCATCGACGGCAACGTGCGCGAGCCGAGCACGCGATCGACTGAGGCCCCACCGCAACGTCGAGCTGCGCAAGGTCTGCAGTCAGATAAGCCCGCAGCCTCAACGAACAGCCCAACGCGACGCAGCCGCCAGCAAACCTGGAGGCAGCGCTCGGCGCAGAAAGCGATGACTCGCTCCGCGCCCACTGAATGACCATCCACCACCCGAAACGGTACTGAGCACGACCATGACCACCAACAACAACAAGGGCAAGAGCAAGAAGGAGTCGAACAAGCGATCGGCCGACAAGGCGACCCTTGCCGGTGAAACGGTCGAACCTCGCATCCTTCTGTCGGCAACCTGGATCGACGGCACGGCTGGCGACGATACGCTGACTGGCACGGCTGCCGACGAAATCATTGATGGCTTGCTCGGCGACGACGTCCTGATCGGCGGAGGGGGAGACGACGTGTTGCACGGCGGAGCCGGCAACGACACGTTGGATGGCGGCAGCGGCAACGACACCGCAAGCTTTGAGTCGGCGGCGACCGGCATCGTGGTCGACCTGACCGTCGCGACTCCGCAGGACACCGGTGACGGCATCGAAACCATTACTGGTATCGAGTCCGTAATTGGCAGCAAGCACGACGACACGTTTGCATTCTCAGCGCCAACTGCAAATGCAATCTACACGGTCGACGGCGGCGCCGGCGACAACACCATGGACCTGAGTAGCTGGGACTCCAGCCAAGCCACTCTGACCAGAGGCTCCGTGACCATCGATCTCGGCGGCGGCGACTCGTTCCGAATCGACTACGAGAACGTCGGCACGCTGTGTTTCCAAGACGGGAATGCCGTGCCAGCGGATGTAACGGGAAACACCCGTCCGGACGCTGACGCAGGAACGGACCAGACCGTCAATGAAGGGGATGTCGTCACCCTGACAGCAAGTGGCTCGTCCGACGCGGACGCGGACGCGATCACCTACAAGTGGGTCCAGACGTCTGGACCGTCGGTAAGGCTTAGCGACGCCGCAGCCGCTGAGCCGACGTTCACCGCGCCCGAGGGGCTGAGCAACACCACGGTGACGTTTGAAGTCACGGCCAGCGATGGCAAGACGGCGGCGTTTGACGAAGTCACGATCACCATCAATGCCGACAACGACGCACCCGCTGCCGACGCGGGAGTCGACCAAGCGGCCGAAGGCAACGCCCTGGTCACGTTGGACGCAACTGGCAGCAGCGACCCGGAAGGCGAGGGGCTGACCTACACCTGGGTGCAAACCAGTGGTCCTGCGGTCGTGCTCAGTGACGCCAACGCCGCCCAACCGACCTTCACCGTGCCGGATGTCCTCGACCCGGTAGCCATCCGGTTTGAAGTGCAGGTCAGTGACGGCACCAACGTCACGGTCGACACTGTGGATGTTACCGCCAGGCCAACATTCATGATCGGCAATTGGACGTTCGATGGCGCCGGCCAGACGGTGCAGGACGTATCCGGATCTGGAAATGACGGTGTTCTCGGCATCTCCACAGGCAACGCGACAAGGGACGCGGTCCGCGTCAATGATGCAGAACGCGGTGATGTGTTGCAGTTCGATGGCACCCAGGTGGTCGACGACGTAGGACCGGGCCCCAGCGGAAGCTTCTCATTGTCGTCATGGGTCAGCCACACGGGCACAGGCACAGGCTGGGACGCTGTCTACGTCAGCGGCAACTGGGAGACGGGACTGTCCGTCGAAGCGGATACCGGCA
>CAXBFC010000625.1:0-3320 GCA_963974725.1 uncultured bacterium | reverse complement strand
ACGATTGCAGGAACGCGACAACCGCATCCACGTCGAAGTTGCGCGGGTTGCGCACACGGTTCGAAATTCGGGTGCTGATGTCGTTCGTATTCGCCAACAGCGTGCCGATGAGATCGACGTCCGTGACGTTGTCGAGGATGCTGTAGTTCTGGAGGGACTGCGCGGTGTCGGTGTAGTGCAACACCATGCTGCGCAAGTCGTCGTATTGCCCGAGCCGGCCATACGGCGCCGTCAACTCGATGTTCAACAGCGACGAGGTGCGGAACCGATAGCGCTGCCCGCCTTGGCCGGCCACACGCTCGCGGCCGAAGTCATCGAGACCGCTGCCACCGTCGCCCTTGCCAGGTCCGAACTGCGGCAAGCCAATGTTGTGGAAGTCGTTGTCCGTGAACGCTCGACCGGAGTGGCACCGCGCGCAGCTGTTGCCCGCGTAAAACGCCAACGCACCGCGAACCTGTTCTTCGGTCAACGCCTGGTCATCTCCGCCGACGAAGCGTTCGAAGGCACTGTCGGTCCGAGCAAACGCACGCACTTCAAATGCGGCAATCGCGTTGGCGGCGTGGGCAAACTCGATCTCACCAATCCCCGAGAGGCTCGGGTACGCAGCCAAGAACAGCGTCTGGTAAGCGGTGAACACAACCAACCGATCACGCAAGCCGTCCCAGATGCCGGTGAAGTCCGCGTCGCCAAGGTTGGCAAGGGGGTTCTGCCCGTTCTGCCCGCGCATCTCTTCCCGCGACGTCACCGGGAACAATGCTTGCGCTGCAAGCAACTCCCACCGCGGATCCAATACCGAGCGCATCGCAGGGGTGAACGCGGCGCCGGCAGGCGTGTCCAAGTCCGCACCATCGATCTCGATACGGCCATCGTGGAACAGCCTCACCAACAGGTGCGCGTTGAGCACCGAAGGGCTGTTGCGCGGCACGATCGAGCCGGTCGCTCGATTCGCACCGAGGGTGGCGCCACCGCCAACCCCGCGCGGCAACGTGCGTTCATCCGCGGCGGCCAGCTCCGGCCAGTGACACGTGGCACACGACACGTCGTGGTTGCCGGACAGGATCTTGTCGAAGAACAACGCAGAACCGAGCGCGAACAACTCGTCGCTGACGGTCGGCACCGCGGGTTGCGCGGTGATGCCCTCGGCCTGCAGAACCGTGGTGAGCTGAGCGGCGCCCGGCACCGGGTCCGCGGGCGCCGGATCCGGGCTGACGGAGCTACCTCCCCCGCCGCACGCAGCCATCGACAGGCTCACTGCGAACGCAACCGTAGCGGTCACGCCATTGCTGATTGGTCGTCTCATTGGTGCTCGCTCGGCGCGTCGGCCTCCTTGCGTTCGCGTCGCTGATACAACGCAGAGACAATCAGCCAACACACTGCAAGCTCACATCTTCGGCAAAACCGCCGCAACTGACTGGGCGACCACCCCTTACCTGAACGGCAGAGCCTCCTGAACGACCTGAGCTACCCGAACGACAAGGGCTACCTGATCCTCGGCTGCGTGCCCGGCTTCGCGCCAGGCAACTCGCTGCTGGTCAACTCGCCGTCGCCGTTCTTGTCGAGCTTGCGCAGCACGTCGGTGGCATTGGCCAGTTCCTTGGCCGACAACACCCCATCGCGGTTCGTATCGAGCACCTCGCGAAGCGACGTTGGCGGCGACACGGTCTTGGATTGGATCAGCGACAACTCGTCTTCGATCGCGTCGCGCAGTTCGCCTGGCTTGAAGCCGAACGGACCACGGTCACCCGCGTAGGCAATCAGGCCATCCTTGCCGATCAAGTAGAGACGATCGGGGTGCGACGCATAGGCGCGACCGACGGCATCATCGACACCATCCAGCAGTGCCGGCAGCTTGAGGTTCATGTCGGCGACGAACTTGGCCGCGACCTCACGCCGTTCGGCGGTCGAAATCGGATCCTCCACCGCGGTGCGACCGGGACTGTTGCCATCGATCGGATGTGCTTCGCGGCAGTAGACCAGGAAGAATTGAACGTCGTCAGAGAAGTCGGCGTAGAGAGCGCTCAGCTGACCAGCTGAACTAACGAACGGTGGTCAAGTACAGCTCCCGAACACCAGCGCGACGGGCTTGTCGCCCTTGTAGTCGGACAGTTTGACCGTCTTCTTGCCGTCCGCGACGAACGTCAGAGTGAAGTCCGGCGCCACGTCCCCCGCTTCGGGAGCCGTACCGCGCGAGTTGCCACCACCTTGACCGCGTTGGCGTTGGCCGCCTTGTCCGCGCTGGCGCTCACCGCCACTGGCCCAGTCCTTTGCGGTCAGCGCGCCGTCCTTGTCCTTGTCCAACCGCTTGAAGGTCGCCTCGTCGCGCGTGTATTCCGCGGCGCTGATGCTCTGGTCGTTGTTGGCGTCGTATTTCTCCTGCAAGAACTTCCACGTCGCCTCGCCGCCGCGACCGCGGCCGCCGCCACCGGCAGCACCGCGGCCGCCGGCACCACCGGCAAGCGACTCCATCTCCTTCTTGGTGATGCTGCCGTCGCTGTCCTTGTCGGCTCGCGCCAGCCGATCCCACATGCGCCCCTCGCCGACTTCTTCCTTGGTCAGCTTGCCGTCCTTGTTGGCGTCGTAACGCTCCATCATGCGAGCGACGTTCATGCCGCGGCGGCGTTGGCCGCCACCCTGGGCGAAGGCATCACACGAAATCAGCAGCGCGCAGGTGGCTGCCCCGAACAGAAGGCGATTCATGGTCGCCGGCAACGGTAGGTGGCTACCGCCCGACACCGCCAGCCCCTGCTCGGGACCGATGTGGGACACACGCCACCGGCCGCGGGTCGCGTCGCCGGCCAATACGTCCGGCGAAACGCAACAACGCGACGTGTCCGCCCTGCTTACAGGCCGACCGTGGCCGTAGCCGCATCGGAAACGATGCCGCCAAACGCATTGACCCCGGCTTCGACAACGATGGCTTGCGTGTGCAACTCGAAGCCAGACAGCGCCGGCGTCGAGGGCACCGCGAGACTGAACGACGCCGACCCAGCCGAGCCGTTGATCAGTAGCAGAACGTCCGCGGTGACATGCGCCGGGCAACCGGGCGCGCCAACGAAACCAAGGTCCACCGACGGGCTGATCACGCCAAGGCCGAGCACCATCACCATCAACTCCGGCGCAGGCATGTTGCCGATGTCGATGACCATCGTCGAACCCAACACGGGCAGCCCCGAAGCCGAGTTGCTCGGCACCCCATTGGTGCCAGCGCAGCCAGCACCGAAGACGGTGTACGACGCCGATACCGTGGCGCTGTATTCCCACGTCTCCAGGAACCACGTTTGGAAGTTACCGGTCAGGCCGCCATAGATAACCGGCACGCC
>CAXBFC010000624.1:0-3326 GCA_963974725.1 uncultured bacterium | reverse complement strand
TGCTCGCGTTCTCGGTGCCGGTGGTGTTCTCGACACTGACCGGAACGTCGTGGGGTTCGGCAGGCACGGTTGGCGTCGTGATCATGGGGATCGCGATGTCGATCGATGCCGACGTCGCCATCACTGCCGGCGCCGTCATCGGGGGTGCCTACTTCGGCGACAAAATGTCGCCGTTGTCCGACACCACCAACATGGCCGCGCTCGGTGCCGACGTAGACTTGTTCGAGCACATCCGATCGATGATGTGGACGACCGTGCCAGCGGCGCTATTTGCCGCCACGGTTTACACGATCGTCGGCTTCGTCGACACCCCGGTTGGCAGTGCCACAACCGCCGAATCGACCGCGTTCCTTGCGGCGCTGGAACAGCTATTTGTGTTCCACCCGGTGCTGCTGCTGCCGCCCGTTGTCGTCCTGATTGGTTCGATTCGTCGCATGCCCACGATCCCGGTGCTCGGCGCGGCGATCCTGCTCGCGGCGATTCTCGCACTGGTCGTGCAACCGTTTTCGGTCATCAGCGTCTGCCAGTCGTTGACCACGGGCTTCACCGTCGACATGGCAGCGACCGCGAACGAACTACCGGAAGCCGTCGTTTCGCTGGTCACGCGCGGCGGGCTCTACTCGATGCGCGAAGCAATCTTCGTCGCGTTCTTGGTGTTCTTCTTCATCGGCATCCTCGACCGCATCAATGCCATGGCCATCGTCGTCGGCCGCCTGTTCGGCTTTGCGCGCAGCCAAAGCGCCACGGTGCTCAGCGCACTCGGCTCCGCCGGTCTGACCAACGCGTTGACCGCCAACCAATACGCGACCAGCTTCATCATCGGCGACGCGTTCAAGCAGCGCTTTGACGACCTCAGGATCCCCCGCCGCGTGCTATCGCGTTCGATCGAGGATACGGGCACGATGATCGAATCGCTGGTGCCGTGGCATCCAACCGCGCTGTTCATGGTCGCAACCCTTGGCGTGCCAGTCAGCCAATATTGGCATTGGCAACTGCTGACGCTCGGCAACCTGGTAATCGCACCGGTGCTGGCGATCACCGGTATTGGCTGCGCGTATGGCACACACAAGCAGGAGCCGCAGGAACCTGGCACGCCCCTCTAGCCCGAGTCTCGACCAGCCCCAGGCCTAGAAATCCGACTCAGCGTACCAGGCGAGCACTTCTTCCGCCGTGCCCCGAAACGCAATGGGTCGCGCCAGGCGAGTCATCGCGCGGTCGTAGAACTTGTCGTAGTAGTGCAGCAGCAAGATGTCGATCCACGGTTGGTGCGCTTCGACCGAGAACCAGCGTTCGTCGTGATCAGCGTCCGCCAACGCCCGCAAACACTCTGCCATGCGCACTCCGCCGAGTCGCTTCGCCAGTTTGTTGAGGTTGACCTGCAGGTCGTCGAGCACAATCTCGCGCGACGACAGTTTGCTTGGTTCGAACACATATTCACGCGCAATGCGTGCCACGCGTTCGCCTTGGCTCGCCTCCAGCATCACGACCGGCGACTGCTTGGTCGCGGTGTAGATGTACTCGGGTACCTCGAGTCGGCCGACGTTGCGCGCTTCGTCTTCGAGCAAGATCACCTCGGGCGCGGCGAGATGCACCGTCGCTGCCAGTGCGTTCTCAAACGTCTGCTGCGCCGGTTGCCCAGCGGGGAATCCGCCAAAGGCACTGCCGCGATGATTGGCCAGCCCTTCGAGATCAAGCGCCAGGACCTGATCCGGAACAACCTTGGCCAACGCGTGCAGCAGGTCGGTCTTGCCACAGCCAGTAAGGCCCGAAATCACCAGCGCGCGGGCGCTGTCGAAGGACGCAGCCAGGCCAGTCATCAGGTGCCGACGCAGAGCCTTGGTGCCACCCTGCACTCGCGGCACTCCCGCATCGGCCAACCATTGCTGGGCAATGCCACTGCGCTGGCCACCGCGCCAGCACGCAAACGCCGCCGGGCGCTCACTGGTAGCAATGGCCTCTCGCCATTGATGGATCCGCGCTTCGCGGTGCACAGCAGTCAGCTCCATGCCCAACCGAATCGCCGCTGCCTGGCCGTTCTGGCGATAGCAGGTACCGACCGCGGCGCGCTCTTCGTCGTTGAGGATCGGCAGCGACCGCGCATCCGGAATGCCACACCGCAACACTTCCACCGGAGCCCGTACATCGAGCAATTGAAACGCCGGCCGCCGGGCTCCGGCGGGAAACACCTGAGCTGGGTCAATCTGCGCCGGCGGCGATATTGGGTTCGAAGTCACGGTCACGACAAGAATCCGAACGACGGCACGAACACCGTCGGTCGAGGACGTAACATCATGCCCACTAACTGGCTGATGGCCACGCTTGTAAGAAATGACCGACCCCACCACTCTCGACACCTCCACGCTCATCGCCCACACCTCTGCCTTGGCGCTGGCAGATCCGACCGGCGACGACGAGGCGCGCTGGGATGCCGTGCGCGCGCTACACCTGCGCGACGAACCCGAGGTCTTCGATCAGGCGGTCCAGTGGACCAGGCACGAACAGCCGTTGCTGCGCGCACTCGCTGCGGATGTGCTGTCGCAACTCGGCTGGGAGCAGGGCCACCCACATGCCCAACGCAGCGAGCCGATCCTGATGTCGATGCTTTTGGACGAGGCACCCGCGGTCGTCTCCGCGGCGCTGTCGGCGATGGGCCACCTCGAAGTTGGCATCCTCGAGGAGGTGTGCCCGCTCGCTCGACACGCCGACCCCGACATTCGCTATGCAGTCGCCTACTGCTTGGGCCCACGTGACGAGCCACAAGCACGCGCCACCTTGATCGAGCTATCCAGCGACGAGGACCAAGACGTGCGCGACTGGGCCACGTTTGGCCTCGGCACGTTGAGCGAAGCCGACTCCCCCGAAATCCGCGACGCACTGGCGGCACGACTTGCGGACGACGACGAAGACACGCGCTGCGAAGCGATGGTCGGACTGGCACGTCGCAACGACTCCCGAGCAACTGCAGCCGTTCGCAAGGAACTCGACAACGAGTGTGCCGGGCGACTCGCCATCGAAGCCGCAGGACTGCTACGCGATCCACAGTTCTTGCCGCAACTCGAGAACCTGCTGGCCAGCAATCCGGATGACACCGATGTCGTGGAAGCGATCTTGAAGTCGCAACCGCAAGCAGATTAGCCGTCGCCATGTCGCTTTCCGAGTTGGCGAGTAGCGCCGCCAAGCAACGTCGGGTACGAGGTAGTCATGAGTGAGTCCCGCGTCCTGCTCGATGCCGCCGCGTTCATGGATTCGTCGCACGCGTTGCGTATCGATTCCGCTTGCACGGAGGACATCCGCACGATCATCCAGCGCTTCCTGCAAGTCGCCTA
>CAXBFC010000623.1:0-3345 GCA_963974725.1 uncultured bacterium | reverse complement strand
GAGCTGTCGCCGTCGCCGAACACGTACATGAGCATCATCAACAGGCCCATCGCCATGAAGGCTCCGCCAGCACCGGCGTACAGGTCGGTGGATAGCTTGACGAGTGGTTCGGGCAACTTCGCGTGACCGGTCTTGTCGCGCGGTAAAAGACCGCTGTAGACACCGAAGGTCATTGCCCCGACGTGCAGAGTGAACGCGACGACGATGAAGCCGACGCGCGGTTCTTTGGCGATGACGAAGCCGAGCATCACCAGCTCAGGAATATTCGACGCAAGCCCGGCCATTGTGCCGGCGACGAACTTGTTCAACCGCAGCCGCGCAGCGATTCCCTCGACGCACTTGATCATCGCCTCGCACGAGCCAAACACGACGGCCAGTCCACCGATTGCCAGCAGCGAAGCGGACAGCCACGGGGGCCCCGCCTCGGCGTGGTGTAGTGCCATGGCCGCGCCTATCGCAACGCCCCCCGCGACCATGATCTTGATCCAGAGAGTTCCTGCTGTGCCGCCTGCCATGGCGGAAGATGTTAGGCAGCCACGCTGCGTCGAGCGACAGCAAAGGATGGCGAGGGCGCGATGCGTGCTGCCCGCTCGCGGCCTGACCAGCGCCTGCGATCAGCAGGATTTGCTAGCGAGGCGCCGCGAGGACCGAGTTTGGCGGAGGGATTGGTGTCGCCAGACGATCCAGAGGCGTGCGGGTCACACACGGCACGAAGCCGTGGGCGCGGCTGTTGGCAACAGCGAGGTCGACGTTGTGCTCGCGCAAGGCGTAGTCGAGAGTGAATACGGAGAGTCCGTGATTGCGGGCGACAGCGAGCCGTTCACAGAGACGCGCTGTTGACCATTCGCCGGTAGCGGGAGCCGCAATGTCGCCGGCATCGCTGGCTTGCCAGTCGACACCGGCCATGCCGCGAAACGAGACATCCTCCTGCGACAGCGCATCAATGACCTGCATCACGTCCGGGTTTCGCTCACAAAGAGCGACACCGTTTTGGGCAATCATGACGAACAGTGGCTGCCTGGCGCGCGCGTAGGTGCGCAAGTCCGTCAGCAATCGGACCATCTCCGCAGCAGGGTCGACGCCGGCGGCCTTGGCCGTTGCCACGACCTGTGGATCGTCGAATCCGAGCACCCAGTCCAAGTAGACGCCTTCGAAGCCATCGTCGAGAATCTGGTCCAGTAGGGAGTCAGGCGTGCCATACAAACAGCGCCGCCACGCGGGATCCCAGAACGCAACCGGGTAGTTGCCCTGCCAACCATCGGGGTCGAGGCCGACCAAAAAGCTGGGCGATCCGCGCCGGTCGGCGGTCGGTGCCTGCCAATCGCTGCGCCAATACTTTCGGTAATCCTCGGCCTGGCCAATGTTGAAGTAGGCGAGACAGCGCTTGTTGGGCAAGGTCGCGCCGGGGCTTTTCTGGAGGCGCGCGACGAGGGCCTGTGTCGCGAAATCCGACTGTCCGCGTTGGCTGCGCATCGGTTCGATGACCACCATGTCGACACTGGCCTTCTCAAGTTGATGCACCGCCTGCGGATCGTCGAGCCCCTGCAGCTGCATGGTCCAGTTTTGGACATGTTGCAGCACCGGAATGTCGAGTTCTGGAACAGTCGACGGCAGCTGCCTGGATCGGCATGCAGGTAACGCTAGCGCGACTGCCAGAAACGCGGCCCAAGGTTGCGCGATGACGGTGTCAAGGCGCGCGTAGGTCTTTGTCGATTCAGGCTTTGATGGCTTAGCCCATCCCGTTGCATGTCGCGTCGTTGTCATCATCTGTTGAAGAGTACCGTTCTGCTCGCATGGTCTATCGGCTGTGCGGCTGCCGTCGCCCAATCGGCGCCGGTGCCGCCTGCGCCTGCGAGCGAGTCCGCTCGTGTACTGACAGCAGATGCGGAGGTGATTCCGACCGAGGTCGTGATGCTCGTCGCGAAGGTCACGCAGGACCTCGAACATGCCCACGCGGACATGCCGTTCACGTTGCTGCAGATGCCGTTGAACTACCACGGCATGCGGCTCGTCGAGCATGCGTGCAGCGATGGGGAGCTGCCTGACGTCGATCCAACGCGCGTGCGTGCGGTCGGAACCTGGTTGGCGGCCAATGACGAATTGCCCGACTGGGTCTGGCCTTGGTTGCAACGTCAGCCGGCACACGTGCGCGTCCTGCACTTGGGCAGCTTGCAGCCGCTCGCGCGCGGTGACGACGGCCAACGACTGCGCGCGCACTTGCGACGCTTCGGCCTCGGCTACGACAATCAAGTGGTCGCGGACCCGAGCCGGATCAAAGTGCGCCTTCCGCATCCCGATCACTACCCGTTCGAATCGAAGCCAGTCTACAGCCGTCTGCACCTCGGTCCGTGGAATACCGATCAAGACAACACCGTGTGGGTCGCGACCCAAGATGTTCGCAACCCGCGGCGAGAACGCGTGCCGGTTGTCACCGGGTCCTGGGGCGGCATCGGTCTGCAGCCGTGGTTCGTGCGAGTCGGCGGTGTCGAGATGGACCGCCGCTGGTATGCCGATCCATTTGCGTTCTGTCGACAGGCGTTGGGCCTCGATGGCGTGCCTGCTGCCGATCCTAGCGTCTTGAACGGCCGCCGCATGTTCGTGCTGCATGTCGACGGGGACGGCTTCGAGAGTGCTTCGACGGTGCGGCTCGATAGCAACTGCGGTGCGGTGTTCCGCGATCGAATCGTCGATGAGTGGCAAGTGCCGATGACGATCAGCTTCATCGTCGCATCCTTGACCGACGAGATGCAGCCGGCCAAACCAACGGCGCGCATGCGCGTGGCGCGGGAGATCGCCGAGCGAGCGTGGGTAGAACTGGCGAGCCACAGCGTTTTGCATCCGCTGAACTGGCGGCGCGAACTGCACCCGCGATCCTTGCCGCGCTCGGTAGTCTGGTATCGCGAGCTGAACGGCTACGTGCACGAGATGGCTGCGGAAGTCGGTGCGTCGATCGCATTCATCGACCAGTGGCTGGCGCCGCCCGCAAAGCGCTGCCGCGTCATGCTGTGGTCAGGTGCGGCTAACCCTACTCCCGATGCGATTCGCGCCGCTTCGGATGCTGGTTGCGTCAATCTCAACGGTGGTCTGTTCCGCTGCGATGCACTGCACGACTCGGTCGGCTACGTCTCACCATGGGGACGTCAGATTGGCGACCAGTGGCAGACGTTCGTGGGCGCGCCCAACGAGAACATCTACCCCGGCTTCTTCACGACCATGCCAGGTGCTTTCGGGCACGTCACGCAGACGATCGAGCGCACTGGTGGCGAACGGATCCTGAAGCCGGCCAACGTCTATTGCCATTTCTATTCGGCGGAGCATCCGGCGCGTTTGGCCGCACTCGAGCAG
>CAXBFC010000622.1:0-3355 GCA_963974725.1 uncultured bacterium | reverse complement strand
GACCGGCAACGTTACGAACGTGAAGTCAGTCGTCTCGGGGCGCACCAGAACCTGCCAAAGCAACAAGTCGTTCGTGCCCGGTGAACGCAACTCGACAACGCCACCGACAGCCCCTGCTGGCAGCGTAAAGCTGGTCGTAAAGCCGCTCGCGGAAACCGCCGCGTTCGCTGCCGGCGCAGTCAGTGTCGGAAACTCGGGGAACGTGAAACCAGCCGTCGACGTGCCCGCCATGGTGACCAACGACGCGTGCGAGGACGTGACGCCGGACGTGGTCTTCGTGCCTCTAAGCAACGCCAGCCATTGGCTGTTGAGCAAGTCGCCGGCAAGCGCCGGCAACGTGAACTTGAGGTCGTTGGCCGTCACCGTGTCGTACGAGCCATCGAGGTCGCGCGCCACGTCGACAAGCCTGCCGTTTTGGTTGATCAAGCCCAGCGCAACATCGAGTGTGGCCAGGTCCACTTCGGGATCGACGCTGCTAGTCGCGCCAGGCAATGAGAACTGCGTGTCGGCGATTAGATTGAGCGGCACGTCCAGCGAAGTCAGGAGCCCCTCGTCTGGCTGAAAGTCAGACAACACCCCCATCTTCTGCAGCGTGTTGTCGCCCGACGGCGACAAGAACTCGATCGCAACCAAGTGGCCACCCGACGCGTCCATACCCGCTTGAAACGTCAGGTGGGTCGTTGCCGGGTCGATATCGACGGGCAGTGACGACTGCATCGGCAAACCTTCGACGATGTCATCCCACCACTCTTGCGCCGTGAATCGACGCGTCGCGCGGATGCTGTGCAACGCGGCCGGACTGGCGCCCGTCAGCTCACCCGCGACCAGGCCGTGCCGATCGAATCCGCCGAGCGGTGTGCGCAGCACGCGACGCAATGGAAACTCAAGGTGATCCGAGTTCGGCAACATGGCCGAGATACCGTGCACGATGCTCTGACCATCTCTCGCCGTTCGCACGACGGCGGTGGCGCGCCCCCGGAAACCTCGCTCGGCGAAGACGATGCCGTTTTCGATACTGTATGCCAAGAACCCAACATTCGGCTGACTGCCTTCGATCACGGCAACATCGCGAATCGGACCGCCACCGATCGAGTCGCACAGGTAACCGCGGGTGCTGCGGGTGCCAACGAACCAGGATCGATCGAACAAGAACTGATAGCTGTCGAGCCAGCGACGACCACCGTCGAGGAAGCCGACGGCTTGGCCGTAGAAAACATCATCGACGTTGCGTCGACGACCTTCTTGGAAGCCAAAGAACCCGGCCGGGACGTCTTCGAAAATCGCCTGACCGGTCGCATCGCTGGTCGTCAACAGCGCGACGCCACCGTCGAGTGAACTGAAGCGAGCTGGCTGGAACGGGTCCGCCCGAGCACGAACGACCTGCTGCACCCGGAGATTGCCAGCGAGCACAGTATCGAGGGTCAGGTCACCGGCGTCGACCGGAACCGTGCCAACGCTGGCACTGACCGGCACCGTCGAAGACGCGACGGCAGGCAACCAAGCGCCGCCGGCAAACAGTTCGACCACTGCGTTGCGCCCCGTCGCACCGTCAGCCAACGTCGCGGGCACAAAGTCGACCGAGAAGCGACCATCGCCGCCGGTCATCCCGACCCGGTGATCGACGCGCACCATGACGTTGCCGACAGGATCGCCATCCGCGTCTAGCACGCGGCCGATCACGGTTCGATCGGGAACACCAATACCGAACGCGTAGAGTCCACCGCGCGTCAACACGCCCGCAAGGGCGATGCGGCCACCGCTAGCACCAGCGTTGCCGACCGACACCCAGGTGCCGGTATCCTGGTCGAGCCGATAGAGCGTCGCGTTGCTGGCGGCGAGCGACAGGTCGTCGAACACATCGATGTCGAGACCTGGCGAGAACGTCGCGTCCGGCGGGTCCACGAATACGCCGCGTCCGAACAAGTTGGTTTGCGAGCCAGCAAGTGGCAGGTTGCCCGGCAAGTGCTGCGACGACAAATCGCCAACGCGCACAGTGATCGGCTCGGTTGTGCCAGCGTTGATGACCACCCCGGCAGTCACCGTGACGATCGTGCCGCCGACGGACGTGATCACGGTGTTTGGCGAGGCCACACCAGTCGTCAACAACGCCGATGCCGAGTCCGGCAAGTCCGGCAGATGGAATGGCACCGGCAAGTCGGTGCCATTGACGGTCATCGCAATCTGCAGCGCGCCCAGGCGATCACCAGCCGTCGCAGCGCCATTGCTGCCATCGGCGCGAACAATCAAGTCGCCACGCGGCGAGGCAAGGAAGTCGCCGCGGCCGTTGCGCCCAGTCAGCGCCTGGATCGTCGTTCCAACGACGCTGACTCGGCCGGACACGACCCCACGATTCTGATCGTCGAGCAGTTGCACTTTGGCGCTCGCGTCCGGGAACCGCGCCAACCGCGGCCCAATGTCACTGCCGCCGCCGGTGCAGGCAGCAGCCAACAATACGATCCAAAAAGTCGCGGCGAACTCGCGACGGCGGGCAGCTCCCATCATGTTGTCCATCCTACTTCTTCTTGGCTGTCGGTCGTTGCGCAAAGCGATCCGGCTCCGGGGGCGTCGCCACGCGGCTGCGGGCGCCACTGGCTGCGATCGTGCGCATGCCAACGACCACGTCGTCAAGGCAGACATCCGGGATGCGAGCCACCGTCGTGCCGCGTCGCCCCTGCTTCAAGGTGGCGTCCTGCATCGAGACCACATGGGTCCAGTCCGCTTCGGTAGTCTCCCGCCAAACGAACTCGAAGCGGGTCACGCCCTCCGGCAACCGGAAGTAGAGTTCGGTGTCGTAGGCGTCGCGCGCAAGCCGCGCACCAGTTACCAGCGGCGGTTTTGGTGCCGACGCCAGCTCGCCGAGCGTTGCAACGACCACCCGAGCGACCTTCGCCGAGTAGCCGAAGTCCACGAAGTCCGGCAAGTCGCCGTAGGGCTTGCCGTCCTTTGGGCGCACGTTCTGATGCTGGCGAGAGAAGTCTTCGCGCGGCTCGGTCATGCGAACCGCGGGATAGCCCTGATCGAAGAACGAACGGTGATCGCCACCGCGACCGTAGCGATCGCCGCGATAGATCAACTTGACCCGAAAGTCCGCAACGTATTCGCGGCCAGCGCGGGACACAGCGCGGGCCAAACTGCGGCCAAGACTGTCGTTGCCAGTTCGGGAGTAACTGAAACAGCGCACGAAGTCGGTATAGCGACGGCCGTCCATGCCCATCGTATTGCCGACAATGTCACAGGTGATCATGCCGTCGATCTCGGCTCCGGCGTCGGCCATCTCTGCGGCGTGCGCCTTCGAGCCCAATAGGCCTTGCTCTTCGCCGTCGTAGGCGACGAAGACGATCGTCGCGGGAAACTC
>CAXBFC010000621.1:0-3371 GCA_963974725.1 uncultured bacterium | reverse complement strand
GACAAGGCGGCGATTACCAACAGCGGACTTCCTGGCACCACGATGACGTACAGCTACCACTTCGGCGTGCTGCGGCAACTGCTGCAAGCGTGGCCGGGGAGCTGCGAGTTTGACTGGGGCGATCTGGAGGACGAGGCGGCGCTGATGCAGGCGCTGGACCTGAGCCTGCCATCAGCCGAATCCGATGGACTCTATGGCGACCGCCTGACACTTCGCGACTGGCTCGCGGGTTGCCGCCCACGCAAGGGGGCCAGCGATCTCGAAACGACGATCGGTATCATCGCCGGGGCGGGGCACACAGAACAGCTGGAGAGCTGGCTGTTCGACAATGGCGATCTGCCGATCCGCTACTCGTTGCGCAGTCCGGGCCAGGGTCGATGCGAAGTCACGCTGTCGGGAGGTCGGCGGTGCTACCAGCAGAAAGCCATTGAGCGTGACCGATATCCGTTGCGACCACTGATTCAACGGGCGCTGCCCGCGGTGCGGCCGTGCCGACCGAACGTGGCTCGCGCGCTGCTCGCAATCGCGCATGCGGCGCTGTGCAGTCGTTGCCTGGAGATCTATCCGCTGATCCATGCCAACGATCGTGACGTAACGCTCGTTCCCTGCGGACGCGGTATCCAGGTTGTGGTTGTGGGCACGCGCCCAGCGATGCGCGCCACACTCGAGAGCCTCTACTTCTTTCTGGTTCTGAAGAACGGCGTGCCGATCGCGTATGGACCGGCTGGAGTGTTTTTCGGCGCCTGCGAGATGGGCATCAACCTGTTCCCCGAGTTTCGCGGTAGCGAGATCCGCTACGTCTACAGCCAGGTGATGCGCGCTCTGCGCCATGTGCTCGGCGCCGACTACTTCTTCGTGCAGGACTACGGCATGGGAGTTGGCAATCCCGATGCAATTGCCAGCGGAGCCTTCTGGTTCTACCGCAAGCTTGGTTTCGTTGCCGACAACCCAAATGTGGAACAGCTGGCACAGGCGGAGGAGCAACGCATGCTCGCAGAACCCGGATACCGTTCGGATCGGCGCATGCTGCATCGCCTGAAACACACGCGCGTGTATCTGGACCTCAGTGAAGGCCGATCAAGCTGGTTCGACTTCGAGCGACTCGGCGTGCAGTTGAGCGAGTTCGTCAGCCAGCAGTACGGTGGTGACCGAAACCTGGCGGCGGCCCGATGCGCGGCGTCCGTCGCCCGGACCCTGGGGATCCGCCGCAGCGGACTGTGCAAAGAACAGATCAGCGCCCTGGGCAGCATCGCCCCGATCGTTGCCATGCTGCCCGATCTAGATCGCTGGACCGCGACCGAGAAGCGAGCCCTCGGGCGGGCAATCGTGCAGAAAGGCGCAGCGTCCGAGGCCGCCGGATGTCGCGCCCTGGCAAAGCACACTCGCCTGCGCCAATCGCTGCTGGCGCTGGCGGACGTAAGGCCGCCGACGGATTGAAATCCAATTCGGCGCCGCAGCGTGGCGTTGCCGCACGAATCCAAATCACGGCAGTTCGCAGCTCGTCTCGCTTCGATACGCACGCAGGCGCGACAACGTTGTCGAATGGTTGCGCGCTCGATACGAAGGATCTTCGCCGCGAACAGTGGACCGGGCGGCTTGTCGCCGCTACGGGCGAACCAACACGCGGTGCAGACGCGTGAAGTTGCCGACCGAGATCCCGCCGGTGAGCGGGAACGTCAACGACTCAATGCCGACCGACAGGCCAACCAGGCCAGGGAATGGCGGCACCACGATGTCGAGCGGATCGCCGACCAACTTGGGGCTCTGGCCGATGACCGTCAGACTGGCGCCACCGAGGCCGATGCCGTAGGGCGAGACCGTGATCGTGCCATCCAGAGCGCCGAACAAGAAGAACGACAAACCCGTTGGACCGGTAGTCGTGTAGGTCAGAGTCGACCCGAGCCTGCCATCACCGGCTTGCGTCATTCCCCACACCGGCAGTTCAAAGGCTCCCATGTCAGGCAGCGCGGCGCCGGTCAGATTGTGGTCGAGGATGCGCGAGTTCTCGTCGTGATCCCTCGCGGTGACCAAGCCAAACGCCAGGTCGGCATTGTTCAGCGATGGCGAGCCCGCACTCAGGTGCAGGTCGCCGTTCGCCGGATCGACGAATAGCGGGTCGGCGTTGATGTTGCCGTTGCTGCCAGCGAAGTCGCCATTGCAGGACAGCACTTCGGTGCCGGTGAAGTTGGCAAAGTTGGTGTTGTTGCCGTAGATGATCGAGTTGACGACCGAACCGGCGTAGACGTTCTCGCGCCGCACGCCGACGTTGTTTTCCGCACTGGTCGCATGAACCAGCGAGAAGGCACCGTTGGTCAAGTGGAAGCCGTGGCCGCCACATGACCAGGCAATCAGGTTGGCTGGGTGGCCGGCGACATCGCTTAGCGAGAATCCGTGGCTGTAGGCCTCGTCGACGCGAACCGATTCCAGGGTCACGTTGGGGTTGCCGCAGGTCACGCCCGGCACGAAACTGGAGCCACAGTATCGGATGATCACGTTGCGTAGCGAAGACGCCAGCGCCCCCGCATTGAAGATGACCCCGCGCCACGATGCCGGTGCGCCAGTACTGGCCCCGTTCATGTTGGTGTCACCGCCGTAGTCGTCATCGGCGTCATCGGTGAACACGATCGGCTCGTAGGTCGTGCCGCGAAGGTCGATCGAGGCATTCGCGTTGACGTTGACTTCGTAGCCAGCCGTGAACTTGAACACCATGCCTGATCGACGATCAGGTTGCCGCCAGCTTGCACACTGATGTTCGCGGTCACCAATAGGGCGCCGTTGAGAACCGATTCCGTGCCGATCTGCAGAGTTGACCCGACGGAGGCACCACTGATCCGGATGTAGTCGGAGGTATTTCCGGACGCCTGGTTGTTGAGTAGGCCGGGCAATGCCGCTAGCAGCACCCCTTCCATGGCGCGGCCACCATTGTCGATCATGGAACACGCGGTGATTGTCGGGAACGAGTTGCTGTTCAAGTGTATGGCGTTCGAGAAGCAATCGCGGCTGGTGCAGTTGGTGAGCGTGGCATTGCAGGAGTTGAACACATAGCCGGCGACGAAGCTGGATCCCGCGTAGCGAACTTCGCAGTAGTTGAGTGTGCTGGCACTCGCCGTCGATTGCAGGATGATGCCGCGCCAGGCCGCTGGAGCGCCGACGCTGATGCCGTTGTTGTTGGTGTCGCCGCCCGCAGAGTCGTCGCCATCGTCCGTGAAGATGACGGGCGAGAGTTCCGTGCCGTTCACCATCAGGTTGCCCTGCACATTGACTTCGTAGCCGGCTGTGAACTTGATGATGACATCGGGTTGCAAGGTCAGCGTCGCGACAGGGCCGACGGTGATGTTGCTCGAAACCATCAGCACGCCGTTGATGATCTG
>CAXBFC010000620.1:0-3388 GCA_963974725.1 uncultured bacterium | reverse complement strand
GGATAGACAGACCTTCGCGCAACAAATGATCGGCGGATTCGTCGATGTCGAGCCGCAGTGCCACCTGGCCGAGTGCGTCGAGCAGATTGGCGCGCTGGTGGGGTTGGTCGTGATACTGCCGGCGCACTCGCTCAGCGTGAAATAGGATGCGTTCATGGGCAGCAGCCAATTGTTCTGGGTCGTCGGCTACCGACGAAGTCAGGAACGTGTCCATCAAGAACTCGGCTACGTGTCGAGAACTCTCCGACTCCTCAGAGGCGTGCCGCGCTTGCCGCTGCGCTTCTGCGCGGCCGCGCAGAGATGTGGCCAGGGCCACGATCATCGCCACCAGCACCGCCCCGGCGGCGGCGACGGGTACTCGGTTGCGCAATATGAACTTGCCTGCCCGATACGCGAGCGTGTCGTCGCGGGCGCGAATCGGTCGGCCAGCCAGATGCCGCTCGATGTCGTCGGCGAAATCCAGTGCTGAGGCGTATCGACGCTCGGGCTCCTTGCGCAGCGCCATCAGCAGAATGCGATCGAGGTCGCCTCGCAACCGCCGGCGCGATACCGCTCCGTTTTCGGCACCGCCCGCTTCGATCACGGTGCTCGGGCGCGTGGGCTGGCGTTCGAGTACTTCACGCTGCCACTCCAGTGCCGGCCGGCCTTCCGCTGAGAACGGCCGGCGCCCGGTCAGTAGTTCGTACAATACAACCCCGAGGCTGTAAACGTCGATGGCGGTAGTCGGCGGACATCCCGCGATCTGTTCGGGGCTGGCGTAGTCGGGTGTGAATGCGCCGGGCAGCGTCTCGTCGTGGCCGGTAGCCTGTGGTTCGACAACGCGAGCGATGCCGAAGTCGAGGAGCTTCGGCTGTCCCGATTGATCGATCAGGATGTTGCTTGGCTTCAGGTCGCGGTGCACGACCAGGCCACGGTGTGCATGATCGACCGCACGGCATACCAACACGAACAGCCGCAAGCGCGCTTGCACCGTGAGCGCCGCATCGCGGCAGTAGCGATCGATCGGGACACCGCGCACCAACTCGAGCACGAAGTATGGCCGCCCGTTGTGGTCGGTGCCGCCGTCGTAAAGGCGCGCGATGTTCGGATGGATGAGCGACGCCAGTGTGCGGCGTTCGGCCTCGAATCGGCGCAGCAGTTCGGGGCTGACCATCTCGGCCCGGATCAGCTTGATCGCGACATCTTGAGTGAACAGTCCATCGACGCGCTCACCGCGGTAGACGACGCCCATGCCGCCAGCGGCAATGCGTTCAACTAGCCGGAATGCTCCTACTTGCTGCCCCAGCATCGGATCAGCTCGCCGCAACAGGTCGCCCGCGTCGAACTCGTCGACGGGTCCACCCTCGCCGGCGTCGGCGGCCAACAGTTGTTCGACTTCTTGCCGCAGTGCATGATCATCAGCGCACGCGCCTGCGAGCCACTGCGATCGCTCGCCATCGGGCTGCTGCAGTGCCTGTTCGAATAACTCTCCTATCCGTTGCCAGCGATCAACTCGCATGGTCGCTACCGTCATGGTCGAGTTGATTGCGCAACCAGGCGCGCGCTAGACGCCATTGCCGCTCGATGGTCGAATCCGAGACTCTCAGAATCGACGCGATGTCCGCCATGCCGAGGCCGGCAAAGAAGCGTAGCTCGACCAATCGGGCCTGTTCGGGAGCAAACGCCGCCAGCCGCGTCAACGCATCGTCTAGCTCAAGCAATTGGTCATCGCGCACCGCCAACACTGCCTCGATCTGTTCGAGCTGCAACGGTACGCGGTTGCCTCTGCGCTTCTGAGCCGAACGTTTGCGGGAGTGGTCGGTCAAGACTCGCCGGATCGCCGTTGCGGCCGCCGCAAAGAAGTGCTCGCGGTTGACGAACTCACGCGGCTGTGTGCCGAACAATCTCAGCCAGGCTTCGTTTACGAGCGCGGTCGGCTGCAGGGTGTGGGCAGCACGCTCGCCGAGCAATTGTTTGCTGGCGGCGGCGTGCAGGTCATCGTAGAGAGCGCGCGCGAGTTCCTCTTGCGCACCGGGGCGATCTGCGCCGGCGTCCTGCAGCATTTGCGTTATGTCGAACATTGGCAGGTGCGGCCGCCAGCAAACATAGCAGTCGGCACGGTTGTCGAGCGGGCCAGGGGGTAGGGGAAGGGGTCGGCCAACCAGCAGCGGCTCAGTGTGACGCCAGTCCACAGCATCCTAGATCGCCTCTCGGGGAACGGCATGGCGCGGCGTCACCGACACTCCTCGTCGCGAGCATAGCTAGCACTTCTGAAAATGTTAACGCATGTTGCCTAGATCCGATTCGCACCGAACTTCTGCGGCCGCATCGATCAATCAAGCCCGTGATCTGCGGCGGGCGCGCCGGGCAAATGTTCGGTAGCGCCGCCACGGCACTTCGAGGTAGGTTCTTGTCGATGACAGTCAGAATCGGCATCAATGGTTTTGGTCGCATGGGACGCCTCGCAATGCGCGCTGGGTTCGGCAGTCCGGATCTAGACTTCGTCGCGATCAACGAACCGCATGCCGACGCCGCGACCATGGCGTTGCTGTTGGAGTTCGACAGCGTGCAAGGGAAGTGGCATCACACCTGCGCGGCGGCGGGGCGCGGGATCTCGGTGGCCGGCAAAGAATTGGCCTACACGCAGCACGCGTCTCCTGCTGAGATCCCGTGGCGAGAACTCGGCGTAGACTTGGTGCTGGAGTGCAGCGGCCGCTTTCGAACCGTTGACTTGGTTGCGCCGCACTTCGAGCAAGGTGCTGCGCGCGTTCTGGTGTCCGCGCCCGTTAAAGGTGGTGCCCCGAATGTGGTGGTGGGCGTCAACGATGGTGCGGTGGACTTCGCTGCGGAACGGGTTGTCTCAGCGGCATCGTGCACGACGAATTGCCTCGCGCCGGTTGTTCGCGTGATCCACGACCACATCGGCATTGAGCGCGGTCTGGTTACGACGATTCACAATCCGACCAATACGCAGCAGGTTGTCGATGGTGCGCACTCGGATCCAAGGCGCGCGCGGGCTGCGCAGCAGAATCTGATCCCGACGTCGACGAACTCTGCCAGCGCGGTCACGTTGATCGTTCTGGCGGGATGGATCGACGCATGTGGTGATGGAGCCGCAGGTGCTGATCGAGCGGCTGCTGGCTTTGGTGCCGCGACCGCGGCGACACCTAGTGACGTATCACGGTGTGCTTGCCCCGGGTGCCAGTCTGCGGCATAGGGTCGTTCCTCAGGTTACTGAAGATGGCGAATAGGACGAGTTCGACGAGGGCTGCGCGGATCCGGCAGAAACGCGGGTTGATGAAGTTGGCGCGGGATCCGAAGCGCCGCCGGTAGCACGGGTGCCACATCGTCCCGGCAAGTGGCGTCGCGCAGTTCGGCGCTACTACACGTGGGCTGAGCTGTTACGGCG
>CAXBFC010000619.1:0-3388 GCA_963974725.1 uncultured bacterium | reverse complement strand
CGATGCTGTCGTTTGTTGTTTCTGCCCTTTCCACGTTCGCCATTGCACAAGATGCTCCCCAGGCAGCGCCGCCCGCAATTCCCGGTGCCGACGGCTCCGTCGATGAAGACGCTGTTGCGTTTTTCCTCGAGGAAGGGCTCGAGCGTTCGAAGGTGATGGATCACCTGAGTTGGCTGTGCGATGTCTATGGACCGCGCGTCACCGGCTCGCCCAACTTGCGCAAGGCGCAGTCGTGGTCGGCCGACCGCTTCACCAAAATGGGCATGGTTGCCACCAAGGAAGAGTGGGGGCCTTTCGGTCGCGGTTGGCGCTGCGATCACGTCAACATGTCGGTGATCGGCGACAACCCGTGGCCGGTGATCGCCTATGCGAAGGCGTGGTCCTCGGGGGTGAACGGTCGCATTGAGGCGGACGTGGTGCACGCCGCGGCGATGACCGCTGACGAACTGAAGGGCGCCGATCTCGCCGGCAAGATCGTATTGATGAGTGACATGCGAGCGGTTAGCGAGCCGTTCGAAGGTGTCGCCAAACGTCACGATGAAACGAGCCTGTTGAAGCTCGCCGTGCAACTGCGCACCGAAGCACAGAGTGGCGGCGATCGCGCGGCTCGCGCGCGCACCCGTGACGGCTTCCGCAGTGGCTTCCAAAAGCGTCAGCAGATGCTGGCGATCGTGCAGTCGAAGAACCCGCTCGCGCTGATCGATTGTGGCCGCAAGGGCCAATACGGAACCGTGTTCACGACCGGAGCCAGTGCCGTCAACGCGCCGGACACGCCGCGCCGCGAACGCGTCAGTGCGCGTGATCCGAAGGCCAAGGTGATCCCGCAAGTAACCATCGCCGTCGAACACTACAACCGCATGTGTCGCGTGCTGGCGAAGGGCTTGCCGATCAAGGTCGCGTTGGAATTGCGCGTCAAGTACTTCGAAAACGAAAG
This sequence comes from uncultured bacterium, assembly GCA_963974725.1. GTDB lineage: Bacteria > Planctomycetota > UBA1135 > UBA1135 > UBA2386. The sequence goes on along the minus strand of CAXBFC010000619.1, from coordinate 2,454 downwards.
TGACTTCAACGTTGTCGCGGACCTCGCCGGCACCGACGAACTCGCGATCATGGGGGCCCACCTGGACAGTTGGCAATCGGGCACTGGCGCAACCGACAACGGTGCTGGCAGTGCCGTCGTGCTCGAAGCGGCGCGCTTGATCAATGCCTACTGCCAGAAGAAAGGCATTCGGCCGCGCCGCACCATTCGAGCGTGCTTGTGGAGTGGCGAAGAGCAGGGCCTGCTCGGTTCGCGCGCGTTCGTGAGTCAGCACCTGGGCAGTCGGGATGATCCCAAGCCGGAAGCCTCACGAGTTTCTGGCTACTTCAACCTCGACAACGGCACCGGTCGGATTCGCGGCGTCTACCTGCAGGGCAACGAAGGCATCGCCCGCGTGTTCCGTCCGTGGTTGCGCCCATTCCACGTGCATGCCGCCGCAACTCTGACCCTCGACAACACCGGCGGCACCGACCACCAGGCGTTCCATGCAGTTGGCGTGCCTGGCTTCCAGTTCATCCAGGACGAGGTCAGCTACAACACCCGCACGCACCACTCCAACATGGATAACTGGGATCACGCTGTCGCCGCCGACCTGAAGCAAGCCGCCGTCATCATGGCCACGTTCGTCTGGCAGACTGCACAACGCGACGAACTGTTGCCGCGCATCACGCCGGTAGGTCGCTGAGTTGATGCGGTTCGCCGGCCTGGCCCTTCTTCTGTTACTCGGTGCCTGCCGCATCGGAGTGCAGCCGTTGCCCATCTCGGGCGCGGCTCCGGAAGTCATTGCGATCTGGCCATTAGCGATCGGTGCCGAGCCACCAGACTCCGATCTCTGGTTCGCAGGGCTTACCAGTGCCCTGTCGCGCCGCGGCTATCGCGTCCTGCCACCCGGCATTTCCGCCGAGTTGCTACGCACGTCGGACATCGCCGCGCACGCCGACAACCTCGAAGGTCTCGGGCGCGCCCTGCGCGCAGATGCCGTCTTGCGCCTGGAAGTCCGCCGCTTCGATGCCACGGGCTCGGCTGGCCTGCAGCACGCCGAATGGGATCTCAAGTGGCGTCTCCTGTCGACTCGCGGCCTCGGCGAGCAATGGTCCTACAGCCATCACGGTCACTACCACCAAGCCGACCAAGCCACCTTCGACCCGGGCCGCCGCCTCGACGAACAACACGAGCCCCCCGACATCATCCCGATCGGCGGCAACCGCTCCCCAAGCTTCCGCAGCACCACCGACCTAATGGCCAACCTCAACAACCTGGCCATGTCCCTCCTCCCCAAGCACTAACAAAACCTGCGTACCGTACCCGGTTCAAACCACAGATTGTCGCTTGCCGGCTGGTGAGAATCATCGTCTAACCCGCCCGCCATTCGCCCCCGCCTTGCCACTAGGAGCAGAGAGGTTGTATGGCAAGGATAGCAAGGCGTGACGAACCGGGAGACTGGTTCCATCTCATGAATCGTGCGTTGGCGCGCAGGACTCTGTTCGAGTCCCGAGCCGACGTTGGGTTGTTTCTCGATCGCGTCGCAGAGGTCGTCGAACGTGGCTTGCTGGAAGTGCATTGCTACTCGGTGATGGCAACGCACTTTCACTTCATGGTGCGCAGTCCACAGCGGGCGCTCTCGGAGGCGTTGCACCACATACAGTTGGGCTACGTGCGCTATTTCAATCGCTCGCGGCGGCGAGACGGTCCCCTGGTGCGTGGGCGCTTCCGGTCGCTGCTTCTGGATTCGTTCGAGTATCGAAAGAACCTGGTCGGCAACATCGATGCGAACGCCGTTCACGCGGGCGTTGTGGCCGATGCAGCCGACTACGAGTTCTCCAGTAGCCACGCCTACGCCTGTGGTGATGGGCCGGACTGGCTATCGCGAGAGTGGACCGAGAACGTAGTGGCCGACGCGTTCGGTCCCGGTGGGTTCACTCGTGAGAGGTATCGAGAACTGTTCCACGCCCGGTTCGACCAGCACGCGTTCGCGTTCGTTGATCAGCGGGTGCGCCGTGGCCAGTGTGGTTCGGACCCAACCGATTCGCTGCTTGCCGGTGCCGCGCCCGAAGTGTTGCGATGGATGCAGGCGAAGGCGCGGCTGGCCGATGGCACGAGGCCGGGGTTGCCGGTGGTGCCTGCCGGGGTGATTTCCACCAGCATGGCGGTGGGGCCTCATGCGCCGTGCCTGCAGAACGCCAAGCAGTTGGTTCGCGTCGAGAGCCTGCTGCTCCGAGACCTAGCCCACATATCCCACCAGCAACTTGGCAAGCACGCCCGAATGGCCCGCGGCCTTCGTCAGACGGCAGGCGTTGCCTGCCGCCCGCGTTGCGGGCTCCGTCGGTCTGCTCGACGGGTCCACAGACCCGCCTGCGCGGACCTCGGTCGTCTTCCTTGTCTGCGGACCATTCGGACGCACTTGCCTGCGTCGCTGGTGAGATATGCGGGCTCGCCCACATAGCTCACCAGCAACTTGGCAAGCACGCCCGAATG
>CAXBFC010000618.1:0-3420 GCA_963974725.1 uncultured bacterium | reverse complement strand
GTGCACCGGATGACGCACCAGAGCTCGCATCAACCACACCGGCGCCGCGCATCGCTCGACCAACGCCGAGCACACCTGCTCATGGCGAGCTCGCAGCCTCAAATCGACCTGCTGCTGCTGCTGCTGCAATCGACGCGACCGCGACCCGCACCGAGCAGCCACCGAGCAGCGCGACCGCGGTAGCGTCAGCCCGAAGCGAACGCCAGTTGCGCAATGCGTTCGCGAATGCGGACCAAGAGCACGCAGGCCAGGCGGCGCTCGAACTGGCCGGCTACCTGGTGATACGGGAGCGTCACTTCGAGGCTCTTTTCGTGGTCGACACGGCGATCAAGCGTCACCGTACCGTGCCCCTGCGATTGGCACGCGCTGGATTGCTGCGCGACCTCGCCCGCTGCGATGACGCCGCTGCTGAGTTGCAGGGTGTGGTTCGCGAGATTGGTGCCAAGAACGTTTCTCCGGCGACTCTGTTCGACCTGGTGCAAGCGGAGTGGGTGGCCGGCCAGGGGGCAGCTGCTGCCGCGACGTTGCGAAGCATCCAGCAAATGCACGCTGGCGATGCGTGGCTACGCGATCACGCCACCGAAATGGCAGACTGGGATCAACGGATTCGAGAAGTCACCCCTGGACGCGATCCACTGGCGAACGGTGAACTGCGCGACTTGTTCGCCCTGTTGCGCGCGGCCCCCGAAGCGGCCGGTCGGTTGAAGATGCTCGACACGTTGGCCGTGCCCCCAAAGCCGCGACCCGGCCCCAACGCGGCCAGCGATCAAGCGGCAATCGATGCGCGTCGACCACTTCGAATGCGCGCGATCGCGATCGCTTGTGCCGATGAGTCGACCGCGGTGCGCGCCCGGGCCGTGCATCTGGCCGCGGTGAATCGGCTGAGCGACGAAGCCTTCTGGGAAGTTGCGTTGACGGATCCCGCTCCGCTGGTTCGCCGCTTCGCCGCCAGTGGCGCAGCGCAGCAACACGGCAGAAAGGCGGTGACGAAGTTGTTCGCGGCAATCTCTCATGAGCGCGACCCAGCGGCCTTCGCATCGCTGCACGCGGCATTGGCGGCCGCGCTCGAAGTCATCGCGCCGACCTGCGAAGCCGACACGGAGTTTGGCCGCCACCAGGCGGTCGCTCACTGGAGATCTCAATGCCAACAATGATGCGCGCGTTCTGGTGCTGCGCGGGACTTGCCACGGTGCTTGTTTTGCCGAGCTGCTCGGTTGCTGTTGGCCTGACCAGCGGCGAGCTGCTCGAAGAGCTTGACGAGATTGTTCGCATCGACGGCACCGACAACGAGCGCAAGATCACCTACGCGCAACGTGCCCGGGTCTCGAGCTGGTACATGCACAACGCGTTGCTGATTCCGGTGCGTGCGCCAGCGGCGTGGTTGTTCGGACGACGCACCGAAATGACGCTCGAGAATCCGGGGCAGCACGTGCGCGAGTTGCTTGCGGAGTTGCCGGACGAGACCGGCCGTAATCTGGCCGTCAACGCGGCCGCAGCCAGTCGACTCGGCTGGCTCGCCGAACTGGACCGCAACCCGCAAACCCGGGTCCTCGCGATCGACGGCTTGTCGCGCATTTGCCGGCAGCTATCGCTCGGCCCGTTCGATGGTTCGTTCGCCCAATTGAGCATCCCGATCGACCCCGAGACGCTTGCCTTGGCACGCTTGGGGATTCGCACACTGCGACCCTCGGCACGCGGCGAAAACGGTGGCTCCCTCGAGCCCTACCAAGACGCGCTTGCCCAGATCTCCTCAGCGCCGTTGGCACGCTGGGACGAGCGCTTGATGCTGATCGAAGACCTCGGGGTCTTGCTCGCCAACGAGACCGACGCGCAAGCGCGGCCGTGGCTAGACGCCGCCTTGCGGAAGGCGATCGAACACTGCGTGCGAGGCATCCTGCTGGGCACGATCAAGGATCGCGACAGCCGCTGGATCGAAGTGCGACTGTGCGCCATGGAGCAGATTCGCCGGCTCGGCGGCCCGCGGACTGTGCCACTGATGCTTGCAACGATGGCGGCCAGCCCGCAGGACCGGGTCGCCGGGCTATCGTGGTTCGACTCCGACGCGTTGATCCAACTGCGCCTGATCCACTACTGCGGCCAGCTGTCGGGCGAACTCGCCGAAGCTGTCGTTCGCTTGCCTGGCCGCCAGGATTGGGAGGCCACGACACCGAGCGAATTCCTCGCCCGCACCGTGCTCGCCGAGCGCGACTACTATTCCAAGCTGCGCACGCCAGCCATCGTGGCGCTGAGCTGGAGCCTCGGCCGCAAGACGATCGACCCGGACCCGGCATGGGTTCGCAAGTGGAATGAGGAACGCCGGTAGCACGATGGGGACGAAACGATGAGCAACGGCGTGCAAACGCACTGGTGTGAGCAGACCGTCGCCTATGACGGCAGTCAGCTCCGGGCACATTGGTTGCTCGATCGTTTTGGCTTGGTCGGAAACGCGTTGGTCGCATTTCGAGGCCCTTGCAACGTGCTCGGAGCCGAAGTCGCCGACCTCGAAGATCTCGATGGGCCCGGCATTGCCGCCGATGACATGGTGCACTTCGTCTGGGAGTCGTTCACCACGACCGACCTGCTGCTGGCCATACACCGGCAGCGATTGTTCGCCGCCCAGGTGCGTGAAGTGATCCAGCGGTTGGCACCCAGTTCGGATGTGAGCCGAACTGGCGACGACCTTTACGTTGGGGACGGGAAATTGTCGATCAGCATCGCTACGGTCAGCCCAGTAAGCGCCTTGATCCACTTCGCAGTCAACGCACAGCCCGGCGGCGCACCCGTCGCGATCGCCACCCTTCAACAACTCGGTATCGAACCGGGCTGCTTTGCGCGTGCCGTTCTTGAGCGGGTCGCCACCGAACAAACCTCGATGGAATCGGCCCGCGCCAAAGTGCGCGCAAAGGGCGAGTGGCGATGAACAAGCACGTCGTATCGCTGATCAAGGTCGTGCTGTTAGCACTGATGTTGTGGTGGGTCTTCACCACGATCAGCTTCCGCGACCGGCTCGTCTACAAGGAGAGCGCCACTAGCGACAAGGTCGTTGCCGAGGTAGCTATCAGCATCCAGGGCCACTGGAACCTGGATCCGGTCGAATACACGATCATCGAACCCGGAACGGCGGCCGACGAAGGCGTCAAGGTCGCCACTCGCGGCATCCAGGACGACGGTACCCAACTGGAAGTCGCCCCGGGCATCTTTAGCTATTGGGGCAACCTCGATCCGACCTTGTTCGCGCTCGGCGCGCTGTGCTTCTTCGTGACCGTACTGGTCGCGGGCGCTCGCTGGTGGTGGCTGCTGCGTGTGATCGGCACCGATCTGACGTTGCTCGAAACACTGCGCTTTACGTGGATCGGCGTCTTCTTCAACGCGGTCATGCTGGGCTCGACCGGCGGCGATGTGATCAAGGCGCTCTACATC
>CAXBFC010000617.1:0-3425 GCA_963974725.1 uncultured bacterium | reverse complement strand
CTCTCTCCATGCGTGCCCTACTGGGCGATCGCGTTCTTCAACACACTGCTCTTGGCGACAGGCTTGTTGCGCGGCTTGCGCTGGCCCATCAGCTCACGGAGCAGGGTGTCCTCGAGTTCCTTGTCGCGCTCAGCCTTGGTAGTGGCGAGACCACCTTCTAGTTCCTTGGCCGCAGCGGGCGTCGGGCAGGTCATGCGCTGAGCCTGCGCACTGGCGTCGTAGTAGCGAGCACCGGCTTGCACGGCCACGAGTCGCACGCCGTCGTGCGTGGTGACCATGGCGCCTTCAGGGACTTCCATCCAGTCACCGCGCGCAATGACATTGTCGCGTTCTCCCCAACGGTCACGGCCGGTTGGGTCGATCGGACGAGCGTCGTCGAGCAGATAGGTTGGAGTTACGTCGTAGTGCTTACACAGTGCAAGAAGCATTGGCAGAGTCGGTTGGGACCGACCTTGCTCGAGGTGGGACATCGTTGCAGGACGCACACCGAGCGTCTTGGCAGTGACGCCTTGGGCTTCGCGCTTGACGCGGGTACGGAGATAGAACAGCTTGAGATGCAGGCGCCGCATGGAGAGAGGGAGAGTTACAGAAGCTGGAGAAAGAACGACCGTGGGGCATTACCGGCAACCGGCAAAGCGATCACGATCTGCGAAAGTCTAACACCTCAGCGAGAGAGGTGACTTTCGGTGGACGAGTGAAGTGTCTCAGGTCGATTCTACTTGGGCGAGACAGGCCATAGCATTGGACGCGAGGAGCGGCCATTCTGTTCGGCTGCAGATGAACATCGCAGGACCGAACCCGACTAGATCGTGACCTATGCCGGTTAGACCAGAAGTAACCCTGACTCCATCTGGATGTGGCAAGGATGTTCAAATTGCCGAGAGATTCGGCATCAGGCTCGCAGACGCCCGGGATTCTAGCTCTTGGCAATTGGTTCGGTCCATGGGAAGCATGACCCTATGCGCGCCACTAGCGGAGGGTGGCTACAGCATCCGGGTCGACGTCGCCCAAGGCCCCATGGCAAGGCGGATTCGAACGGCCCGCCGTACGGATCCACTGCCCCGGGCCATCGGCCTAAACCGTCGGTCGAGCGTAACTGTCGTCGATGCGACGGCTGGTTTGGGGCGTGACGCGATGGTCCTCGCGCACCTTGGATGCTCCGTAATTGCGCTCGAGCGAGTGCCCGCGCTGTGTGCACTTTTGCTGCTCGCGGTCGAAGATCTGGGCGCGGATATCCAAGTGGTGCAGGCCGAATCGATCGATTGGCTGGCCAAGATTTCCGCCGAAAACGCCCCGGAGGTGGTCTATCTCGACCCCATGTTCAGTGATCCGGGCCGCTCGCAGGTCAAAAAGGAAATGCAGGCGTGCCGGGTTCTGGCGCACGAATCGCTGGATGAAGCCGGCCTGCTGGCCGAGGCTCGCCGGGTCGCGACCGACCGCGTCGTCGTCAAACGGCACCCGCACAACGACCCGATCGCCCTCGATGTGTCGCATACGGTAGGCAGCGAACGGGTGCGCTTCGACGTCTATGTGAAGACTCCGTGAGTCCCGCGACCGACGGGTAATCAGTTCGCTGTGAACCGCACGGCAGTGAACGCGCCCAACGTCTCACGGTCGACAACGCGCGCCGGAACGCTGGCAACCAGCGCATCGACTTCGGGCGCGCGTATGCCACTCAGGATCAGGTCCTGCTCGCGCGTCCAGATCGACAGGATCGCCGTCAACGAACCGGTCAATTCGGCGCCCGTCATGTTGGCAACCACCAGAGCACACGGCTGCAGGCACTCGGCCCCACCGATGTGCACCATTGCTTCGGGCAGCAACTCGCGCGCCGCCAGCACCGACGGCTCGTCGATGTCGCAGGCCTCGATGTGTTCGCAGCCGCGCACCTTGGCATACAACGCCAGGATGCCGGAGCCAGTGCCGACATCCGCCATGCTGACGGGCCGAGACCAACCGCGGTGCATGAGGACCAGCGCCGCCTTGGTGCTGTCGTGCTCGCCGCTACCGAACGCGCCGCCACGCGGCACGATCAACTCGGTGCCCGCGAACCCTGCAGGCCGCTCCACCCACGGTGGCCGCACCAGCAAGTCTTCGCTGACCACGATCGCAGCGTCGTTCTCCAGCCCGGTGACGTGGTAGTCCTCAGCGCGAATGACACGTTCGGTGACGGTCACCTGCAGCGCGGCAGGCAGCGCCGGCAGGGCGCCCGGCAACCACACAACGAGCGCATCCGCTTCTTCGAGCACACCCTGCACATCGGCACGCACGTGCAACCACTCGACGGCCATGGCGGCATCGCGCCCCTGCAAGACGAAGGCACGCACTGGCTGCCCCTCAGTCGAGAGCTCGCTCACCCGATCTGCATCACTTGCAGCAAGCGTTCGAGCATCGCCTCTGGCTCCACCATGCGACCAATCGCGTCGTAGCCTTCGGCCAGGTGGCCAGTGACTGGGCCGAGCACTTCGACACCGCGTGCCTTCAGAGTCTCGACGTTGGCCTGCACCGCAGCGGCGTGCCACATCGCGTCGTTCATCGCTGGACAGACGACGATCGGACACTTGACGGTCAGCGCGAGCAGCGCGACCGGATCGTCGGCGGCACCACTGGCCAGCTGCGCGAGCACTCCGGCCGTCGCCGGGGCGATGCAATAGACATCGGCGTTCTGGGCCGCGTCGATGTGCGGCACCGAGCCATCGTGATCGACCTGTGTCGACGACAGGATCGGCTGCGCACCAGTCAGTCCGGCGAAGGTCACCGAGCCAACGAACTGCAGCGCCGACGGCGTCATCGCGACGCGAACCGAAACGCCCTTTTGCACCAAGCGGCTGGCGAGGAACGCGACCTTGTAGGCTGCGATGCCACCACCGACGCCGAGCACGGCGCGCTTTGCTACGGCTACGGCCACAATAGGCCTTCAACTTGTTTGATGGTGTCTTCGAGCACCGCGTTCTCGACGATCACGTCGTAGAGCGGCGCTCCCGCAACTTCCGTGCGGGCCGCGATGATCTCTTGTTCGGCAATGCGCACACGTTGTTCGATCTCCTCGGCTTCGTTGCTGCCGCGATGCACAAGGCGACGGCGCAGCTCTTCGATGCTCGGTGGCGCGATAAACAAGTAGAAGCCGGGCACCGCACGCTCCCGCAGCTGTCTGGTACCGGCGACTTCGATCTCGACCAAGAACGTCTTGCCGCGCGCTAGCGCCGCATCCATCGGCCAACGTGGCGTGCCGTAGAGATTGCCGTTGTAGGTCGCCCACTCGAGAAACTGGTTCTCCTGGATCCGGCGCGCGAAATCCTCGCGGGTCAAGAAGTGGTAATCGATGCCGTCCTGCTCGCCTTCGCGCATCGCCCGGGTCGTGGCGCTGACCGAGAACTCGACGTTGGGGTTCTGCTTGAGGTCACGGCAGACAGACGTCTTGCCGG
>CAXBFC010000616.1:0-3444 GCA_963974725.1 uncultured bacterium | reverse complement strand
CGGTGCCGCCACGCGCGACTCTCGGAGTGTTCCATCCTGGCTTCGCACCGGTCGCGGTCACTGTGTCGGCAACGGAGTGGAGCCAGCAGCGCCATGTCGTGTTGCAGTTCGAGGAGCCGGGCGCAAGCGTTGCGGGGCGTGTGCTCGATGCCGTTGGCCAACCGCGTGCCGGTGTCGTGGTCGAAGTTGGCCAGGTTGGTGATCTGGGCGTCGCCTGGGCGAACAAGGAGCCGCAGGTGTTGGCACGGGTGCATCGCACCACGACGGATGTCGATGGTCGCTATTGCTTCGAATCCCTGGTCCCGGGGCGCACCGTGCTGCGGGCGCGCAGTGAACATCATGGCGTTGTGCAACGGCCCGTCGATCTTGTCGTCGAGCAACGATCCGCGTGCGATCTGCGATTGCCTGCTGAGTCCATTCTGACCGGACAGATGCGCAATGCTGCCGGTGCACCGGCAGCAGGCGTGATCGTTCGAATTGGAGAACGTCAGGCGTTCGGTCTTTGCTCGACGGTGACCGATACCGACGGCCGCTACCGGTTGTCTGGTGTCAGTCCGGGTCGGTGTACGGTTGTCGCCTCCGACCTGCGCGGCGAGTTTGCTTGCCGCGATCTCCGAGTCACCGCAGGGGATCGACTGGTCTGGGACGCCCAGTTGCTGGCTGAGAACCTGACCGTTGTGGGTCGGGTCGTCGATGCACGTGGCGAACCGTTTGCCGGCGGCTGGCTCGTGCATCACCGGGGTCAGAGTTACGATGTGTGTCAGCTCGGACCCGACGCCCGATTCTCGGTGCCAATCAACGAGCGCGAAGCCCAAGCTCCCGGTTCGTTGCAAGTCTATGGACGCGATCCGCGCAGCGAGCGCGGCAACCTGGTCGGCGATGTGCTTGCGGTTCTGCCGCAGGTGCGTGCGACTTCCAAGCTGCATGAAATCTGCGTCGCCGACCGGGTCGCCAACTGCTCACTGCGGGGTCGCCTCGTCATGGCTGCGGGCGGCGCTGTCGAGGGCGAGTGCCTTTTGATCGGCACGCGAGACCGTCGCACTTGGAGGGTCGGTCTCGATCTGCAGTCGGATGGTTCGTTCGTAGCAGGTGGACTTGAGGCCGGCACCTATCGACTTCGAATCGAGGCAGCGCATCGCCGATCGTTCGGGCCAATCGAGTTGCCGCCGCGCCGATCGCGCGACCTTGGCGTCATTCGCGTAGCGCAAGAAGCGCTGGCGTCCCCGGAGCATCTTCGTCGGTTCTCCTTTCTGTTTCCGGACCGGGTGAGCGGTAGCGATGCGGTCACCGTTGAAGTTCATGACGGACACGGCTGGATCATCAATCGCAAGATGCAGGCCGCGAGTGTACATGGTGCTCCGAGCGTTTCGATGATGCTGCCCGCGGGCGAACACCTGATTCGCGCCACGAGTTCTTCGGGCCTGGTCGCTGTGCGCAAGCTGATCATCGACCCCAACGAACTGCCGCGGCGAGCTGTCATGCTCGAGTTCGAGCACCCGTAGGCATGATGGGTTGCGTGCTGCTTGGTCAGCGCGCCAGCGGTCCTCGACTATGGCAGCAAGCCAGCCCAGCTGGACGAGAGCGACACGTCGTATTCCCCGTCGCCATCCTCGTCGACGCGCACGTCCAGCGAGAAGCAGACACCGGGCACGATGCAATTGGGTTCGATTTCGACGCTCGTGCCTTTGAAGCCCGACATGACCAGCGTGCCCGCGGTTGGATCGCTCAGGAACGGGCTGCCGACCAGGAAGGTCGGCGTCGAGAATCGCACCGTGCCGCCGAGATCGGAGGAGCGCACCGCGCCGTCAAACTGGAAGCGCAGGGTTTCACTTGTCTCGTATCGAAGTAGACGCGTGTCGCGCAGCACTTCGAAGGATCCGATCACCTTGTTCTCCAGCAAGGTGAGCTCAAAGATTTCGATCAGGATGCGGTTCTCTACGTGGAACGGTAGCGTCGTGCTGATGGTCAGCTCGTTGCTGCCAAGGGTCACCGATAGTCCGACGAAGTTCAGGTCGGCGGCTAGCAGATAGGTCCCATCACCAGGCAGTAGCCCCTGTAGATCGACGTTGTCGATGGTCATGACGCCGTTGAGCAACATGCCTTCGTCGCCGTATTCGTCGAAGCTGACCGTGAACACGTCGCCGGAGGTGTAGGCGCCGTCCGCATCGATGTCGTCCCACGTGAACGTCGCGATGCCGCCTTCGGGGCCATCAACCGTTGTCGACTGCAACGTTGCGAGCCCGCTTGGCTGCGAAGGTTCCGCGCCGGCCGGTTCGGGCATTGGGGTCTGCAGGAAGTGTGCGCCGATGTAGCCAAGCCGCATCAAGTCGAGGCTGCCACGCACGCCTGCTTGCGCGACAGTCAATGCGTTGTCGGCATTGATCGTGATCTCTGGTTGGGCCACTGCCGGTGGTGCGGCGGCTATGGCTGGAGCGGAATTGCTGCGGCCGCTGTTGCAGCCGACAGCGATGAGCGCGAACGAAGTGGTCATCAGGATACGCATGGTTCGTTGCGGATCCTGCCATATCGGAAGCAGTTTGTGCGCGCGTCGTTGCCATCTTCACGGACACCTAACAATCGCACTCGCGCCGCACCGTTCGTGAAGATCTGGAGTTGTCCGAATGATCACTCGGTCTTGGTTGTGGCTGAATGCGCGCGCCTAGGTTGCCTGCATGCGTTGGCGGCAGGGTGTCGCCAGCGTCCACGCAAAGCATTCGATCAGTCATGAACCGTTATTCCTCCCGTACTTCTTTCCTCTCCGCCGTGATCGGCATGGTGATGGCGGCAAACGCCACCGCACAAACGGTCATCAACACCGACTTCACGACCTCCGCAACGCTGACGTTGGCGAACAGCCCGTATCAACTCGATGGAGATATCTACGTGCTGCCCGGCGCCACGTTGACGATCGAGGCGGGTGTTCGCTTCGCGAGCACGTCGAACAGCACGCTGGCGATTACCCGTGGTGCGCAAATCATCGCGAACGGCACCAAGGACGCGCCGATCGTGTTCACGTCGGTAAACGACACCGGGGTTTACCGGCAACTCGCGAACAACGAGTGGGGCAACCTGACGATCATGGGTTCCGGCTACATCTCGGAAGACGAGATCCCGAGCAACTCGTCGTCGCCCGCTTCGACCAACTATGCGGACATGGAAGGCCTGACGCCGGCCAACCCCGCCAACAACGATTACGGCGGTGGCAACGACAACGACGACAGCGGCAGCCTCAGCTACTGCGCGTTCCGTTATGGCGGGGTCGCGTCGATTCCGGGCAAGGAGCTCAACGGCCTGTCGCTCGGTGGCGTCGGCCGCAACACGGACATCCACCACATCGAGATCCTCAACAACATCGATGACGGCATCGAGATCTGGGGTGGCACGGTCAACCTCAAGTATGTGTCGATCTGGAACGTCGGTGACGACAGTCTCGACATCGACCAG
>CAXBFC010000615.1:0-3448 GCA_963974725.1 uncultured bacterium | reverse complement strand
GCGATGGCATCGAGCAACGCCGCAACCAGTTGTTGGCTAGGAGGAACGGTGTCGTCGGGGTCCACAGTAAGACAATCCACACTTGTGCCATCGGGCTAGCACGGTGACCTCTTGAGTGCATTTCCCAACACTTCCGAAAGTTGGCCACGGAACGTCAGACGATTGGGCCTACGCATCAACACGAACATCGCGGCGACGACTGCGATGCGCGGCATGGCAAATGTCAACACGCGCATCGCCGGAAGTCACCAGCGACTTGCAACCGGTCTACGGATCGCAACCGCGGCAGATGATGCCGCCGGTTTGGCGATTTCGGAGCGTTTGCGGGCACGGATTCGCTCGCTGGACCAGGCGCGACGCAATGCCGCAGACGGCGTTTCTCTGGTGAAGACAGGGGAAGGGGCGCTCGGCGAAGTCAGCAACATGCTCGTGCGGCTTCGCGAACTCGCAATCCAGTCGTCGAACGGCACGGTGTCGACGACGGACTGCGAAACTCTGGACACCGAGTTCCACGGGCCCGTCGATGAGATCGATCGCATCGGCCGTTCGACCGAATTCAACGGCGTCAAACTCTTCGATGGTTCGAAGCTGAGTGTCGACGTTCAGGTTGGCGCTGGAACGACGACCGAAGACAAGCTCACCGTGGCGCTACCACGCGTGCTCGCTGGCATCTATCGACTGGATATTGCGACGATCGATTCGGTGGCCAATGCCAGCAGTGCCATCGCCCGCGTCGACGAGGCCATCACCGGCATCTCGAGCGCGCGCGGCCGGCTCGGCGCGATGAACAACCGACTCGACAGCACCATTCGCAACCTGGCCGACCACTCAGAGAATCTGAGCGCCGCCGAATCCCAGGTTCGCGACGTCGACATCGCCCGCGAATCCGCAGAACTCGCGCGCGACCAGATCCTGCAGCAGGCGACCATCTCCATGCTGGCCCAAGCGCAGGTGCAACCAAGGTTGGCGCTGAAGTTGTTGGTGTAGTTGCCCGGGGCCATCGCGGGCAAGTTCCCGCGCAGCGGGAACCTGCCGGTTAACAACTAGCTGAACCACTCTGCCAGCAACAAGTTATCCGCTAGGGGCTAGCCCCTATTGAGGCCGCGCAAGCACAACCCCGATAGCAGGAGCATGACGCGCCATGCCCAGATCCCCAGCACCACGACCAAAGCGGTCGTGGCTAGCTGGGCAGCACTCTGTGCGACCGGCATGTGGCAGTTGTCAGAACATGCAAGCACCACGGGCGCGCACGGCCGCGTCATGACCAGGATGACTAGCGACGTCGCGACGGCGTTGCACTGGTCGTTCGACCAGAATCTGCTCGTGCTTGCGGCCCATCCACAGTGCCCGTGCTTGGCCGCATCCCTCGACGCGCTCAAGACAGTGCTCGCCGAGCAACCGACGATAGCGGCGCGCATCCTCATCTTCGAACCATCGCAGAAGCCACCGCAATGGGACCAAGAAGCACGCGATCGACTGAGCAAGGCATGGCCTGACGGCACGATCATCACCGACCACGGTGGCGAACTGGCGACCAAACTTGGCGCCACCACGTCGGGACACATCAGCCTATTCCAAGCCAACGGAGGACTGAGCTTCGCCGGCGGAATCACTGGCAGTCGTGGCCATCGCGGCGACAACCAATACCTGCGTGCCTTGCAGCAGGCGATGTGGTCCCCGACGAACGAGCCCGCTCGAACCCCCGTTCATGGCTGCCCGCTGCAATCACCCTGCGATTGCTTGCCATGAACCTGGCTCTCCATATTGACTCCGCCGAAGAGGCGTTCGAAGCGGACTATCAGAAGTTCTGTGCCCGCGTCGATCGCGGCATGTTCTACATGCTCTGCGTGGTCGTCACGGCTGCAGCGCTCGTCGCATGGCTATTCACGCCACATGCATGGGCAGGAACAACCGTTGCCCCGCACGCGCACTGGATTGCCACGCTGCTGATCGGCGGTGGTTCCCTCGCAACCGTCGCTCACCTGGCACGCACGCTGCCTGGCCACCGCTTGACGCGGCACGTGGTCGCAGCCAGCTACCTACTGATGAGCGCGCTGTTCATCCACCTCGGGGGCGGCCGGACCGAGTTGCACTTCGCGGTGTTCGTCAGTCTGGCATTCCTTGCGACCTACCGCGATTGGCAGGTCATGGTCACCGGCATGCTAGTGCTCGCCGGCGACCACCTGATCCGCGGCATGTTGATGCCGCGCTCGGTCTTTGGCCTCGATCAGGTCGACCTGTTGCGGGTGCTTGAGCACGCCAGCTACGCGGTGATCGAAGTCGCGGTGCTAACCGTCGTCTGTCGCATGTCGACCACCGAGATGCGCCGCTCTGCCACGCTGCTGGTCGAAGCGCGCACGGCACATTTGGTGGCAGCGTTCGCACAGGAAGAACAAGAGCAGCAAGTCGAAGCCGCGCAAAAACAGGCTGCGGCGCGCGTGCGAACGATCCTGCAAGAGTTCCAGGCGATCGGCACCGACATCGGGCACAGCACCGAGCAAACGCGGCAACTGCAAGACATCGGCATCCACAACCAACAGCATGCGCAAAGTGGCAGCAAGGTGCTGGAACGCACCGTCGCGCGCTTCGAAGCGCTCGCCAAATCCGTGCAAGCGAGTCAGCACAGCATCGAGGCACTGGTGCACGTTGGATCAAAGATCTCGGAAGCCGCCTCGACGATTTCCAGCATCGCATCGCAAACCAATCTACTCGCCCTCAACGCGGCCGTTGAAGCAGCGCGCGCCGGCGAACACGGCAAAGGCTTCGCGGTAGTTGCCGACGAAGTCCGCGGTTTGTCTGCCCGGACGCGCGAAGCAACTTTGCAGATCGAAGAGCTCGTTGGCCAAGTGCAACAACGCGGCAAGGATCTGGCCAGGGTCACCGCCGAGACCAACGACGAAGCCAAGATGGGTCTCGACCTGATCGATGAAGCCGAAACGTCGATCCACTCGATCCAAACAAGTGCGCAGCACCTGACCTCCGTCGTGCAATCGGCACTGGAAGCGAACTCGCGCCTGCTGGCGCAGAGCACGCAACTGCAACACGACATGGAAGCGCTCGCCGACTAGCGAGCAGGTGAAGGCTACGCCGGTTGCCCTTGCAACTCCGCCGTGACTTCCCCTGCGACCACGTGCCCCTTGTCGTTCTGTTGCAACTGGCACATGGCCACGTCTGGGTCGTGCGTGAAGAACAGCCGCCCGGAGCGGGCCACCAAGTAATCGAGCAGTGCGGCCTTCTCATCGATCAGCAATTCGGGAAACCGATCGTAGCCCATCGTGATCGCGCGCCTCACCCATGGCACGCCAGGGATCAGGTCGGCGCAGAAAACAATCGGGCCCGACTCACCACGAATCTCGGCGAGCAACATGCCCGGCGTGTGGCCGTTGCTCCCGTGCAAGCGGTAGTCGCTGCCAAGCGTCTCACTGCGGTCCCCGACGACACGTTCCAA
>CAXBFC010000614.1:0-3460 GCA_963974725.1 uncultured bacterium | reverse complement strand
CATACTCGCCAAGGGACGAGCCGATACCGACTTGCGCCTGTGCGACATTGTCATACAGTAGAGGACGACAGAGGACCACCATGGCAAAACGCGAGAACATCAGCATCTCCCTCACCCCACAGCAGACTGAGTTCTTGGCCAAGTGTGTCGCCACGGGTCGCTACCAATCGACCAGTGAGGTGGTCCGCGAAGGCGTTCGCTTGCTTGAAGACCAGCAACGCATGCAAGCCGCCGAGCTTGATCGCGCGCGCGCGCTGATTCGAGAGGGCGCGGAACAACTTGACCGCGGCGACGTCGTCGATGGCGACACCTTCTTCGCGGAGTGGGATGACGAACTCAATGCCCTCGAAGCAAAGCAGAACGGGAAGAGTGCGTGACGCGCATTCTGCTGTCGGCGGCCGCCCGCATCGACCGCCGAGACATCACCGAGCACACAGTCGAGAGATTCGGCATTGGCCAGGCACGCCGCCTGCGCGACGCCTTCGAAGCGGCACTGCACAGCCTCGCGGAATCACCACAACTGGGCAAGACCAACGAGGCGTTGGATCCGGCCGACCACTCGTTTCGCTACTACCCAGTCATGAAGCGATTCATCATCGTCTACGAACCTAGCGACGATGGAATCCGCGTAGCGCGACTACTGCACGGTGCGCGAAACCTGGCGGTCGAACTAGACCACGAGCCTGGCGACGACTGAGATGCTGTGCAGGTGCTGCCAGCAAGCACAGTGGTCACATGCCAGCGGTGATGCGACTGCTCGGCGAAGCGCCGTGATCGCCACCGGGTCGGCGCTTCGGCGACGCGGACCATACGAGTGCCGATGCGGGCCGGATGGCGAACACATTCCATCTGAAGCTACTGCTCGCAACGTTTGCCGGCTGGGTCAACCGCCAGCAAACACACGTCATCGACTACCTCCTCGAAGAAAACCGCGTGCTGAAGGAACAACTGGGCAGCAAGCGACCTCGGCTAAGCGACGATCAGAGGCGC
This sequence comes from uncultured bacterium, assembly GCA_963974725.1. Lineage (GTDB taxonomy): Bacteria > Planctomycetota > UBA1135 > UBA1135 > UBA2386. The sequence goes on along the minus strand of CAXBFC010000614.1, from coordinate 2,470 downwards.
AGAATCGCCGCGAAGGGCAAGCCGCTCGGCCGACGGATGCTTGACCGCATCGCTACAATCGTCACGCCTGACACAATCATGAGGTGGCACCGCAAGCTGATCGCCGCGCACCACACCTTCCCGCACAAGACGCGACAGGGGCGTCCTGGCCTCATGAAGTCCATCCGTGAGTTGATCGTGCGCATGGCAACCGACAACTCGAGCTGGGGCTACCTACGCATCCGTGGCGAACTGAAGAAGGTGGGGCATCGCGTAGCAAAGACAACGATCGCGACGACGCTGAAGAACAACGGCATTCCGCCAAGCCCAGATCGACCGACTACCTGGAAGGCGTTCCTCAAGTCACATGCAAACGTCCTCGCTGCTGCCGACTTCTTCACCGTAGACGTGTGGACGAAGCGAGGGCTGGTCACGCACTACGTCTTCTTCGTGATCCATCACGCGACGCGCATGGTCGAGATTGCCGGAGTCACTCCGAACCCCGGCGGCAACTTCATGACGCAAGTCGCACGCAACCTCACCGATCACGTCGACGGCTTCCTGCGCGACAAAAAGTTCCTGATCCTCGACAACGACAGCCTGTTCGTGAAGCAGTTCTGCGGCACTCTCGAAGACGCCGGCGTGAAGATCGTGCGCACTGCCTACCAAGCCCCTGACATGAATGCGTTCGCAGAACGCTGGGTGCAGACCGTCAAGCGAGAGTGCTTGAGCAAGCTGATCCTGTTCGGCGAAGGACATCTACGCCGCGCGCTCAACGAGTTCGTTGCTCACTATCACCAGCAGCGTCCGCATCAATCGCTGGACAACAACCTGATCGCTCCAACCAGCGACGAACCACCGGACGGGGACAAGGTGGTCGTTGATGAGCGACTTGGCGGGCTGTTGCGCAGCTACCGCCGCACGGCCTGACGGCCCAGTTCCTCGCTGACAGGCTGGCCATCACCTCGAATCGCGCCACCGGTCTGCCTACTCGGCCGAAACCGACACCGGCTCATTGGTCATCGACGAGTTCGAAGTGACCAATTCACTGCCAAACGACCTCGGCCGCATTTGTGGATAGGTCGCCTTCAGCGCCAACTGAGAGCCAAACGTATGCCGGAATTCCAAGAGGTTCCACAGCAAGCCAGACGCCTTCAGGACAGCACGAATCGACCGCCCAAGGTTATCTGGGTCCCAACGCAGCCCAGCGGGGCTAGGGAAGAGCCACGCACAACGACTGCTCCGCTTGGCCTGGAGCTGAGGAGCAAGCAACACCTCCAGCCGATCCGATACGGGCAAGCGGCGGTCCCGCTTCGTCTTCGGCTGCCACTTCTCACCGCCAATGCACTTCGCTCGCACACGCAGCATCAAGGGGAGCCGATCCTGATCGATGTCCGCAGTTGTCAGCCAGCAGAGCTCCTCCCGCCGCAGGCCTCCGAACAAGGCCGTAGCAACTGGCCCTTCGACAGCCGTTCCCGCTACGGCTGCAAGGAGCTCTGTGATCTGGTCGCTGTTCAAGAAGACAGGATCGCGCTCGGGAAGCCGGGGCCGGGGAATGTCACTGACCACGTTGGCCTCGGCGAATCCCTGGCGAACCGCCCATCGCCAGAAGGCGTGCAGGATCTCGCGGTTGCGCAGCACGGTTGCAGGGCTCCGGCCGTCCGCCGCCACAGCAGTTAGGTAGCGCTCGACATGACTGGTGCGAATCTGCGTCATCTCAAGACCAGGCACAGTCTCGAAGAACGCGCAGAGGCGCGACGTGTCATTAAGCACCGTCTTCGGCCGCTTGTTGGCCTTCGAGAACGCCTCATAGCCCGAGCGAATCTCAGCCAGCGGCACGACAGGCTCTTCCTGCTCGGGCACAACCGAGGCCACAGGCGCCAACCCCAGCGACCTCTGAGCGAGCTCCAGCTCGAGCTTCAACCGATGCTGCTCAGCAACCTTGCGGTTGCTCGTCTTCAGACTCACCCGAGTCTGCTTGCCGTCGTGACGGTACTGGGCGTAGTAGATCGCGCCGCGCTTGCTAATGGTGACCACGTAGGAACCGACTCCTGCGATCCCCCCTGCCTACTCCGTCTACCTGAGCACAAACTGAGCACACCTCAGAAGTGCTCCCCGGATAAGAAAGCAGGACGAACCAGCTAAGTGCTTGTCCGTCCTGCGTTTCAAGTGGTAGCGGGGACAGGATTCGAACCTGTGACCTTCGGGTTATGAGCCCGACGAGCTACCGGACTGCTCCACCCCGCGTTGGGTGTGGCGAGAAAGATAGCGATGGCTCGCGGCAAAGCAAGCTTCTGTTCCAATCTAGTTGGAGGAGCGCAGTTGCTCGAACGCTGTGCGCAGCGCTTCGGGGCAATCAGGGGCGGCGAACAGGGCCGCGTGCTTATTGCCTTCGGCGAGGGTTTCGGCGCGGGAGGCGGGCTTGTGACGGATGCTGGTTCGCATCCAATCTAGCAAGCGCACGCGGAACAGTGGGTCCTCGGGTGAGGTT
>CAXBFC010000613.1:0-3469 GCA_963974725.1 uncultured bacterium | reverse complement strand
AACGCGCTGTCCGGGCTCCGCGGCCCGGACAGCGCGGTGCCATGCTCGGCCCAACCAAGTCGAGCATGAGATCACGGATCGGCGACCTCACTTCGACTACGACGGCGACTGTCGCGGCCCATGGCTGCAAACGCGCTGGAGCGACGCGGGCGCCGCCCACCCCCTCGACTTGCGACTCCGCTCAATTGTCGGAAGATGACGTCGAGGTTGTGCGCTAGCAGGTGCACGAGCAACCGGCGACATTGCGCAGCGCCAACCCGCAACTTCGACAGGATGATTCGAAGCGACTCACGATCGGTCGGACGGGCCAGCTCTTCGCGGTCAGACAGATTCACCGCTTCCAATCACGCCAGCACGCAACCAGGCCGCTTGCAGCAACGCGCGCTCTGCCTGGCGCGGCCCTAGCCAATCACGAACGCAACGCCTTCACTGCTGGCAAAGCCGAACGCGCCAACTACTCCATCTGGGACGAACCACTGGCCGACGAACTCAGCACCGATAAGGCTCGTCGTGTTTGGAATCGGCAATGGCTGATCGGCCGCGCCAGCCGCATCCGTCGTCACCACTACGGTGACCTGTGGGTCGACCAGCAGCTGGCAGCCAAAGGCGCCCAGCGGCTGCAGATCGAACGGCAGCAGGGCGCCGTTCGCAGTCCAGACCGCGCGACTGTTGCCCGCGGCCAGCAGCGCCAACGACGACGGTTGGGCGCCACGAATGCCCAGCGAAAACGATGTGTTGCCGAGTGTTGGCACGCCGCCCGAAGCCCAGCTGCTGGCCGCGCCAAGACCACAGCCTTCGCCAAACGGCACGATCGAAGCCACCGGCACGCGGGCCACACCGAAATCGAGAATCGATGACGGCGACACGTAGATCGGTGCGGCCGGCACCAACTCACTCCACAGTTCGATGCCGTCCGTATAGACCAACGTGCCAAAGCGCGTGTAGTCAACGGCAGTGATGGCACCAAGCCCGGTCGGAATGGTCAGTAGGACCGATCCTGTCGCCACGTCGATGCGCAACAACGTGCCCGATGCCGTGCCGACACACAGCTCGGTACCTGTGTCAGAAACCGCGATGCAGGTCGTGCCGTTGTAGCTACCAACCGTACGGGTAAAGCCGGTCACAGGGTCAAGCTCAACCACCGGCGCGAGCCCAAAGGTGCCATCGCCAGCCACGTAGACGAGGTCGTTGAAGAACGCCAGGTCAACGCTAGTCGGCACCGTGAACGACTGCAGTGGCAGGTTGCCAGGCTTCGGGTAGAGCTCGAGTGTGGTGCCGGCAATTGTGCCAACGAAGTTCAGGCCAACGGCCAGGCGATCCGCCGGAACGTCGGACCACGGCCCCCACAAGTTGGCGCCGATGTTCGCGAGTGGCTGCATCTGCGCCTGCCAGGTGCCAGCGAACGACTGCGCGCCACCGAGGTAGTAGAACTCACCAGCCGACGTCGGGTCGACCGCGAGGCTGTCAATCGGCATGAAGACGCTTTGGCTGCGAACCGTCGTGGCACCACGGCCCAAGGTATCGACGAGACGGTAGTAGTCTGCCGTCAGCGGCGTCGACTCCAAGATCATCGCAGCATCGACGGGGATCTGGGCAAATACAGGCGTAGCGAGAACAGTGAAGCAGATGAGTCTGTGCATGACGTTGTGCGCGGCCGTAGAGCGGTCTGCAAAAGAACTACCGATGCAGACGCACATGGTAGCGAACGTTTGTGGTTCCAGCCGGATTCGGGGGTCAAGGGCCCGGCGTGCTGCTGGACGACTGCCGCCGTCTCTTGGTGGCGGCACCTCAGGTCAGCCCGTGTGCGCCATTCGGTGGCCCAGATGACGGTGACGCTAGTATGGCGCGGCCTTGCGACCAACTGCCATCAGCAATCGTGACGGCCGAATGGCTTTTCCAACACAACGGATCTATGCCCGTGTTCGATCGCGACAAGCACGCCACGCTGACCAACAGAATGACTCATTGACTGATTAACTGACGTGCATTGCGGCAGACATGCTTGAGTTGCTCGCGATCACCTACCGACTGCGCGCGTCGTAGATCGTCACTAGAGAGGGACTCGTCTGCGCGTCACCGCCAATGATTCCCACCGTTGACGCCACAGACTCATGGTGTTCCGGGTCGTGCCAGCCACCGATCAAGAATCCAATGTACGCGAGCACTATCCATCCGAGAAGCGCGACTCCCACCGGACCTCTGTCACCGATACCCCCGGATGCCCACAACGCTTGCAGCCCAACAAGCCAGTCAAGAACCACAAGACCGAGCGCGGACTTGCGGCCCACTACGTGTTCTTCGTGATCCATCACGCCACGCGCATGGTCGAGATTGCTGGAGTCACTCCGAACCCCTCCGGCAACTTCATCGTACAGGTTGCGCGCAACCTGGCCGACCACGTCGACGGCTTCCTGCGCGACAACATGCTCCTGGTCCTCGGCAACGACTGCCTGTCCGCGAAGATGTTCTGCGGCGGCCTGGCGGCCTCGGCCCGCGTGACAAGATGATTGCCGTTCGAACCTGCAACGGTCTGTGAACTCGGTGGCAATAGCCAACGACCGAAACGACCGCCCACTCAGGGCAGAATCGGCGCGCAGACGACGCGAAAGCCGACCAAATGCACAGCCCCCGTTGGCACGTGCCCGAAGCGGACCGCTGAGCGGCAATTGACCGAGTAGGAGTCCCAACTGCCGCCGCGAATGACTCGAATGACTCCATTCAAAACGAACGGGTCCCAAGCTGCGCCCGCTGAATAGGCACCGCCGTCCCAACCATCCAGACACCATTCCAGCACGTTCCCGTGCATGTCACACAGTCCGAAAGCGTTCGGGGCGTAGCTGCCGACGATGGTCGTCTGACCACCGAGAGTTGTGTGTGGCACGCAGTAGACGCCGCTGAAGTAGTTGGCTTGTGTGCAATCGAGAGTATTGCCGACGTTCCAATCCGTCGTCGTGCCGGCGCGACAGCAGTATTCCCATTCCGCTTCCGTCGGCAGCCGATACACGTAGCCCGTTGGCAATCGGCCCGCAGCAGCCTCCTGCACTGACAGCGCATCGCAGTAGGCAACGGCCTGCAACCAACTCACCCGCTCGACGGGTCGATTGCCCCCCAGCAACAACGACGGGTTGACGCCCATGAGTGCTTGGTAATCGCTTTGCTTGACCTCAAACTTGCTCATCCAAAACGGCCGCGTGATGGTCACTGTATGGACCGGCAACTCGACGTTGGTCGAAGGAAACTGCGCCACGTATGCACCCGACCCCATCGCAAACGTGCCCGGCGCAATCGGCACCATGTTGAGACTTGGCAGCGACGGCGCGACGACCGTCATCGCCAATTCGTCGTCAGCAAATGTGAACGTACTGCTGCTGATGTGCCAATCGACGCCCTGCAGGTCCCACGCGAAGCCGATCAGGTTGGCGGCGTTTGGGATCGCAATCGCGAAGGGCGGACTTTGCCCCGGGCACGT
>CAXBFC010000612.1:0-3474 GCA_963974725.1 uncultured bacterium | reverse complement strand
CCGGCGCTTCGCCCGCATCGTGGCACCCCGTGCAGCCTAGTTCTCCAAGTAGCACGCGCCCGCGGAGTTCGGACGGCAGGTCGGTGCCGTGCAGGCCTGGGATGATCGGCGCCACATTGGGTCGTTCGATCGTGGGTTGCGAACAGCCGGCGAAAACCGTGGCCGTGACCACGGTTCCCCAGCGGGCAAAGTTCGTGAAGCGCAGTCGCAGCATGAACGCGAGCATACGATTGCGCGGCGCGAACCGTAGGATCACGATCCTGATGATGTCGCTCAATCTTCCGCGCGTGGCGCTGTTCGGTTCGATTTTGTTGCTCGGTGCGTGCGCCAGTGCCCCGGTGTCGGTGTTGGATGGCCCGTTGGTCGTGTCGACGTGGCCGTTCGGTCGCTTTGCGAACGATCAATCGATGGCAGCGCTAGCTGCCGGCAAATCGCTGATCGATGCCGTCGAGCTTGGCATTCGCGAAACCGAGCGCCGTAGTTCGGACGGTTCGGTTGGGCTTGGTGGTCGACCGAATGCGGCAGGCTATCCACAACTCGACGCGTGCATCATGGACGGTCCGAGTCGCGACGCGGGCTCCGTCGCTGGCGTCGAGGGCATCGTGCACCCGATTTCGGCCGCGCGCCACGTGATGGAGAAGTCCAAGCACGTGATGTTGGTTGGCGAAGGCGCGCGTTGGTTTGCGCTGGAGCACGGGGTCGAGTCGATTCCGATCGAAGACTACGCCGGGATGAAGGACGCGTGGGTCGATGGCCATCGCCCGAAGGATGTCGACCGCGACGGCCACGACACGATTGCCCTGCTGATCCGCGACAAGGACGGCCACATTGCTGGTGGTTGCTCGACGAGTGGCGCCGGCGGCAAGCTGCCCGGCCGCGTTGGCGATTCGCCGATTCTTGGTTCGGGGCTCTACGTCGACGAACAGGTTGGCGCCGCGGGTGCCACGGGCATCGGCGAGAATATCATGCGCTACTGTGGTTCGTTCTTGGTGGTGGAGTTCATGCGCCAAGGCATGCACCCGCAAACGGCCTGCGAAGAGACCGTGCATCGCATCGCGCGGCTTGACCCGCGTGGCTACAAGCTCGACATCTGCTTCGTCGCTCTCGACAAGATGGGGCGCTATGGCGCCGCCGCGTCGAACCAGCGCTTCCCGTTTGCCGTGGCCAGCAATGGCCGCAGTGAGGTCGTTCATGTTGAGAAGGTCACGCCGCGCTGAGTTCGTCATGCATGCCAAGACCCTGATACAAGAGACACTCGTTGTCGTTCTGCTGGTCGCCATGGGGACGGTTGCCGTCGCTCAGCGGCCGACGTGGCCAACGCCTGGCACGCACACCTATGTTGGCGAGATCAAGGCCAGCGCGGGGCCGCTGCGAATCCAGATGACGCTGACGTTGCCGAAGCAGCGCGGCGAACTTGGCACGGAGGTGCAGGCGGTTTCCGGCGAATACCGTCTCGAACGCCAAGGCATGGCGTTCGGCCTGTCGGGCGATGGCATCGACAAGCAGGGCAACCTGGTCGTGCGCGAATACACCAAGCCGAAGAACCGTAATAGCGAAGCGGAAGACATCTGCACGGGTCGCTTCGATGGCACGCTGGACGCCGGGGCACGGCAGTTTCGAGGTGTCTGGATTCGTGCCGACAACAAGGTCCGGTGGCCGTTCGAGGTCAAGTTGGTGGCGGTCACGCAGGAAATCTCGATAAGCACGCCGCTAGGTGTGCATTGGGAACAACAGAGCTTGGTGTTCTTTGGTGGCAGCGAGCTTGCCAACGCGACGACGCGAGCGCTGCGGGATGCTGTGCATGCGCAATTGGACGTCGACTGCGAAGTAGAACGGGAAGCTTCCTGGGCCGAAGGCCGTGTCAGCGCCAGCAAGGATCTGCGTGCACCTACAGCCGTGGGCACGACGACGGGGTCGCAGAAGTTTGCGGCGTTCCATGTTGGCGAGAAGCTGGTCTCTATCGGGTCGACGAGTCGTGTGGACGGTGGCGGGGCTCATCCCAACACGTACTTCAGTTGCCTCAATTTGGTGCAGCGCGGCGGCAAGGTTGTGCCGTTGCACTTGCCAGATCTCGTGCTGACTCCGGCTGCGGGTGCCGAACTATACAGATTGGTCTGGAGCGAATTGCAGCGTCAGGGTGCGTCAGGCGCCCAGGTGCCGCCGCGCGAACCGTCGTATGAAAAGGATCTCGCCAACTTCGTGTTGTCGCCGGCAGGCGTCGTGTTCGGGTTCGCGCCGTATGCAGTTGGCGGCTACGTCGAAGGGTCGTTCTTCGTGAAGCTGTCGTGGGCGGAGTTGCAGGGTGTGCTGGCACCGCCGAAGGAACTGTACCGCTAGCGTGACGCGGCGTGCGTTGGGCGGCACACTGGCTGGATGCACGTATTCCGCCTCGTCTTCGCTGTCGCGCTGCCGTTCGCTGTCGTCCACGCACAGGACCCAGCTGCCGAGTGGTTGGAGCAAAACGGCGCGTCGCTCGACGAACTCTACGTTCACCTGCACCAGAACCCGGAGCTGTCGTTCCGGGAACTGAAGACCGCGGCGCGCATGGTCAAGGAGCTGCGCGCGGTCGGCATCGAAGTCACCGAACGGGTCGGCGGCAACGGCGTGGTTGGCGTGTTGCGTTGTGGTGAGGGGCCGGTGGTGTTGTTGCGCGCTGACATGGATGCGTTGCCCGTCGCCGAAGAAACGGGCTTGTCCTATGCGTCGAAGATCCAGGCGGAGAGCGCCGATGGCCGCAAGATCGGCATCATGCACGCGTGCGGTCACGATATTCATATGACGTGCCTGATCGGGGTCGCGCGGTTTCTTGCCGCGAACAAGCATGCCTACCAGGGCACGGTCGTGTTCCAGCTGCAGCCGGCGGAAGAACGTTCGGGTGGCATGGATCGCATGATCGCCGATGGCTTGTTGACGCGCTTCCCGCGGCCGGCGCACGCGATCGCGCTGCATACGGCTGCGGACTTGCCGATCGGCCAGGTCGGCATGCGGGCGGGCCCGGCGATGGCGAACGTCGACTCGTGTGACATCACGCTCTTTGGCAAGGCCGGCCACGGGGCCTCGCCGCACATGACGATCGATCCGATCGTGCAGGCGGCCAAACTCGTGCTCGACTTGCAGACGATCGTGTCGCGCGAGATCAACCCGATCGACGCCTGCGTGATCACCGTCGGTTCGATCCACGGCGGCCAGAAGCACAACATCATTTCGTCGTCGTGCCACCTGCAGCTGACGATTCGCAGCTACACCGAGAAGGTGCGCAAGCAGATGCTGGCGGCGATCCTTCGCAAGGCGAAGGCAGCGGCCGACTCGGTCGGGGCCAGGCAGCCCAAGGTCGAGTTCAGCGAGGGCACGCCGGCGCTGCAAAACGACAAGGAGCTGACGGCGGCGGTGCGCCGCGGCATCGGGGCCGTGCTCAAACTCGAGAACGTCGTCGAAATCCAGCCGGCGATGGTGGCCGAGGACTTCGGGCGGTTG
>CAXBFC010000611.1:0-3513 GCA_963974725.1 uncultured bacterium | reverse complement strand
CATACCTGGCGCGGAAGCCGTCGTAGGAAAGCTGCGGCTCGCGAATGACCAACTCCTGCGCACCGATACGAACCGAGCTGGTGTGCCAGGTGAACGGTTGGTTGTGTGGGTAGTCTTCTCCCAGATACGGAATGAACGTCGCGCCCTCATGGAAGGACGCCTTGTAGGTCGGGCCAGCGGCCCAGACCCCGTATTCGAGACCTTCCCAGGGAGCGGCCGTGTGGATCGGGATCAGAGGCGCAGCCGCTGGTGCCAGCAACGACGCGGGCGCCGCCGATAGCGGGCGCTGTGCGTGCACGGCCCCGGAAACAAGACCGATGGCGAGCAAGGTGATGCCGGCGGAGCGGCTTGCAGAGGAAGAGAACGTCATGGCGGAATGTCCAGGAAATCGGATTGGGAAATGGCTTCCCCCGAGGCAGCGGCATCTCTCATCCGTTCCGCACCTGTTTCGCCAAAATCTCGGGACAACGTCCAGCCCTCGGCCATGCCTTGCTGAGGCATGACGGAACGCCGCACCTTGTTCGCGGCGCTCGTCATCTCAAGACCAGGCCAGCCAAACAAGCATCTGGCTGGCGCTACGCGATCAGAGCAAGGTCCCGAACTCGACCGGCAGGGATCCGTCGCGCTACCACTGCAGCAACAGCAGCTCGCCTTTGCTGCTGCGGCGGGCGTTGCCAAGACCTCAGCAAAGGGTCCCTGGATTGCGGTCTGTAGCAACGCCCAGAGCGCCCGACGTGCGAATCGTAGCGGGAAATCTGGGTTTCTAGTCCAGTCGCGGCGCCAGCGGCAACCGCACTTCCATCATGGTGCGCGACTCCGTCTCGAATCTCCTTCTCGCCTCCTCGCTGTACGTAGCGACCGCCGCGGCGCACGCTCAGTCTCCCGCGGCATCGGGCCTCGTCGACAACCTGCGGACCCCGCCCGTCGTAGCGATCCACACCGGGGCTCCTGGGCACACGGGCTACGGCGTCTGGGCGGCGGGCAACGACTACAAGGTCTCGTTCGACGACGGCCTGCGCTTCGTGCCGCGCCTCGGCCGCACCTACCCCGATCGGCAGGAGTGGCGCTGGCGCACGCTGTCGGCGACGGCGGGCGGCGAAGAGCTTGTCCAGCACGCGCCGCGGCTGCGCTACGACGCAACCCGCGCGAGCTACGGGCTGGGCCGGATCGTCGAGCGCTATCACGTTCGAGCGGAAGGGGTCGAACAGACGTTCGTGCTCAACGAACGACCGGCCGCCGGCGACCTCGTCATCCGCGGCGAGATCGCCACGGCGATGGCGACGGCCCGGCGAGGCGCAGCGCACGAGCCGCTCGTGTTCGCGGACGACGACGGGCGCGAACTGCTTGTCTACGGACGAGCGACCGCGATCGACGCCAACGGCCACACGCGCGCGATGACGACCGCGTACGACGATGGCGTAATCACTCTGCGCCTCGACGGCGATTGGATCGCATCAGCGGCGTTCCCGCTCGTCGTGGATCCGCTGCTCGGCGCCGGCCCGTGGCTCACGAACGCTGAGCCGATCGGCGAAGTCGATGTCGTGCGAGCGAGCGAAGGTACGATCCACGCGGTGTGGATCGCTTATTCGGTCTACTACGGCTCGGGCGATGGCGACGTGTATCTGAGGCGCCTCGGCGACAACGGCTCGCTCGGCCCGATCGCGTTCCAGGACCTGAGCACGTTCGTATCGTCGAAGCGTCCGAGCTGCGCCTACGTCGCCGGCGCAGACCGTGTCGTGCTCGCGTTCGACGACTACAGCGTCTTCACCGGGCAGGTGCGCCGCCTCCGCTACTACGCGCACAGTCGCACGGATCCGACGACCGGCACGTTCGGCACGAGCGTGCCCGGCGTGCCGCCAAACGCTTGGAACGCCGACGTCGGCGGCACGGTGTCGGACCTCTCTGGGACCAAGGCGATCATCGTCTGGCAGCAGGAGAATTCGATCGGCACGTTTGCCGAGTCGCCCCAGTCCGCGGTCTACGGAACGCTGCTGGACCCAGTGAACGGAACGGCGTCGCCGCCGAGACTGCTGAACCCGTCCCAGTTCGGTTTCGATCGCGAGAATCCGTCCGTGACGCAGGTTTCGTCCGGCGTGTTCGACAACCGCTGGACGGTGGTCTGGCAGAGCGTCGACCGCCTGAACCCTTTTGGCACCTGGAACGTCGCTGGCATCCAGTACTACCCCAACAACACACTGTCGCCGGGCTACTTCCACTTCTGGTCTAGCTCGAGCCACGAGATGGATCCGCGCGTCGCAGGAACCGGCGACCGATTGCTGGTCGCCTGCACGGCCCGCTCAATCGGACCAGTGCCGGGCATCCCCACGGACACGACAGGGCACCAACTGCGCGTCAAGCGCGTCGATTGGCCCGCCACGCTGACCACACCGTTCGGTCAGAGCATCCGGACCCTGGCCACGCAATCGACTCCGTCGATCGAGATGGGCGGACTCGCGCAGGATCGCATCACGGACAGCCACTGGGGCATCAGCTGGCGCAACACGAGCAGCGACGTCGTCTCGTTCGGCACGGTCGGCCACCGCGGCGAGCTGCTGCAGCAGGAGATCGTGATCGGCCCCGGCAGCGCATCGACCGTCGCTCCCGGAGCCGTCAGCTTCAACGGAGACAGCGGCCAGTTCGTGATCGCCTACGGCGTCAACCTTGCCGGCAGCACGAATAGCTACGCCGTCATTGACCGCTTCGAGTTCCCGCTGGCGTTCCCGTCTTACGGCAACGGCACGTCGTGCAGCCCGGCGACGATCGAGTGGGTCGGGCCGCAGCGTATCGGCAGCGAGTTCGAGAAGGTCCGCGTCACCGGCGCCGCCGTCGACTCCATCCACCTGATGGCGCTGTCGTACGAGGCAGCCGCCGTACCGCTCGTTGGCATCCCCGCGTTCGCCAGCGGTTGCTGGCTCAACGTGTCGACGATCGGCACGGACCTGATCGGACTGTTTCCGGTGCAGGTCGGCGCCAACGTCGACTTTCAGCTGCCGCTACCCGAGTTCCTGCCGAGCGACATTCTGCGCCTGCAGGACTTCCACACGATCGGCGGCGGCAACCTCGAGTTCCTCTCGACCGAGCGCATCAACGTACCGATCGTCAAGTGAGGGCATAGGTGAAGCAAACAGCGGCTCGGACCACCCGAACCCCGCCAGCTCACAATCCCACCCAGCCGCCACCCCACGAGGCGACGTGGGGCAGACTCCTAAAACGCTCCCAGCGTTACGGTCAGTGCATTCGACGAAGGCACTGCGATGATGCTCGACGGACCATTGAGTTCGACGACATTGACCTGCGTGTGCAGCTTGCGACAGGACATCCGCGGTGGGCAGGCGTTGCTATTGCAGCGACCGCGTCGCTCGTTCCGCCTGCCAAGGCACTCATGGCCTCAGCTCTGGCTCATCGCCTCGGATGAGAGAACCTGGCGCAATCGGTCTTGGAAGCCGACGCCAACCCCTTCCTTCTCGAGGTCCTCTTGGAACTTGGTGCCATCGGCGCCCTCCGTGGCGAGAT
>CAXBFC010000610.1:0-3550 GCA_963974725.1 uncultured bacterium | reverse complement strand
CGCGCGTCAAAGGACGACGCAGTGAAACCCGCCGCATGCTTGCCGAACGTTCACGCGAACTTCTCGATGAATACCGCGCCGGCCGGGCCGACGATCTTCGTGCATGCCCCCTACGGCAAGCACTCGACAAACTGGCCTCGTCCGCAGCCGGCAGGCAAGCCGCAACGAGCCGCCCAGCTTCACCAACAGACCAAGCCGCGCAAGCAGACACCTAGCGGTCGCCTGGTCGCAGCTAGTAGATCGAAGCGCGCAGGCCGTTGGACAGCACGGCACCAAAGCTATTCGGCATCCCGGGGTCCAACGCGACGCCTTGCAGGTAGACCTCGTGCCCCTGTAGCACCGGGTTCAACGGCACCGGCAGAACCCACGTGGCCGTGCCGCCATTGTTCGCCAGCGTGAACAAGTTCGCAGCGAGCGTGCCAACGTATAGGTGACATCCCGGCATGCCGAGCGACGTCAACTCCAGGGCCGGTGACCACGGATTGAGCGCGGCGGCCATCAACGCCGGTGCGCCGGACGGATCGAGGTTGCCAAGGTCGACCATCAAGCTCGATCCGATCGCCGGAATGGAACCTGCTTGCGGCAACAGGGTCGGCACGCCATTGCTACCACTGCACCCCGGGCCGACCGGAGTCGAGCAGGCGACGCTGGCTGGCGCGCGCACGGCAATCGTTTGGTCAGCAGGAACGTTGCTCATCGTCGTCACCTGGCCATCTGGCCATGTAACCGTCAGCGTGTCGACGTTGCTCGATGCGCCCAGGCCAAAGTGCGCCGACAACTCGCTGTTGCTGAGGTAGTTGTTGCCAGCCTCTACGGCACGCATCCAAGTCCGCGGACCGACCGTCGCCCGAACCACCGCGCCGACCCCATCGGCGGCAATGGTTGTCGAACACCCGTTGTCCAGAAAGACGCGCAGCCAATGCGTATTCGGAGCAGACAGATCATTGCGATACAGCACCATGGGACCGCCGTAGGGGAAGATCACCAAATCCTGGTCGCCATCGTTGTCGTAGTCGATGTTCGACAAACCGCGGCCCGACACCGTCGACAATAGACCGATACTGAGTGCGGTCTCTTGGAACTGCATGTTCTGCGGTGTTGTCGATACGTTGCGCCACGCGTATTGGCGCTGGCTCTGCGACGTCGAGAGCAAGTCGATTCGCGTGTCGTGGTTCATGTCGATCGCCACAGTGCCCCATCCCCACCCGCCGGTGACCACGTTCGCTGCGCTCGCTTGATTGGCAAAGACGTTGCCGCCTTGATTGATGTAGAGGTTGTTGCTGTTGATCGTCGACACGTAGAAGTCGAACAAGCCGTCTTCATTGATATCTGCAACCGTCACCCCCATTTCGGTACCATCGTTGGCGGTGAGCGAACCGGCAGTGAAGTCCGTGAACGTGCCATTGCCGTTGTTGACGAAGTACTTGCTGGTCCCGAAGTCCCCGATCCAAATCAAGTCTTGGTCCAAGTCGCCGTCCATGTCGACAAACTTGATCGCGAAGCCGCTGATGTTCGAAAGCGACGCGGCCAATCCCGCACTTACGGTTACATCGGTAAAGCTCAAACCGTCATTGCGAAACAGCTTGTTGGTCGCACCTTGCTGGAATCCGCAAACGGCAAGATCCAGATCGCCATCGTTGTCATAGTCAGCGAACGCACCACCCCATCCATCCGCCGTTCCGGTGGAGTTCACTCCCATCGCCGTCGCGACGTTGGTGAAGCCGTGCCCATCGTTGTTGCGATACAGCTTGTGGTGGCCAACCGCGTTGCTGTTCGCCGGCCCCATGCTGGTTACGAACAGGTCCAACCAACCGTCATTGTCGAAGTCGCCAACCGCGGCACCGGTGCCGCGATGCGACACCGCGATTCCCCAGGCTGCAGCCTCTTCATCAAACGTGCCATCGCCATTGTTGACGAACAGGCGGTCCGGGAGGTTGCCGCCAGATGCCAAGAAGATGTCCTGGAAGCCATCCCGATTGAAATCGCCAACCGCCCCCCCCGGCAGCGTACGAGTGCGAATAGGTGGGGACGTGCACACCGGTAATGCCGGCCGCGATCGTTTGGTCCGAGAAGTTGGTCGTCTGGGCCGTGGCCATCGCGCATGAGACGTAGCACGTGATCAGCGACGACAGGATCTTCGAATGATTCATGAGACTCGGGTTTGTGAGATCAGCAGGCCAACGGCGACGTTGCTAACCGCGCCTTGCGACTGGCGCCCTGCAATTTGGCACTTGGCGATTGGGACGTCGCGGACACTCTATCAGTGCCTGGACATGCCATGGCGTTTCGGCGCCGAGGTCCGGAGAAGATACCGAGTGCACGAGACAGCGCCCGCCGCTCTGCGCATGCCTGCCGGGGCGCCACCACCGAGCAAGGCCCCTTGCCCCGGCAAAACTGCACACAGCCCTAACCTTGCCTTGATGATCCGAATCGATGGTCTTGCCATGAACAGAACGGACATCCAGCCAGTTCACTTCGTCGACGACGGCTACCCCGAAGCGCAGGACTACGCCAACAACTACATCGTGCTGCCGCAGCGCCATGACAGGAATCGCCGGCCGCGCACGTTGCGCGCAACCCGGCGACTACTGCGCCGCCGACTCCGCAAGCTGGTTGTGACTATCGGCCAGCGAGGAATCCGAATCGCTGGAACACGAACTCCGGCAACACCCGCACAATACTCATGACCGCGGCCCACGAGCGCGGCAAGTAGCTCGTGTGCCAACGGCGTTCCATGGCGCGCACGATGCCGTGCGCGACCGGCCGCTTCTTCCCCCACAAGAAATTCTGGGGATGACCGGCGGACATCGGCGTATCGACCGGCCCAAGCTTCAGGTTGTGCACTCGCACCCCGTGATGATAGAGGCGGCTGCGCAAGCCTTCGAGATAGTTCGTCAGGCCGCTCTTCGAAGCACCATAGGTGTAGTTGCGCGGCCGACCACGCTCCCCGGCGACGGACGTGATCGCAGCCAGGTGGCCGTGGCCCTGCGCCTCGAACACGTTCGCCAGCGGCATCAGCAACGACACTGCACTTACGAAGTTCGTGCCGATGATCTTGTGCGCATACGCAAACTCGCGCTCGCTGCGCTGCTGATCCCCGAGATAGCCATGCGCAATCAGCGCGCGGTCGACACCGCCCAACTGCTCGAGCCAACGTGCAACCCGCGCCTCGGCCTGGTCAAACTCATCGAGATCACAGCTCTCCGACCCGACCACAGACTGTCCAAGCGAAGCCACCAGGCTGCCGAGCTTTTGAGGATCACGCCCCACCAAGAACAGCTGGTCCCCGCGGGCCGCGCAAATCTGCGCTACTTCGGCGGCGATCGCCGAGGTCGCGCCAAGGATCAGGGTCTTGCGTTGCATGATTGCAAGCTAACGGCAACCAGCCCCAGAACAGACTCGTTTCGGGTAGCGTGCAGCGCATGAAGCTGACCGCCCTCGTCCTCGCTGGCTTGCTGCCAATCGCTGCTGGCCTGATGCCCATGGCTGCCGCGCTCTCCGCGCTCGCCGCCCCGACGCAACAAGCCCCGAAGCAACAAACCCCTCAGCA
>CAXBFC010000609.1:0-3551 GCA_963974725.1 uncultured bacterium | reverse complement strand
TCGTCGCCATGTTGCTCCCAGACCAGCTCGGCAACTTCGAGGTTGATCGGCCGCCGCTTGCGCGTGTGGACAAGAAACAGATGCCGCGCCGTGCGACGCAACCAGACGGCAGTGCTCCCGCCCCGGTCTTCAATCTCCTCCGCAACGCGACCACGAACACGTCCTGAGCAAGGTCATCGGCGGCCGCGGGATCGGCGCCCAAAACACGCAGATAGCGCCTCACCGCCGGCCAGTGGCGCCGGATCAGCTCGCCGGCAGCTTCGTCCGCCGGATCTGCCACCGCATCACAAGCGCGGCGCGGTTGGTTGCTCGCAGCCAAGATCGCATCGATCATGCCCATGGATGGGGTGGCGTGGCCAAGAGGGGTCACAAAACCCGCCGAATCCCCAACAAGGAGCTACCGAAGCCAACGACGCATCACCCCTTGGCTTCCTTCTTGCCGGCCTTGATGGCATCGATTTGCTGAGCCAAGGCCTCAGTGCGAGCCGTCATCGCGGCAAAGCCTTGGATATCGCCTTTGCGCTGCAGGTCGCGCGCTTCCTCAAGCAGCTTGCGGTATTCGACTTCCAGCTTCTTGACGGGATCTCTACGGAATAGACCAAACATGGCAGCAACTCTTGTCAGGGAAAGCGGGCTGAGCAGTCAGCCCCAAATGCCGTCGACCTCGAGTGGGAAATCGCCGACCAACTGTCGCAACGGAACCATCGGATCCATCCCGTGCAACGAGCTCGATCCGGAGGCGGTGGCACAAGGACCCTTGCAGACTCCACTCTTGCCGGGCCCGTCACCCGGGTGAGTTCGCTGAGCCTGGCCGGGTAGATGCAATGGTCGCGGAAACCGACCGCAGGCGCGCCTGGCGCGAGCCCAACAGGGTTCCTGCATCCGCCGCGTTACCAGCTACGAAGGGCGGGAGCAGACATGCATCCCCTCGCAATCGTCACGTTCGCTCTTCTCGCTGGCGCGCCAGCAGTAGCCCAGAGCCCAGCAGCAACCCAAGAACCGTCGCCCAGACCGAAGTCATCCGCAACCCAGCGCCAAGAGCAAACAACCGAGCTTTCGCCGGTTCGCTCGGTCGCCGGCACGTGGATCGGCACCCTGGCGTATCGCGACTACCGCTCCGGCAAGCGAGTCTCGATTCCGTCGAGCGTCACGATCGATGTCGCCCCCGACAGTTCCTACGTGGTCCGTCGGATCGAGTACAATGACCCCGGGCGAACGATCTATGCCCTCGACACGCTGTCCGTTGATCGCGAACGCGGCGAGATCACGTCGACGTTCGTCCAGGGCGGCGGCAACGTCGAGCAAACCAAGTACCGGGTCGTCGAACGCGACGTCACCGACGACGCCAAATGGTCGATGGTGCTCGCCACCGTCGGCCGCGACGACGGCAAGGACGTCGATGTGCGGGTGACCATGAGCCTTCGCGATGGTGTTCTACTGACGAAGAAGACCGTGCGAGCAACCGCCGATACCGATGCCAAGTGGCTGGTTCGGAACGAACTCGAACTGCGCCGACCGGCTCCAGAGCCAAGAGTGTTGCTCGGCACTTGGCGCGTCGATCTGCGACCGACGCCGGGCGCGGCGCCCCACTACAAGGAGATGGTCATCGAGTCCGTCGCCAACAAGCAACTGGCTGGGAGCTTCTACGATTCGGAGATGCGCGATAGCCGACTCGACGCGACTTGGGGAGAACTCCGGTTGGCGTTCATCACCGCGGACGGGTCGGGCAACTACCACACATCCGCGGTTCTCGTCGGCGACACCCTGGTTGGCATGACGCACTCGATCGGGCGCGGTTTCCTATCGCGATGGACTGCGACCAAGAAGAAGTGACTCCGCAGTGAGACCTTCACAGTGAAACCCTCACAGTGACGCACTCCCCGGTGCTCCCACCAAACGGGTTCGCCGCGCAACCCCGCACATTCCCGTTGCGAGACAGGGGCCGCTCCGCGATCAACGAAGCGCCAGACAGTGTCGAGAAGATGCACAGCTCGAGAAGCCATGCTCGTATCTTCAGCGACACCCTATTCAGCGAATCCACGCCTTGGTAGCGCGCTCTACTTCCGCACCAGCCGTGTGAGCAATGCGACGCCGGCGGCAGCCAAGAACACTACCGATCTACGCGAGTTGAACAGTCTCACTCAGAGACTTCGCAAAGCCGCGGAACTGCTCGGCGCGGCCGCTAGCACCCGGCGCATTACCACGGGCACAGTCGCCGGCCCCAGCTTCGCGCAGTCCGCGAACGCGCTCCAGATTTCCACCGAACAAACCTCGGCCCAGCTCTCGTCGACCGCAGAGATCAACGCCGTCCCGACATCGTTCACTCCGCGCACACCGGGGTTCGAAGGCGCCTCTTCGGCGGATCCGCTGGTAGACGGCGTCTATGACGGTAGCCAGGGTGACGACACGTTGACGTTGCAAGCGGTCAGTGGCGGCATCGTCGGCATCACGCCGGTGCAGCTCGAAGTGCGCGACAGCAACAGCCAACTGATCGACACGCTGACCTTTGGCATCGGCTATGCCGCCGGCACCGAAGTAACGGTCAACAACGGCCTGACGATCGCGCTCGGCAGCGGCACCGTGACAGCAGGTGATCGATTCGACGTCGAGGTTTCCGCGAGCGTCGGCAGTGTCGTCAACACGCAGAATGCATTCAACGGCACTGGCAATGCCAACCCCAACTTCGATCCCGGAGTATCGGTCGGCAGCGGCACGTTCGAGGTCAACGGCGTGCAGATCAGTGTGGTAGCCGGCGATTCGATCGACAGCGTGCTAACCAAGATCAACGCCTCTGCAGCCGGCGTGACCGCAACCTTCGACACCGCGTCCGAAGGCCTGGTGCTAACCCAGGACACGCCCGGCAGCACCGCCACGGTTGTAGTAGGCAACGACACTTCGGGCTTCCTGGCCGCAACCAAACTCGATTCGGCAACCGTGCAAGCCGGCACCGACGATGAACGCACGCTCGCACTCGGCAGCGTTGCCGCCTTTGCCGGAATCACGTCCGGATCTTTCTCGGTCAACGGCGTCAACTTGACGGTCGACGTGCTGGCGGACTCGCTCAACGACGTGATCGCCCGCATCGACGCCGCCGACGCGGGCGCCAATGCCGAGTTCGACGACGCGCAGCGCAATTTCTCGATCCAATCGCTGACCCCTGAGACGTTGACGCTATCCGATGGAACCTCGGGACTGTTCACCGCGCTCGGTGTGCAGCCCGGCACCTACGCACCGAGCGAAGAGCAAGTCAGTTCGACGGTCAAGTTTCGTGATGGTCGCAAGCTCAGACGCCGCTTCGACGACTTCGGTAGCGCGCTCGAAGACCTGTTGCGCAAGAAGTTCGCCGAGGACGTCGCCCCCGCCGCGGCGATCGTCAAGGAGCAGGTGCGACAAGCGTTCGCCGGAGCATTCGGCACCGACCTGGACGCCAAGACGTTCTCGTCCAACGGACTGCGTATCGACTTCCGCACCGAGTCCAGCGACACGTTCCGACTGCAACTCTCGACGCTGCGGCGCGCGATGGAACGCACCCCAGAAGACGTCTACGCGCT
>CAXBFC010000608.1:0-3570 GCA_963974725.1 uncultured bacterium | reverse complement strand
TGACCCCGGTCGAGCCGTCGGAAGCGATGGAAACGGTCGAGCTGGGGCGGATCAATGCCGGCTTCATCCTGTTCTTGAGCCTGATCGCGACCACCTTGATCTTCGGCCGTTGGTTCTGCGGCTGGGCGTGTCATGTCGTCGCGCTGCAGGACCTGTGTGCCTGGCTGCTGAAGAAGTTCGGGATGAAGCCGCGTCCGGTTCGTTCCCGCCTGCTGGTCTTTGCGCCGTGGGTGGTGGGGTTCTACATGTTCCTGTGGCCGCCAATTCACGCGTGGCTGTGGCAAGAGTGGGGCAAGGCCAACGCATGGACTTGGTTGACTCCGAAGCTTGTGCCAGGGGTCAAGGATTGGCAGTGGCAAGTGACGACGACCGAATTGTGGGCTCGGTTTCCGGGGCCAATCATGGCGATCGGCACGTTCCTCGTCGTCGGCTTTCTGATCGTGTGGTGGCTAGGGGCCAAGGGCTTCTGCACCTACGGCTGCCCCTATGGCGCGTTCTTCTCGCTGGCGGACCGCGTCGCACCGATGCGCATCACCGTCAACGACAACTGCGAGCACTGTGGCCATTGCACGACGTCGTGCTCCAGCAACGTGCGCGTGCATGAAGAAGTCGCCAAACACGGCCAGGTCGTCGATCCGGGCTGCATGAAGTGCATGGACTGCGTTTCGGTTTGTCCGACCGATGCGTTGTCGTTTGGCTTCGCGAAGCCGACGCCGTTTACGTCCAGCCAGCAGCGCATCCAGGCGCGCGCCGACTTTGCCTGGTGGGAAGAGATCTTGATGGCGGTGGTCGCGTTCGTCGCGGTCCAATGGACGTTCCGCGGTGCGTGGTTCGGGGAAGGCATTCCGTTCTTGATGGCGGTTGGCCTTGGCGTGATCACCGCGGTGTTCGTGCTGCTGTTGGTGCGTCTGGTGGTCAACAAGAACGTGACCTTCCAGCACACCGTGCTGAAACAGGATGGCCGGCGCAGCACGGCCGGCTGGGTGGTCATGGGGCTGCTGGTCGGTTGGGTGCTGTTTAGCGCGCACACGTTCGTCGGCCACCGTTTGCGTGCGCCCGCGATTGAGCACGCGAGGGAGCCATTGCAGATGAAGTTCTACCTCGGTCGCAGCGATCCGGGCGTCATCGAGAAGGTGCTCAAGGAAGTCGAGGCGGCAGCTGCCTGGGCGTTGCTGCCAGATCCACAGCTCCGCGAAGTGCGCGCCATGATGCGCGCTGCCGTCAGTCGCCATGAAGAAGCTGAGGCGGAGTTGACGGACATGTACGAGGCCTACGGCAACTTGTTCCATCCCGAAGCAAAGATGACGCTGGCCCAGTACTTCGGCGTGAAGGGGACCCGCTACGATGAGGCCGAGAAGCTACTAATCGAGGTGTCGACGAATGATCCGAGCAATCCCGCTGCGCCCCGATTGCTGCAGCGCGTTCGCATGAAGAAGGGTCGATAGCTGGGGCCCCAGGCTTCAGCCGTTCTTCTGTTCTTGTGCGAAACTGCGCAGGTCGGCGAGCACCGTCGCGACCTGGTCCTGCATCTTCGCCGGCGCCGTCACCAGCAGCACGCCGCGGGCTTCCGGCCGCACCGTGTAGGTGCCCTTGGGTAGCTCGGACAACTCGGTTGCCTTGACGATGTTGACCAGCAAGGCATACATCGGCAAGAACGGCTTGCTGCCCGGCTGCTGGGCCAGCACGAGGTCCTTCACTTCGTAGGTCCGGGTGACGTGGCCGTTCGGGCCGACGGTTTCACAGGACGCCGTCAGGCTCAGGAGGGCTGCGCAGCAGCTGGCGAAGAGAAGTCGTGTGCAGTGCATCTCGCGTTCTAGTCGAGCGGTTAGAGGGGGCGACGCGGCGCCGTATTCCGGGTCCTGTGGGGGCGGCCAACAGGTGCTCCGCAGAGCCGCGGCGTGCCTTGGAATCGTAGCGAATGGCGGTGAGGCTCTTGACGAGGAACTGGATTGCCGATACTCGTTGCAGCAACAACTCATCCAGACCAGCTGAGGGACGGGCCCGACGACGCTGGGGCAACCACGAGCAACGATCGCTTCATGCCTTCGTCGTACGCAGGTGCCAAATCCCACGGCCAGTCATCTACCTTCCTCGTGGAAGTCGGGTGGTCGAAAGATGAGTCTGCCAAGCACTCCGGCAACGGCGTGTGCCTCCTGGGCACGCGCACCTGGAGTGAGCGGTGGGCGCATCTGCGACGTCTGCGCCAACGGAACTGGCAACGGGCCCTGCCACAAGGACTGTTCCGATGACTGACTCCGCGACTCCGCGCTCGAATCCTGCGCGCGGCAATGACGAGCGACTCGACCCGCTGGCGCCAAGCCCTGGCGAATTCCCTTCGATCACAGAAACCGCCGCCGCGTCGAATGATGCGTTCTTGTCGAGCGGCCTGTCGCCAGGCCAACCAGACCCGCAAGGCCAGCAAAGCCCGCAAGGCCAGCAAAGCCCGTCAAGCTCTGGCGAGGTGGGGCACGTCGAACCGGCAAAGACGCTGCACCTGATCGGGCCTGGTCAAGTTGGTCGCGCGTTCTTGCGGCAGCTGCAGGCGCGCCCGCCAGAATCGTTGCGACTGGTGGCCGTCAGCGATCGTTCGGGAACAGTGTTCCAGCGCGAAGGCCTCGCGGCGGAGGGCATCGTGAGCCACAAACACGCCGGCGGCCGTTTGTGCGAACTGCCCGGGGCAGAAACGATTCCGACCGAGTTGGCGATCCGTTTGGTGTCGGCCGACATCGTGGTCGACGCAACGCCATCACACGCCGCCGACACGGATGCCGCCGTCCAGCGTGGCCGCGCGGCCCTGCAATGCGGCGCTTCGCTGGCGCTATGCAGCAAGAACGGTCTCGCCGAGGCTGCTGCGGATTGGCTGGTTTCCGCAACCCGTTCCCGCGTGCTCGTCAACGCCGTGCTCGGCGGAACCGGCGCGCAGTTGCTCGCCGAGCTCGATGAGCTGCAGCGTGATTGCCACGGCTTGGCGCTGGTGGGCAACGTCACGACGACGGCGATCATCACGGCGATCGAGGATGGCGCGTCGGTCGACGAAGGCATTGCCGAAGCGCAGCGCCTCGGTTTCCTTGAGCCGGACGCAACGCTCGATCTCGACGGCAGTGATGCTGCGACCAAGTTGCTGTGTGTTTGGTCGGCGTTGTTCGGCAGTACGTTCACCAAGTCCCCGGGGCTCGCTTCGGTGCAACGCGAAGACGTTCGCGACCTCGATCCCACGGCGTTGCGCGAGCGCGCGTCGCGTGGTGCGACGACCCGCCTGATTGCGCGCGGTGGCCGCAGCGGCACCGATCTGCGGGCCGCGTTCGAAGAAGTCGCGTTGGGGTCGCTACTGGCAGCGCCCGCGGATCGCGTCGTCTATGGCTACGAACTGCCGTCCGGCTTGCGCGTCCATACTGGCCTCGGAGTCGGCTACGAACGCACCGCCGAGGCCTTGTGGCAGGACGTGCACGCCTTGTTGCTGGGGGCGAAGCAATGAGTGCCGCCGTCACCGTGCCTCCGGGCGTCGAACTCTGTCACTTGCCGTCGCCGTTCTCGCTTCGTCGCGGCGGCGCGCTCGAAGGTGCGGTGTTG
>CAXBFC010000607.1:0-3585 GCA_963974725.1 uncultured bacterium | reverse complement strand
GCGAGGCTCTCGTGGGCCGCCAAGTGCGGCGAGACCGCCGCACGCGTTGTGCGCGGCTCTTCGGCAGGACCTCTAGAGATCCGTCAAGTAGCGGACTGTTAACTACCGCCGCCTGAGGCTGCGGCCGCCTTCTCGGCAATCATCTTGCGCAGCCGCGCGATGTGTTCTTCGCCGTTGCGCCACTCCGCGTAGAAACGCTCGGCAGTCACGAAGTGATCGAGCGCTTCTTCGAGCTTGCCCTCGGCTTCGGCCTGCTCGGCAGCAGCCCATTCGGTCTTGGCACTTTGTACGTCGATCGTCAAACCGACAATGCGCGCCTCTTCATCCTCAAGCCCCTTCGGCCAGTTCTTGGCCAATGCCATGTAAGCCGCCAGGGCTTCCGCCTTCTTGCCCATGACCTCGAGGTCGCGAGCTGCCTGGTAGTCCTTCTTGCCGTGCATCTTGCGGGACTGCATCATCAGGTCGTTGATCTCGGCGCGCGACAACGTCGAAACTTCGTGGGCTTCTTGCAGCAACTCGTCGGCAGTCTCGAACTCGTCGTTGCGCATCGCAATCTGCGCCTGTTCGAGCAGACCGAGCGCCATCAGCTCCTTCTTCATCTTGCCGATCGCTTCGGATGCCGCGAGCAACTCCGGATCGAGCTGCAATGCCGAACGATAGAGCATCAGCGCCGCACCAAACTGATTGTCGCGTTCGCAGTCTTGGGCTTCCTTCAGCTTGAGCAGGGCGCTCTCCCGCTTGGCGTTCTTGGCCAACCGCTCGGCGCTGTTGCGCTGCTCGTCGGTCGGATCCGGCGTGTTGTGGATGACGGACGCCGCGTGCCAGGCGACTTCAATGTGGCGGAAGTCAGGGTATTTGCGCCACGCCTGCAGCATCTGCTGTTGCGCGCGAGCACTCATGCGCGCCAGCACCACGGCTACGCCGTCGATGCCTTCTTGCGCCAGCTTGAAGCCTGGCACCAGCTTTTGCGCCCGCAAGTAGTTCTCCATGGCGCCGGTGAAGTCCTTGCGGTTGAGCATCTCGTTGGCGAGCTGAACGATGCGCTTGGCCTTCTTCTCGGTCGCCGCCAATCGCAGCGGCGGCGTGCCCGGATAGTCCGGATCGAGCGCGTGCAACTTGTCGAGCACGTCCAACGCATCATCTTCGCGCTCGGCAAAGATCAGCGCTTGGGCGCGATCGCGCAGGTACTCGAGCCTCAGTTTGGCGTGCTGCTCGGCGAGAGCCGGATCGACCTCACCCTCGAGCAGCTGGCGGTTGAACTCGATAGAGACTTCTTCGTAGGCGTGCCGGTAGTCGCCCAGGCTGGCCAGCTTCTCGCTGCGCTCGATCACCGAACTGGTGCTGCAGCCGGTAAGGAGCAGAAGACCTATGACGGAAAGGGCCGTTGGGATGGATCGCACGAAAATCATGTCTGGACAGCGGATTGGTCAACCAGGCTCGGACCGGCCACAATGGCCGGGTGACTGAGACCGGCGGAACGCCCGCCATCTTCCCGACGATCCCCCCGATGTCCACAGCTTCACCGATCGGCTTCGGCCTTCAGGACTATGTTCGCTCGATTGAGCAGGTGCTCGACAAGCGCCCGGCCAACAAAATCATCATCCGAGAGGTATCCAAGGCTACCAAAGAGCTTTGCAGCGATGACCGCTGGCTCGAAGAGCGCTACCGGATCGGCGAATCCGACCGCTACACCCGGCATTTGCTCCACAAGGACCCCAAGAACCGCTTCATCATCCTGTCCCTGGTCTGGCAGCCCGGCCAAATCACTCCGATCCACGACCACGCCTGCTGGGGTGTCATGGGCATCGTCGACAACACCCTCGAGGAAATTTGCTATGACCGCCTCGACGACGGCTCGCGGCCCGATTTCTGCGAACTAGAGCAGTCCCGCGGCACCGATGTCGGCAAGGGCGGGGTCGCCTACCTGCTGCCGCCGTTCGAAGAGATCCATCGCATTGGCAACACCAGCAACAAGCCGACGATCTCGCTGCACGTCTACGGGCGCGATCTGGACGAGATCAACGTATTCGACCAGGCCACCGGCAAGGTCAGCGCGATGCGGATCAAGTACTACTCGCCGGACATCGGCGACGAGCCGTTCGTGATCTGATCGGTGGGATCAATGCTCCTGCGGGGCATTTACGCTCCCAGCGCTCCCTGTGGCGCGGCCCTCGTGCAACCACTTGATTTCGCCGATCTGCCCCCAAAAGTAGGGGCTCGGCGGCGGCTCCAGTAGCGGCTGCCCCTCTCCCGCTCGCTCGAAGTGCGTTGGCAACCAATGCTCCAACAGCGCCTCGCGAACATCTTCGAGAGTCGCCTCAGCGGGCAACTGCAAGTGCAACTCTGACAAGTCCAGAACCTCATACGCGCTTGTCAGTCCCGGCAGAATCATCGCCGCCACGTGCGGGATGGGCCCTAGTAGCCACGAGCCCTTCGTGCGCACCCGCGAGTCGAACAAGCCGACGACCGACACCACTGGCGAGATCAGCACATCGAGCGGCAGGTAGGAGTCGAACATCACGCCATACATCGCCGAGCCAGGGCCGTTGACATCGATCCATGCCCGCACGACCCGCTGCTCACCGCCAATGATGCACGGGATGTCGTGCGCGACCTCCATCACCGAGCACGAGGGCAGCATCAAAGCGAGGGCGACAACAACCCGGCGGCACACCATGGTCCTCATCCTAGCCCACGTAGCTGAACGGACGGCCAGACCGGATGTTCGATCCAACCTGTCGACCGCCACGGTGCGGACCAGCGCCAGACAACCTTCTGGCTTCGATCTCACCGGCTCCAAGTCCGCTGATGGCACGCATTTGATACCGACAGCATCGCGGGCTCAACCAGGGTGCCCTGAACTGCCGATGGCATCAGGGTATGGATCCCAACGGCGATATCAGCGACACGTTCGACGACGAAGACTGGGTCGAGCCCATCGAGTCTGGCAAGAAAGGCCCGTGGAACGATGACTCTGCGGTGTTCGAGGACCCAAAGCTCGCGAACCTGAAAAAGTCCATCACCGAGCCGCAGCAGACCGACTACCAGCAGCGACGCCTGCAAGAACTGCAGAAGCGCGGCGTCAAGGTCAAGGCACCCAAGGGGGGCAAGCAGGCACCGCCGACGCCGGTAGCCGCGCCCGACTCCGACCTCAACACGATGTGGGGCGAGCCCACGCCGGTTTGGGACGATTCGGGCACGCTCACAACGGCAGCGACCGAAGGCGAATGGCGTGACCGCCGCTCGCCGGACAATGAGCCAGACCCTGACTCCCCAGGGAGCGCCATCGTGCACGCACGTCGCATCACCGACCGCATCGCACCCGAAGAACTGCCCGAAGAGGAGCCGGACGCCCCGGTCGCAACGAGCTTCGTGATCAGCTACGTGCCATCCATCTTGGCAGCGATCGTCGTTTTCGTCGCGGTCACGATCGTGCACGGCTTGCTGGTCGGCTGGCAGATCGACCTGATGTACCGCGGACTGGCGGCAATGGTCGTAGCCGGCATCCTGTGGCGCCGCTTCCAAGCAGGTCGACTGCGCGCGATGGTGATTGCAGCCGCTACGTATGGCGTGCTGTTTGTCCCG
>CAXBFC010000606.1:0-3612 GCA_963974725.1 uncultured bacterium | reverse complement strand
CGACGTCCTCGGCCGCAGCGTTGCAGTCCCCGATGGTGCCCGGCGAGGTCGTCGTCTGGTTTGCCCCTGGCAAGACCATTGATGACATCGACGCGCAGGACCTGATCGACAAACGCATGGATCTAGTGCGTGGCGGTGGGGGCCGCATGGCAGTGTTCCATGCTCGCCAGGCTGAAGGTCGTTCGTCGTGGCGCGACGGAGCGGTCGTCGAGGACTGCGTCGAAAAGGCGACCTGTGACGCGGCGGAGGAGATGCAGTCGATCCCGGGCGTGCTCTGTGCGAGCCCGAACTACCTGTTGCAGGCGCTCATCCAGCCCAACGACACGTTCTACGACAAGCAGTGGCACTACCCGCAGATCAACCTGCCGCAGGCGTGGGACGTCACTCAGGGTTCGGCCAACGTCATCGTCGCGGTGCTCGACACCGGCATCGTTTCTGCGCACCCGGACTTCTCGGGCCGCCTGATCGGTGGCTACGACATGATCAGCAATCCGCAGGCGGCGCGCGATGGTGATGGTCGCGATCCGGATCCAGAAGACGTCGGCGACATGGGGTCGCCACAGGGGTCGAGTTTCCACGGCACGCACTGCGCCGGCACGATCGGCGCCAACGGCAACGATGGCCAAGGCGTTGCGGGTGTCGATTGGAACTGCCGCCTGATGACGGTGCGATGCCTCGGCCAGGGTGGTGGCACGATCGACGACATTGCGCAGGGCATCCTCTATGCCGCTGGCTTGCCGAACGCGACCGGCACGGTGCCGCCGCAGCGCGCCGACATCATCAGCATGAGCCTCGGTGGCCCGGGCCTCAACGCGGTGCTTGAGCAGGCTTGCAACCAGGCTGCCGCGGCGGGTGTCTTGTTGGTGGCTGCCGCCGGCAACGACAACTCCGACCAGCCGAGTTCGCCGGCCGCCTTTGATTCGGTGTTGTCGGTTGGTGCAGTCGATCTCGTCGGGCAGCGCGCTCCCTACTCGAACTTCAGTCCGACGGTAGACCTGTGGGCGCCAGGTGGTGACATGAGCGCCGACCGCAATGGCGACAATTTTCCGGATGGTGTGCTGTCGACGATCGCGGACGATCAAGGCAACTTGTTCTTCAAGTTCCTCAACGGCACCTCGATGGCGTGTCCGCATGTCGCCGGCGTCGCGGCGTTGATCAAGGCTGCCAACCCTGCGCTGAACGGCGCGCAAATCCGCGAAGTCCTGATCGGCAACGCGACTGGCAACACTGGCTTGCCGAACAGCGGCCGCCTGCTCGACGCGCTGGCCGCTGTGCAAGCTGCATCGACGAACGGTGGCACGCCACCGAGTGCGCCGGTGCTGACGGCATCCACCGCGGTGGTCGACTTCGGTGCGAACGACACGGGCTTGAGTGTGACCCTTCAGAACGCTGGCGTCGGTGATCTGACCTTCGTCGACGGGTTCGCCAATCCACCGGTTGCGTGGCTCGATGGCAACGTCCTCGAAGTGACCGCCCTCAACAAGATTGATGGTGACCAGCTCGACCTGGTTGTCGATCGCACTGGCCTGGCCAACGGCGTGCAGCAAACGACCGTCACGCTCAACTACACCGATGGCAGCAATACCGTCAGCATCGATGTCGGCGTGCGCGTTCAGGTTGGGCAGTCGACAGTTGCGGATGACACGGTGTTCGTGCTATTGGTCAACCCGGTGACACTGGAAACGCTCTACCAAACCGAGACCCAGCTTGGTCAGAACTTCTCATTCGCCATGCAGAACGTCGCGGACGGCACCTACCTGCTGGTAGCGGGCACGGACCGCGACAACGATGATCTGCTCGGCGACGCCGGCGAGTTGTTCGGTGCCTACCCCGACATTGACCAACCGCTGTCGGTGACGATCATCGCGGGCCAGAACCCCGGTGACCTGAGCTTTGGCCTGCAGGAATTGGCCACCGTGCAGTCACTCGGCGCCACAACGCAGCAAGAGCGCACGTTCCGGAGGATGAACTAATGCGGGCCGTATTACTGCTTCCGATGCTGTTGTCGTTCGCCTGCGCGAGCGGCAGCGAGGATTCTACGATCCCTATGACGACTCCCAACTGGATTGGACCGGCGGTCAGCGTGCGCCACGAAGAGGACCGATCGCTGCACATCGAGATGATGGCACCGACTGCTGGTCATGCGCTGTCGCTGCTCGAAGTCAAGCGCACCGGCAACCGTGCCGACGTGCAGTTGCAGCACGATCTGCCAACGGGCGACCTGGTTGCGCAAGTGTTGACGCCGCTGCCGGTCGATCTCGCTGCCAATCAGCTGGAAGGCGCGACGACCGTATTCGTCTGGGTGCTCAGTGACGGCAACCCGGCGCGTTTGGCGCTGGCGACCGCGCGGCCCTGATCGCCCTGATCGCCCTGGTTCGCCGGCGCTGCCGGATACGCCGCGGGGAACGGAAGGACTACGACTGGTCTTGCTGCGACAGTGCGTCGTCCAAGGTCTCTAGTCCTTCCGGCCAGTTCGCTTCATGCGCATCGCGCGAAACCTCACTGCCGAATCCCGAGTGCGTGAGCCGTAGCAACGTGCCATCGTCGCGGGCAAATAGTTGAACTCGGATGACCGTCTCAGCGCCCTCAGTGCCTCCTTCGCCGGTCACCCAGGCCATCTCGACCAACTCGTTCTTCTTCAGGGTCAAGAACCTTCCGTAGTGGGCGTGCCTGCCCCAGTCTCGCCGGTTGTAGAAGAAGAACGGCTTGTCCACTTCGGGAGTCATGAGCAACTCACCGGGCTGAGCAAACCAAGCATCGAACTTCTCGGTCCAGGCCTCGTAGATGGCATTCGCCTTGGCCTTCATGACTCGTTCGACGGTCATGCTGAGAGGTCTTGCAGAAAGGTCCGGTTGGCAGCTTGTCGTCATGATCGCTTTCCGTGGCTATGCAGTCGTCGATGAGTAGGCGTGGTCGGAAGATATCGACTCGCAAAGCAGACGCGGTGAACCAAGAACGTCATCGCATTCGGCGACAGCCGCAGGTTTAGTCACATGAGCTTGGCGTAGCGATACGGAGTCTTAAGAAGCGAGCGAACATTAACGATTGTTCACAAGCTCGAGAGAGACCCTCACCGCATGCTTAGGGCCATGTACCCGAGCCGCACTCACCGGTCGCATCCAGCATCGACCAGCACGATCTCGCGAGCGATCAAGTTTGGCGTGGTCGGGAGCAGCGGCGTGGTGGTGAATCTCGCGTGCACGTGGGCTGCCTACAACTTCGCGTTCCATACCTGGAACGACACCTATCGCCACGCGGCCGCATTCCTGAGTGGCATTGCGGTCTCGGTTGTGACGAACTACCTGCTGAACGCGGGCTGGACCTGGAAGGACCGCGCGACCGGCGACGTGCGACGCGCTAGCCAGTTCCTTAAGTTCACGGCAGTTGCGCTTGGTGCCGCGACCCTGCAGTTTGGCATCGCCATGACTCTGGCGCTGGTTCTCAGCCAGCCCTACTTGCTGGCACAGGCGATCGGCGTTGGCGTGGCATCGACGCTGAACTTCCTTGCGAACAACGCTTGGACGTTCCGGCATCGCGAAGCCGGCAGCAGTCCGGATGCCGGTGCGGCGCGCACCTGATCGTAGGATATGCGGGCTAGTTGCGTGTCCGGAC
>CAXBFC010000605.1:0-3613 GCA_963974725.1 uncultured bacterium | reverse complement strand
ATGTCAGCATCTTCCACGTCGTGGCGTTTGGCGGCGTGCAGCACCTGTTGTTGCTCCGCACCAGCAAGGCATCACTGACCCGTCACCAAACGGCGGTCGATCGGCTACTGATGAGCTACATGCTGCTCAAAGTGGATTGCAACGGCGCGGAACTCGCGACCCGGCCACTACGCCAACACACCGGCGGCATGATCGAGGGCTCCACCTACAAGAATGAGCGCTTCCAAGTACTGCTCAAAGGGCCCGACGGTTGGCAGACCCAACACCGCGTCGGTGGCTCCATGTTCCGAGTCCGCTGGTCCGGCCCGAACGCCAGCAACATGTGGTTGATCGGCAACCAGGTTCCGGCCGGCATGACGGCATGGAGCAAGGAAACGGCCGATCGATGGCTCAACCACCGCCGCAACCACTTCGGCCTGGTCGCGGACAAAGAGCAAACTGCAAGCGCGGAAGCCAAGTGGCACAAAGACCCCAACGGCTCGATCTGCCGCACCCTGGTGCTGCTGCAGCCAAAGGCCAGCAGGCCCGATCAACCACGACGCCGCATCGTGCACGTGCAACTGCACGACGATCTGCTGTTGGTTGTCGATGGCTTCGGCAGCACGCCTGCGGACGAACAAGCGGTGCGAGCGGCCATTCGCACCCTGAAGCGCAAGTAGAGCCCGCTGCTTCGACCGAAGCTGCGACCGAAGCTTCCGCCGCAGCTTCGACGAAGGTGCGGCGAGTCTCTGCGCCTTGGACCGACGATGCGAGTGGCACAGCCGACGCACTCGATTACACTGCCGATGTGAACATCCCCCCCGGCATGCAGCTCGCGTTCCAAGGCAAGGCCGACTTCATTCGCGAAGTTCTACAGCAACTGAAGGGCGCGGACATCGAGACCGTGACCGGACCCCTGCCCGGCGGTTGAGGCCCGCACGCCTGGCTCGCGGTCGCGAGCGAACGTCGGCAAGACGCACTCCGTGTGCACCAAGACCACCTCGACGGCATGGCCAGGCGCCAGGGCCTGCCGGTCCGCGATATCGTCTGTGACCTCAATGCAGAGGAAACCCAGTGCCCGGCTTGCCTGACGAAGTTCGCAACTGCCGGCATCACGCGCTGCCCCGAGTGCGGCCTCAATTTCGGCTAACCATGCAACGACTTGTCGCCGTCGCCGCAACCCTGCGTCTCGCCACCCTGCAGCTGGCAACTATGGCTCTCGGGACTGGGCCTCTCGGGAAAACTGGGCCTCTCGGGAAAACTGGGCCTCTCGGAACTGGGTCTCTCGGAACCATGGCTTTCGCCAGCATGTTCCTCGCGAGCTTCGCGTACGGCCAGTCCATGGCTTGGGATATCCCTCATCGGGGCGCCCATGTATACACCCGCACGACCAAGCAGTTCGAGGTCGCGCCGCCCCCTTCGAAACTGCAGTCGACGGTCGCCATTCACGACGGCAAAAGCCACCGACCGCACTCGTGGAAGTACTTCACCTGCACCGCCAAGAACACCCCGAAGAACTTCGAGAAATCGGCGTTTGACGACCGTGGCTGGTTCGTCGGGAAAGCGGGCTTTGGGCCCGACTTGAAGGCCAACAAGAACCATCGCACCAAGTGGGCCACTACCGTCTTGTGTGCCCGCACCACCTGCGACCTCGGTCGCTCCAAGCCCAAAGCACTGTGGTTCGAACTCGATCATGATGACGGCGTCCGAATCTGGCTCAACGGCGAACTAGTCGTCGCCGACGACCGCTACGGCACCAACCGTTCCTACTTCGTCACCGGCAAAGCACTCGACGCGTGGCAGCGCGGCGAGAATACGATCGCGGTCAAGTGCTCGCAGATCGGCGGCGGCCAGTATCTCGACGTCAACTTGCGCTACTTCAGCAAGCTGGCTCGCAACCATCGCTCGATCGAGGACCTGCAGAAGGCCATACGCGAACAACGCACCGCCGCCAACCGCGTCAGGAACGCCTTGTTCGGTCCGTTCCGGCCGCCTCCCATGTTGCTGCAAGGCGAACTCGACAAGGAGCGCGAAACCGTATGGAAGTCGCCCGCCGACCTGCGCGAAATCGCGTGGTGGGTTGCGATGGACATGCGTTGCGGGCCACTCGGCGGCAGCATCAAGATGGACGCGACACGATTGCGCGAACTCGGTGACATCAGGATCCGTGGTCGCGCATCGGCGATCGATACCGAAGGCTGGCAAACGATCACGGCGACCGTCAAGACCACCAAAGAGCCGGACGCCGGCAAAGACAACAAGTCCTACCTGACCCATTCGGTCATGGCGTTCGTACACCACGGCTTCGACGGCGAGCTGAAGCTTCGGCGTCAGGTGGAAATCCGTCCCACCGGCGCACGCATCCTGCGCATCGAGTCGGACCTGCACGGCACGATCACCAATGGCAAGGACTTCAAGAACGCCGCCGGCACGCTGGATCAAAAGGAAGACTGGCTGCTGAAGTACACCCACCACAATCAGGACACCGAGTTCCGGCTGATGGTGAAGCGCGCGATCGAAAAGGGCACCAAGAAGCTGCGCACACAACTCTCGAAGCCGAAGGCCGACCGACTGCTCAAGGCGGAGAACCCGAAGGCCAACCGCTCGTACCAC
Organism: uncultured bacterium; assembly: GCA_963974725.1. Classification (GTDB taxonomy): domain Bacteria; phylum Planctomycetota; class UBA1135; order UBA1135; family UBA2386. Next base: position 1,021 of record CAXBFC010000605.1, on the reverse strand, counting down.
TCTGGCCGTCTGGCGATTGGCCTGTTGGCTTTGATCAAGGGCGGCGTGCCGAAGAACGATCCGGTGCTGGTTTCGTGCCTCAACGAACTGCGCAACCGCACCCTGGTCGACACCTACTCGCTAGGCAACGCGCTGATGGCTCTCGAAGCCTACTACCAGCCAGCATCCGAAATGAGCCTGCTGCGTTCTGGCACGATCGACCGCCCTGCCAAGCGCAAGGTGCCCAACGCCGACCGCGCGCTGATGGAGAAGTGGGTCACGCGCCTGCTAACCAACATCGACACCCGTGTCGACGCCGAATACCTGGTGCGGTTCAACTACGTTGGCGGCGGTCGCTACGACAACTCGGTGCACCAATACGGGCTGCTCGGACTGTACGCGGCGCATCTATGCGGTGTCGAGATCAAGCCGTCGGTTTGGGAAGCCGCGGCCAACCACCTGCTCGACGACCAGCAAGAAGGCGGCAAGCGCATCGACCTGGAACTGATGGACTACCGCACCCACACACGTATGCAGTTCGATCCGGAAGGCTCCTATACAACCGCGCGCATGTATGGCAACGCCAACGGTTGGAGTTATGTCGCGCCTGGTCGCGGCGATGGCGAAGCCAACATCTGGGGCAGCATGACCTGCGCCGGCATCACGGGTCTAGCGATCTGCCAGGCGGCGATTCTCGACCACAAGAAGATGAAACGCAAGAAGCTGCAGAGTGACGCCAACCGCGCTCGCAACGATGGCTTCGCCTGGCTCGCGCAGAACATGACGGTGCGCTACCACCCCGGCGCGCTGACCCGTCAACATCGTTGGCACTACTACTACCTCTATGGTCTCGAGCGCGCGGCGCTGTTGTCCGGAGTCGCACTGATCCAAGATCGTGACTGGTACTTCGAAGGCGCTTTGATGCTAGTACTCGCCCAACTCGAAAACGGCGACTGGCCTGCCGAAGTCACTGGCGACGAACAAATCGAGCGCAACGCGATGGCCATCCTGTTCCTGAAACAAAGCACTAGCCCGGTGCTGA
>CAXBFC010000604.1:0-3619 GCA_963974725.1 uncultured bacterium | reverse complement strand
CCTCGAAGACGCTGGCGTGAAGATCGTGCGCACGGCCTTCCAAGCACCTGACATGAATGCGTTCGCTGAGCGTTGGGTGCAAACCGTCAAGCGAGAGTGCTTGAGCAAGCTGATCCTGTTTGGCGAAGGACATCTGCGGCGCACGCTCTCAAGCTTCGCCGCTCATTGCCATTTGGACCGACCGCACCAAGGCATTGGCAATGACCGGATCGCGCCGCCCAACGATGAACCACCGAATGGCAACAGGGTGGTCGTTGATGAGCGACTTGGCGGACTGCTGTGCAGCTACCGCCGCGCGGCCTGACGGCCTGGCTCCTCGCGACAAGCTGGCTGCCGAGTTCGATCCGAGCCACCGCTCTGCCTACTCGGCCGAAACCGACGATCAGTCATTGGTCATCGGCGAACCGAACTGGCCAATTCGACAAAAACCAGGCTCGGCCCAATAAGCGGACACTGCGGGGGTCGAGGAACCAAGGCCAGCAACCGCTCCATCAGAAGTGGTCACCTCTCTATCGGCACGTTCAGGCGACGTGTTAGGAAGAGCGTCGTGCCAGCAAGGTCGTAGTGCAGGCCCTGAACTCGAATCACGATGGGCGGCAAGTTGTGCGGCAGCGGCACTGGCCAGTAGGCCTGGCCAAGCCCATTGACCAGTGTGGGGGGCAGCAGCCCGAGGTAGTCGGGCGCCGTTGTGTTGATGAGCAGGGTGCATCCTGATCCGAACGGGGAGATGCCGGTGAGCGAAATCGAGGTCACGCCGGTCGACAGGGCTGCAAGGGCGAACGAATTGACGGGCGCGCTCTCAAGAAGGACACCACTTCCAAAAGTGCCGATGCGGCGTCGGCCCGGTGCGTACTGTCCGAGCCCGAGTGGCCGCTTCCAGTCTGGTGTGGCTGCGGTGCAGCCTGCGCCGGTAGAGCTCGTTGACGGCAGAGTCGGGTGCGCCCAAACATTGCCCAAGTATCTTTGATAGTTTGGGTTGAAGTCAAAAATAGAGCCGAACAGCAGAAACCTCCCATCCGACGCGTCGTAGGCGCAGGCTGAACCCAGAGCGAAGCTTAGCACGTTGCCGCCCTGGGTAGCGCCCGCGAGGAACCGGTTGCGGATCACAGATTGGCCTCGATAGCCGATCACGTGAGCCCACACATCTTGGCGGTGTCGAAACAGCACAAGCCAGCGATTGTCTCCCGTCGTCTCATACGCAACGCTATGCACCTCGAAGTCAGAATTTGTATCGAGGATGGCGGGAGCTTCCGGCTGCGTCAGCCCAAAGAAGAACGAGTAGTCGACGCGCTGGCATCGTATGTCCTTGTTGCTGAACGGAGCTATCGGGCTCGTGGTATAGGTGACGAGGTATCGATTGCCCGAGCCGTCGACATCGGCACCAGTCTTGTGTCGAGGCAGATTCGTCTCGATGTATGTGCTGTCAAGACGCGCGCCGCTTCGATTGTAATAGGCAAGTACGACATCCCAATCGTCGTTAGTGACGTTGTTCTGATAGACCTGATTGGTCACAGCCCAACCGCCGTTAGCCGTTGCCCAGCGGTTGATGTGCGGATGCTCGCAGTCGATGGTGGCAGCGCCCTGGATCGTCGTTGCATCACGCGTATTGCCCTGCGATGTCATCGTCGTGACGCCCGTGAAGTCGAGGTAGAAGCCTCGCACCTCGCTGGTTGAGCTGGAGGATCCCTCGTGCTGGAATACGATCATGGCGTCGTTCCCAACACCGCCTCCGATGTCCGGTCGCCTGTTGTCGTTGGATCCAACCCAGAAGCCCACGTTCGAGTTCGGAGCGACGTTGCCTACATGGTGTGCGTGCCAGCGAACGTTGTAGCCCACCGATAGTCCAAAATGCCGATCGAATACGCAGATGACGCGATTGTCGACGGCGCCGAGTTGGCACCCCTTTGTCGACCAGCTGGTCGTGATATCAGAGAACACGTTGACGATCAGCCCGCTGGACAGCAGATCGTCTGTGCGACGCACGTAGAGATCCTGATCTTGTGACGAGGCGTCTCGCGTGTAGCAGTACCACGCGTTGGGAGCAGCCTGTGATGGCTCTTCCAAAATGTCCATGTAGCGCGCTGACCCGTTCCAGGACATGGCACTGCCGAACCCAACGTTTGGCATGATCAGTGGGTCGACGACCAGTGGATAGCACGCAGTCTCGAGCCAAGCAGCGTCGAGCCGTAGCGTAATGGCACCATCGACGAACTCTGTCGTCATCGGTTGGCGCCGGCCCCTGGCGTCGACCGCCGTTGCCGCACCATAGCTGAGGATTTGTCGCTCCTTCGCATCGAAGAATGCGAGGCTCTGGTGCGCGGCTTCGGTGGCTGCTGCATTGAGCGCGCTATGCACCCTGCCACGGATGACCAAGTCACCCGAACCCTCTGGCCGGTCGGGCAGCAAGAACGTCTGCTCGAGGCCTTCGAGTCGCACGTCGTAAGCCTCGATGACGTCGCCAAGGGTGTATTCATACCGGGTCTGCGACGCTTGTCGTCCCACTGGTTCGGCCGTGCAGAGCTCCGTCTCGCCCAACGTCACCGACTCGGTTTGACCTTCCCCCGATTTGATGGACACAACCCGAACGGGCACAGTGGTGCCCAACAGGAATCAGATGTCCAAACGCAAACGACGAACATTCACGGCAGAGCAGAAAGCGCAGGCAGTGCGCTTGGCCAAAGAGCTGGGCAGTGTGGCCAAGGCTGCGCGCGATCTCGACCTGACAGAATCAAGCCTGACCAATTGGGTGAAGCAGGCGGCGATCGACGAGGCTGGCGGCATGCCTGGCAAGCTCACGACAGACGAGCGCGAAGAACTGCAGCGCCTTCGGCGTGAAGTCCGGATCCTGGAACAGGAACGATCCTTCCTAAAAAAAGCGGCCGCGTACTTCGCCGAGGACACGATCACCGAGAGGCGTTCGAAGTGATCGTGGCGGAGCGCGCAAACTACGCGGTGGCACTGATGTGCCGTTGCCTAGCAGTCTCGTGCAGTGGCTTCTACGCCTGGTTGAAGCGGCCACCGTCGGATCGAGCGCAGCGTGACAGATCTCTGGCCGACAAGATCCGGGGCGTTCACAGCAAGAGCCGCATGACGTACGGAAGCCCGCGCATTCATCACGAGCTGGTCGCGTGTGGCGAAGTAGTTGGCCACAAACGCGTCGAGCGCATCATGCGCGAGAACGGCATCGTGGCGCGGTTTCCGCGCCGTCGATGCACGACGACGGTCCGAGACGAATCCGATGCAGTCGCCGAGAACATCCTGAACAGGGAGTTCTCCACGAACGCCCCGAACAAGGCCTGGGTCGGTGACATCACGTACATTCAGACCCGCGAAGGATGGCTGTACCTAGCCGTGATCATCGACCTGTTTTCTCGACGCGTCGTCGGCTGGTCGATGGCCGACCACTTGCGCACGGAGCTGCCACTTGCGGCGCTGGAGATGGCGATTGGCAATCGAGAGTTCGATGGCGATCTGATCCATCACTCAGATCGAGGATGCCAGTACACCAGCGGTGTGTACCAGAAGCTTCTAAGAAGGAGCGGGATCACCTCGTCCATGAGTCGAGCAGGCAACTGCCACGACAACGCCGTCGCGGAGAGCTTCAATGGCACGGCGAAGA
>CAXBFC010000603.1:0-3683 GCA_963974725.1 uncultured bacterium | reverse complement strand
TGCAGTGGCATCGGGCCGGCACCATCTGGATCCCACGGCAGCAGTGCCGCTACCGATCCGTCGACTCCGGCTACAGGGTCTCCGGGAGTGAACTCGAGGGTGCACGGTCCTTGTGCTGCGGCGATTGCGGTCAGCGCGAAGCTGAGCAGTACGAGTCGCAGGCCGGGGCGGGAGACTGCTGAGAGGTTCATGGGCGACGCATCGTAGCTAGTTTGTGGTAGTGGTGCAGCGTGCTTGGCTCGCCAAACTAATGCGTAGCCGAGCTTGCGCCGCGTCCTCGAGTTGGGCCAAACATTCACGATGCTTCTGCCGGTCGCGGTTTGCCGTGCTGCGAACGCGTCCTACAGTGCCGCCATGTACGTCGTCGTGTTCTTGGTCCTCGCAGCGTTGGCCGGCCTGATCTGGTTCGGCCTGCAGGGCTGGGAGCGACTGGTGCGCATCCGACGCGAGCAAGAGCCGACCAGCACTTGAGGCAAGACTGCGCAGGCGCGTGCCGCCCGCCCCGAGAGCAAGCCGGACGACCCAAGGCCGTTCCCACCGATCGCTACTTGGTTGGCGATGCGCGCCGAAGATCCAGAAGCCGTCGTGCGCGCGCTGCGGTTGCGCACCGTGTTGCCGGCGAACTGGGCTTCGGGTTTGGCACAAGCCGCGACCGAAGGAGTGTTCGTTACGCCACCCGTTGACGGGTGGATCCTGGTCTTCGGCCGCGACCTGGCGGTGACCACACACAACCCTGCCGAGATGGAAGCGTTGCTCACTGGCTTGAGTGAACAATACGGTGAAGTGATGTGGTTCTCGACCGACGAAGTGCGCGACGTGCATGGTTGGGCGGTGGCCGAGCGCGGCCAGTTCCTGCGCGGCTATGCCTACGACGAAGGGCAAGGGCACACGTTGTGGCACGGCGACGTTACCGCCGCCGAGACCGCGCTCGGGTGCTTCCTCGATGATCCGCGCGATCAGTCGGATGACGAGATCAAGTGGTGGCCGGATCGGCGCACGGTGCTGGCGATCGCAGCGGCGTGGTCGATGGATCCGACCAAGATCGGCAGCGAAGCGACCCGAGGTGCGAATGGTGGTGACCGCAATGGTGTTCGCAGCGGCGCCAGCGCTGGCTTGTTGGGTCGGTTGTAGGCCGAGGCCGTGCTCGTCGTCGGTTACCGGTCCGGTCCGGTGCGGTCCGCTGCGCGTAAGCTTGACCTTCGATTCTTAGCGCATCGCGCGGCGCACATTCTCGATCGCGCGCTGTAGGTCCTCCAGGGCGCGTTCGAGTCGTTCGTTGCGATCGCGATGGTTGCGCGGGTTGGCGTTGGCTTCGCGAACTTCGAAGCCAGGTTCGTCTTCGTCGTCGACGACCTCGCGTTCGACGGTGCTTTGGTCTGGCAGCTCCTCGCCATCGAAGTCTTCAAGCGCGACGAATCCGAAGGCTTCTTTCTGCTTCCGGGAGTCGGTGGGCGAGACGCGCGTGTCGGGCATGCCGCCGTCGTCGGTATCCACATCCACGCACGCTGGGCAGCATTCTCCCGGGTCGCTGTGGAAGATATACTTGTTGCTGGTGGAGCAGCTGATCGCGAACAGGGAAACGAGAGCCAGGGCGAGTCGCATGGTGGTTCTTAGGGGTTGGATTGGGCGTCACAGGACGATCCCAACCATGACCTTCCACGAAACCTCGAGGCTCGCACAGAGGTATGTTCAATATGCCAGATGCCCTGCATGTTGGCGCACCGAGTTGACGCGCGACAAGGATGCACAATACTAGGTGCAGAAGGGCGGGCCGGAATCAGCTGCAACCCGTACGAAAGAGGATCCATAACTACCCTGCGAAGTTGCTCGTTGTCGTTGTTCGTTCCGATTGCATCCTTGGCGTCGCAATCGGTGTTGACCGTCGGCGTCAACGGGCAGTTTGCCGATGTGCCAGCTGCCGTCGCTGCGGCGCAGCCCGGCGATACGGTGCGATGTCTGCAGTGGCCGCCGTTCCAGTTGTTCACCGCTCCCGTGATCACGAAGGGAATCGTTTTTGATGGTGGTGGCACCAATGGCCTGATTGGCCAGTGTGTGATTAGCGGCATCCCAGCGAACGAAACGGTCGTGATGAACGGGTTCCTATCGACTTCGGCCAACGTATTCGATGTCCGGGTCGTGGACTGCGCTGGGCGCGTACACCTCGACTCGTTGTCGACCACGACCAGTTCGCCAGGTGTCTGGCCGAACACTTCGATTGATGTGCTGCGATCGCACGCGGTTTCCTTGCGCGCAGTCTTCACGCATGGTTCGCCGGCGATTTCGGTTGTCGATAGCACGGTGGCGATCAACCACTGCAGGCTTGGCACGCGAGCCGGCGGCAACCAGGCTGGCGGACGCTGCATTGACGGGTTGCGCAGTACGATTCTGATCACCCAGCCCGAGTTCGATGCTGGCAACGTGCCGGTTTCGGCGATCTTCACCGACCAGTGTCAGGTGACCATTGCCGGCGAGTGGCAAGTCGGTGGTTCGGGCACGATCGCCGGTGGCTCGCCGAGCCCGCTGCAGTTCCCCGCGGTGGCAGGTAGCAACTCGACGCTGACGTTGTCGCCGGCGGTTTCCGTCGTCGGCGGCGTGACCGGAATTGCTGCGACCGTACGCGACCTTCCCCATCACCGCGTCTACGTGTCACCACCCGGAGGAGTGACTTCGCTGTACACCTACGGCGCCGTTGGCGACCTCGGCGTCGCTGCGTTGACCCTGCCCGCGCTGCCGACGCCTTCGCCGTTTGGCGACCTGTGGGTCGATCCGGCGACCTTGGCAACCTACTCGTTCGTGTTGGGCTTCGCCGGCGAGCACTACTTGAACTTGACCGTGCCGACGACGGTGCTGGTTGGGTCGTCGTGGACCTTGCAAGGCATGCTCTTGACGAGTGGGGGACTAGAACTCACTTTGCCGGCGACGTTCTCGATCCGCAATTGATCGCCGGCAACAGTTGATTGCTGCGCGTTGGGGTGATTGCTGCGCGTTGGGGTGATTGCTGCGCGTTGGGGTGATTGCTGCGCATTGGGGTGATTGCTGCGCGTTGGGGTGATTGCTGCGCGTTGGGGTGATTGCTGCGCATTGGGGTGATTGCTGCGCATGGGGGGGGCGGTCGTCGTCGCTGGACGTTCGCGGGCGCAGGATTCGCTTTCGTTGCAAGAATGACAAGGCCGCGACATGTCTCTGGGGCGTGAGCGCGGTCTTGCCCGGGGCTGCGGCATAGCATGAGGGGCCTCCCAGTCCCGAACGCGAATCCATGAAGCTATCCGCTCCCCTGCTGTTGTCCCTCTTGTTGCTTGCGCCGCCGGTTTTGGCGCAATCTCCCGATGCTCCACATGATGCACCGCATGGTCGTGCGTTGACGCACGACGACTACGAATCGTGGAATGCGTTGCGCGGCGTTGCCTACAGCCATGATGGCAAGTGGATCGCCTACCAGGTGGAGCCGGTGTTCGGCGATGGTGAGTTGATCATTCGCCAGACGGAAGGGAATGTGGTGCATCGCCGGCCGCTCGCCAGTGGTGCGCGCTTCTCGGCCGGCAGTCGCTACGTCGCGTTCACGGTTGGTAAGTCGAAGGTCGAAGCGCGGGAGAAGCAGATCGCCGAACTGCGCAAAAAGGGCAAGAGCCAAGAGAGTGGTGCGGCGGCGGAGACTGCTCGCGGTGGTCGCGGCGGCCTTGCCG
>CAXBFC010000602.1:0-3731 GCA_963974725.1 uncultured bacterium | reverse complement strand
TTTCATCCACTACCTTGTGCCGGCTTTGGCCGGCGCACCCAGGCACAGAAGTAACGAGTTCGGTGAGGCGGCGGTAAAGGAGTTACTTCTGTGCCTGAATGCGCACCGACCTGTCGCGGAGAAGCCGGCAGATTCCTGTATCGCTCCACTTGTTGACGACGCCAGCGAAGTGGCCGAAGTCGGTGAGGGAGCGGGCAGCTACTGCAACTCGTCCGACAGGTCGTAGCTTGCTCCTGCGCCTGTTTCGAGACGGACCTCCCGTTGGCCGCAACGCAAGACAACAGGTCGGCCGAGTAGCGATCGGATGCGAACCGACAACAACGCACCCTGCTGCCAGGCAAGGTCCACTTCGAAACCACCCCGCGCTCGCAGTCCGGTCACGCTGCCTGCAGGCCACGCGCTGGGCAGTGCCGGCAGTAGATCGATCCGGTAGTCCATCGCCTCGTCGGACGCCTTCACGTGTGACTGCAAGAGCATCTCGGCGATGCCGCTCGTGGCTCCGAAGTTGCCATCGATCTGGAACGGTGGGTGCGCGCAGAGCAGGTTGGGGTAGACGCCACCGCCGCGGTGGTCGGGGTTTCGCTTGCCGCATAGGTGCAGGAAGTTCTTGAGCATCAGGTGCGCGTGGTCACCGTCGAGCAACCGTGCCCAGAAATTGACCTTCCAGCCGCGCGACCAACCCGTGCCGCCATCGCCCCGGAACTCCAGCGACTGCCGCGCCGCCGCGAACAGCTCGGGCGTTTCCGCCGTGATCTCTTCGCCAGGGTGCAGTGCCCACAGGTGCGAAACGTGGCGGTGCTTGTTGTTCGGGTTGTCCGTGTCCTCGAGCCACTCCTGCAATTGACCGTGCTTGCCGATTTGATGTGGTGCGATGCGGGCATGCATGGCACGCAGTTCGTCGCGCAGGTTCTCGTCGACGCCGAGGATCTCCGCGGCGGCCACTGTGCTGGCGAAGAGGTAGCGGATGATCGAATGATCCATCGTCGGCCCCATCACAAGCCCACCAATCTCCGGCGAGTTGCTCGGACCGCTGATCAACCAATGCTGGTCGGTGCGCGGATCCTCGACGAGGTAGTCCATGAAGAACTGCGCCGCTCCCTTCATGGCGGGAAACGCCTGTTCGGCGAGGAACTTCTCATCGCCGGTGAAGAGGTAGTGCCACCACAGGTGCTGGCACAGCCATGCCCCGCCCGTCGGCCAGATGCCATGATTGGAGGCGTTGATCGGTGCGCAGCCGCGCCAGATGTCGAAGTTGTGGTGGGTCACCCAGCCGCGCGCGCCGTAGTGCTCACGCGCAACGCCAACGCCTGCCTGCGAAAGCTCGGTGACGGCGTCGAACAATGGCTGGCCACACTCCGCGAGGTTGCAGGTCTCGGACGGCCAATAGTTCATCTCGGTGTTGATGTTGATCGTGTATTTGCTCTCCCACGGCGGCTTCACACGATCGTTCCAGAGCCCCTGCAGGTTTGCAGGTTGGGCACCGGGGCGGCTCGACGCGATCATCAAGTAGCGACCATACTGAAACAGCAACTCGGCCATCTGCGGGTCGTCGATCTCCCCATGACGCACGAGCCGGTCGATGGTCGGAAGCGTCGCGGCCGCCGTTGTGCCGACGTCCAGACTGACGCGTCGGAACAGCGCGCGGTGATCGGCGAGGTGCGTGTGCTTCAGTTCGTCAAACGAACGCTCAGCGACGGCTGCCATCTTCGCGGCCGCGCGCGCCGCCGGATCGCCATCGATGTCTTGGTAAGAACGGAACGAAGTCGCCGGCACGAGCAACAATGTGACCGCGTCGGCCGCCGTGACCTCAAGGCCGTTCGCCGATGCGCGGCACTCGCCACCGTCGGGCACGACGTGCAGGCGCGCCTCGAACCTGGTCTTGCCGACGTGCGTGGTATCCCTGAGCGCTAGCGGCGAGGGTTTGCCGCGCAGCACAAGGCTATGATCGTTGATCGCCTTCGCGGTGCTGTCCTGATGCGGACTGGTCAAGGCCACGCCGAAGTTGAGGCGGCCCGGTACACTCGCGGTGACCCGCACCACGATGACACCATCGGGGAAGCTCGCAAAGGCTTGCCGTTCGTATCGCACGCCGTCGACGACGTAAGACGTGGTGGTGATCGCCGAGTCCAGGTCCAGTTCGCGACGATAGTCCGTCGCCGCGCCGTGCCCCGCGAATTGCAGCCGCAGATCACCGAACGGTTGGTACGCCGTCTGGCGCAGTGGCGCGGACATGAACTCCCGCGTCGCGAGATCGTGCGCCTGCCGCTGCTTGCCCTCGAACAACAGTTGGCGAATCATCGCCAGATGGTCGACCGCGCCGACGTGCGCATAGTCATGTGGTTCGCCGACCCACAGCGTGTCGTCGTTGAATTGGTAGCGCGCCTGCTCGGGGTTGCCGAACACCATCGCGCCGATGCTGCCACTACCGATTGGCAACGCTTCGACCCACTCCGCCGCCGGTTCCTCATACCAGAGCACGAGGTCGCCCGGCCCCCTGTCAACGACGCTGCATGAGGTGAAGAGAACGGGAAGGAACGCAACGGCCCAGGTCAGGACAGTGCGACCAATGCATGTGAGGGAACTCATGGTGACATCACGATCGACCGGTTCTCGCGAAGAGCTGGCCCGGCGATTCTGTGACCGCAACGTACGGTGCCAGGCACAGAAGTAACGAGTTCGGTGAGGCGGCGGTGAAGAAGTTACTTCTGTGCCAGGCACCGTACCGACATCGTGAGACCATGTTGGTACGCCCGCTGTTGCACTTGTCTTCTAGAGTGTCTCGCTGCTGGCTCCTTTCGGGCGGCGACTCCGGCGCTCTCTCCGGGGAGGTGTGAGTTCGATGAAGTCAATCAAACCCGTGTTGGTCGCGATGTTGCTTGGCCTTGCCTTGCCCGCGCAGGGTGATGCAACCAAGCAGGTGTCTGCCGATTTCCAGAAGATGATCGCGGAATGGCAGGCGGCTGAATCGACGTGGCGCGCAGCCAAGAACGACGTGCGCGATTCGGAAGCGTACAAAGAGGCGCGCGCTGCCAAGGACATTGCCAAGATGCGGGCAATGACCGATGCGGTGACGGGCCCGGATCGCAAGGCGTTCGGCAAACGTGCGTTGGCGCTTGCAGACCAGTGTGAGGGTGATCAGTGCCTCAGCGTGCTGACCTTCGCGGCGACGAACTTCGATGATGGCGGCATCGCCGAAGTCGTGATCAAGCGCGTGCTGCGCGATCACGTCAAGCGAGAGGGCATCGCCGAATTGCTCAACAAGTCGAGGTCGTTCGTGCGCTTGATTGACGCCGAGACAACCCAGAATCTGCTGCGCAAAGTGAACGCGGAGAATCCGCACCCGCTGCCGCGCGTGCACGCGTTGCTGTTGATGAGCAAAGCGACGCTGAAGGATCGGGAGGCGACGGCGGCGGACTTCGCTAGCGCGAAGGCGCAGGTGCTCGAGGCTGACGAGTTGGCCAAGGGCTCACGGCTGGCACGGCGAACCGGCCGTCTGCGCTTCGAGGTCGAGAACCTGCTGCCGGGTTGCGAGGCTCCCGAGATCTCGGGTGAAGACTTGAATGGCACTTCGTTCAAGCTCAGCGACTATCGCGGCAAGGTTGTGCTGCTCGACTTCTGGGGCTTCTGGTGAGGACCTTGCGTACGGATGATTCCACACGAGCGGTCGCTCGTGCAAAAGTTGAAGAGCAAGCCGTTCGCGTTGATTGGCGTCAATAGCGACAGAGACAAGA
>CAXBFC010000601.1:0-3739 GCA_963974725.1 uncultured bacterium | reverse complement strand
CGGCACCAACGTATTGGCGAACAGCGACGAGACCAGTCCCGGCGTCTGTGCGGCCGGGGCCGGTCGCGGGTGCTGCGCAGCTTGCTCGGCGCAGCCGTCGATGGCGTTGGCCAGTTCGGCGGCATTCCAAGAACACCAGTGTTGGCCGCCATCCTCCGTCTGCACGTGGATCGTCAACAACGGCGATGCGGTCAGGTCGGGCAGCGGCGTGGCGTCGGCCGTCGGGGTGGCGGCCATCTGGGTGGCGGCCATCTGGGTGGCGTCGGCAGTTTGCGTAGCGTCAGCTAGGGGCTGCTGGCTGGCCAGAAAGCGCGGCACCTGCAATTCACGGCCGGAGTCGGTGTCGTGCAACAACATGGCGACCGGCGGGCGGTCGAGTACGACCACGATGCGTTCACGCAGGGAGTTCTCAACGATAGCGGCGCCATGTCCCTTGAGCCAGGTGCCGAGCAGTGCTGCCGCGAAGGCCGTGCGGTCGTGGCCGAACGCGATGGCAATCTGCGAACCGGGCGAGGGCTCAGGTAGGCGATCCTTGACCCGCTGCGCGTGTTGCAGCAGTTGTTGTGCCGGCTCGCCGGTGAGTCCATGGGGGAACAGCAGGGTCGCGAGGTTCATGGCTTGCTCTGTTCGGACGCGACGTCATCCGCGCCGTCAGGTTGCGCGAGGTGCGGGAAGCGCCGCCGCCGCAGCAGCCACTCCGTTGCGAACAGTACGCCGATCAATGCGTAGCAGATCAAGCCGTTGTACAGCGCCCACCACTTCAGCGATGCCCATATCGCCATGGCGAGAGCGGTGCTGCCGTTGGCGACAAAGAACAGGCACCAGATCCAGGTCCACATGCGGCACCAGGCGCGTTGCTGCTCGTTGAGGCTTTCTTCCTGCAGGCGCGCGAAGCGTTCGATCATCGGCATCACGTGGCTGCGGTTGCGCAACGTGCTGCCAAACGCGAGCAACAGCACGGCGTTGGCGGCGACAGGTGTCGCGCGGATGTAGTCCGGGTGGTCGAGGATGGCTGCGAGCGATAACAGGGCGATGATCGTCACTGGCACGACGACGAGGCCGCGCACGGCTTGCTTGCTGCTCTTGCGAAGTCGCAGAATCAGCATCGGGGACATCACGAGCAGCAATACGAGCGAGACCTGTCGTGGCGAACCCGACGACATCCCGAAGTAGACCAAAGCGGGGTAGGCACACAGCACGCCCGCCATCAGCGTCCGCAGGATGTGTTGCCAGACGTTCACGGGCGGGGTTTGGTGGTTCCTACTAGCGGGGAGATTCGGGATTGCGCCGTCTCGGATCGCGTTGCGAGGCATGGCGCTGGCCCGTGGTTGCAGACTACGAGCGCTCGCTGACGAGCAACTGCCGCCGATCAACCGATTGCCGCCGATCAACTGCCGACGAACTCGAGCCTACTGGCTTTCAGAGGCAGCAGCTTCGGCCTGCTTCTTGGTGATGAACTTCACGAGGGATGCGACGGATTGATAGTACTCGCGGTTGTTCTCGTCGTTCTCCTGCGTGCGCACGCCGAACTCCTTGTGGAACGCGAGCGCGAGCTCAAGGGCATCGATCGAATCGAGACCCAGACCTTCGCCGAACAATGGCGCGTCGGTGTCAATCGTTGTGGGATCGACATCCTCAAGGGCGAGGGTTTCGACAATGATCTCTTTAATTCGTGCGGCTAGCTGGTCTGACATTCGGTTTCCTTTGGCGCGGGATCGTAGGAGGGCGGTGCCTCACCCGCAACCTTGCGCAGCCAAGCGTGGTAGCGCTGTTCGACCGTCTTGCGAAGGGCACGGCTGTCGGAGCCCAGCGAATCCGGTTGGTCTACCGCCAAGACTCCGATCTCCATGTGCGGAGTCGGGTGCGGTGGCCGGAATAGGGTGACCTGCTTGGACAGATACATCGGCTCGCAAGTGATCGTCAGGGACACGAGCGGAACCTTTGCGCGGCAGGCGATTTCGAACGCGGCCCGGCCAAACCGGCCGAGGCCACCCCGTGGCGACCGAGTTCCCTCCGGGAAGATCACGACCGGCAACCCCCAGCGTAGCCGTTCCACGCAATCGTCGACGACCCGGCCGATTCGAATCAGATCTGGGCCGGGGCCCTCGACGTTGCCGAGTCCAACCATCAGCGGCTTGATCATGGCCCGCTGAAACAGGGTCGGCTTGACGATCGAGCAGGCGCCACCGATGACCGCCGTGACCGCCGTGACGTCCATCAGGGTGGGGTGGTTGGCGATCACCACGAACGGTTCGTCCGGCAGATTCGGCAGCGCCCGACGGTGGTCAAATACCGTGATGCGAGTCCAGCCGAGCCAGCGATGCATGAATCGGTAGGCCCGCGCGGTGAAAGATTGCAGTCGGCGAGCTCTTCGAATCGGGTCCTTGCGCCAGCAGAAACACAGGGTCGCGAGGATCGCATAGCCGACCGGGGCGACTACTGAGTAGGCGCCAACCGTGATCGCGACGTTCATCCGTCGGATCCAATGCTTTAAAGTGTCGATCACGCTAGCTTGGAACGCATTCTCGCGGCCGTTAGCATTTGTAGCGGGCAGGCACATGTTTGCCCACGTCACCTCTATCACCATATGTCCGACCAGCCTTCGGCGTCCACGCAAGACGTTGTCATCTGTGGCGGAGGCCTCGCCGGTCTCCTCCTGGCCCGCCAACTTCGCCGAGAACTTCCCGATCTGTCGGTGACGCTGATCGATCGAATGGCCAGGCCGCTTCCCGATGCTGCGCACAAGGTCGGAGAATCGTCCGTTGAGTTGGGCTGCCAGTACTTGGAGAGCCTCGACCTGGCCGACTACCTGCTCAAGGAGCACCTGGTGAAGTTCGGGCTGCGTTTCTTCCCCGGCGGCGGCAAGTTGCCATTGGCCGAACGAACGGAGATCGGGCCCTGTGCCGAGCCGCGGGTGCGTTCGTACCAGATGGATCGCGGCAAGATCGAAAACGATCTGCGCGAGATGAACGAGCAAGACGGCGTCACGATGATCGAGGGCGCCAAGGTCACCGACATCGACCTGACGACCGATGGCTCGGATCACCGAGTCGCGTGGCAAGGCAATGACGCGATCGGCTTGGCCGCCGGTGAGGTCAAGGCGCGTTGGGTTGTCGATGCGACTGGTCGTCAGGCGCTGCTCAGAAAGCGCATGAAGACGACGCGCGGTTCGCCGCACAAGGCGCATGCCGGTTGGTTCCGCGTGAAGGGCAAGGTCGACCTCGAAGACATGGTGCCGAGCACCAATACCGAATGGCACGAACGAGCCGGTAGCAAAGACCGGTGGCGTTCGACCAACCACTTCATGGGCGTTGGCTACTGGGCGTGGTTGATTCCGCTCTCGACGGGCCGGACCAGTGTCGGTCTGGTCATCCACGAGGAATCGCACGACTTCACCAACATCGCTGGACTCGACAAGTGCATGGCGTTCTTGCGCGAGCACGAACCGCATCTGGCTGCGTTGGTCGAGCCGTATGAAGTCGAGGACTTCCTGTGCCTCAAGGGCTACAGCCACAACGTGTCACGCTGCTGGTCGGCAGATCGTTGGGCGCTGGTCGGCGAAGCGGGTGCGTTCGTCGATCCATTGTACAGCCCGGGAACGGACTTCATCGCGGCGGCCAACAAGTACACGGTCGAGATGATTCGCACCGAGTACGCGTTGAAGAACGGGGACATCCAAGCCGGCAAGGACGAAGCTCTCGGCTTCGATACGTTGGCGGACAAGGCGAACCATCTCAAC
>CAXBFC010000600.1:0-3766 GCA_963974725.1 uncultured bacterium | reverse complement strand
ATGCATGGGAACGGACGGCTTGCGCTTGCAACTGCCGAAGCCAAACGGCGAGCGAACGGTTGTTGTCGAAGTGGGGCAAGACGCCTACGCGCTCGACGCCGAGCGGCAGGAGCAGCGAGAGAATCTGCGTGAGCAGCGCGAGGCTGCGTGGCCCAAGGTGTTCGTGCGGACCGTTGGCATGCCCGCCGATGGTTCGGTCAGGATGCGGACGAGGCACAAGACCTTCGACCTCGACGATGCGATCTCGCTTGGCCAGCCGGTGCCGATCCCCGACGAAGAGTTCTGTTTCGAATTGCACGGGGACTACGACTGTGTGCGCGTTATCGATGGCGATCGCGAGCAGGCATTGCGAGACGGCCTGGTGCGGTTGCGTTGGTTTGCGGACACCATCGTCGAGGGGCGCGTCATTGATGAAGACGGTCATGCGCAGCGGGCAACCGTTCGGATCGAGCCATTGCTTACCAATCCCGACGGTTTCCAAGCCGTGGAAGTGGAGGTCGAGGGAGCACTATCGATACCGACCACGCTCGAAGGGTACTACCTCTTGGTGATTCGAGAACGTCTCACGGGAGCGGTTCGCAAGATGCCGATCGAATTGCCGCCTCGCGGTGACGAGGTCTTCTTCGATCTCGGCGATGTCTGCCTTTGCGAACGTTCGCCGCTGACCGTGTTCGCTCCCGATGGCACGGCGTTCGAGCAGGGCAAGGTTCAGCTGCACCGTCTTGGCTTTCGCAGTGGCACGTTCGAGTTGTCGAACGACCAGTGGTGGGGGCTGGACTTGCAGGCAGGTGATTGCGTGATGCTTGCTGCGGAATTGGAACCGCCTGCGGATACCGACGCGAAGCGCATTGTCGATGTGCCGTCGCGGTTCCTCATCGAAGGCACGGGCCCGTGGACGTTCCAACAACATGCAGGCGAGATGCTGATCGAAGTGGATGCCGACGGCGCGAGTGTCGGTGTGACGGTTGGTGAGCACCATCTGGCGCTTGACGGTTCGACGTTGCTACGCGGTCTGAAACCTGGAATGCATCACGTGTTTGTCAGCGGCATCGGCCGCCGCTCCGCGATCGTCGACATCGAAGTTCCCGCTGCCGGCAAGGGACGCGCACACCTGAAGATGGCCTTGCCACCCCGCCAGTAGTGTTCGTACGGTGCCAGGCACAGAAGTAACTCCTTCGCCGCCAAGGGCGGCGAAGGAGTTACTTCTGTGCCAGGCACCGTACGAACAGGCACCGTACGAACACCTGCCTAACCATCTACCTGGGGGCTAGGAGGCGGCGGTAGTTCCAGCTGCCTAGGGATAGGCCGAGGATGGCGATGATGGCGGCGTAGGCGGTGGCGGCGCCGAGCAGCCACGGCAGGTGTTCGTCGGCCATGAAGGTGGTCACGCGGCGTCGGCCCGTGACTTCTGCCCAGAGCAACATTGCTGGGAGCATGGTCATGTGGAAGGCGGTGACCATGATCATGGCGGCGAAGAAGCTCTTGCTGCCTTGCAGGATCTGGCCTTCGGTGTCGGGTCGCATCAGTCGCGGCCATGTGCCGACGGCGGCGATGACGGCCAGCGCGATCACCGTTCCAGACAAGGCGAAACCGAGGAACCACAGCATCGTCTTGAGCTCGACGTCGAGGGTTTGCACGCCGACGCCTGCGACCAGGATGAGCGGCCACAACAGGAACGCGCCGATCGCTTGAAGCTTGCCGCGCAGGATCCATCCCGGTCGCGCGGGCGACGCGATGTAGAGCGGCCATTGCGCGCCATCCCAAAGCGCGAGTCGACCCATGTGCGCGTAGAGCACGAGCAGCACGGCCAAGAACCACCACGTCAGCAATGCTGCGAGGTTGCGGACTTCGTGTGCGATCTTGTTGTAGCTGAGGATGTTGCCGACGAGCACGCGTTCGCGCGCGAGCACAAACACCAATACGCCAAATACCAAGAACCCGATCAGGGCTCCCGGCTGTTGCAGAACCTGCGCGAACTCCTTCTTGCGCACGTTGCTGGCCAGTGACGTCGGCCAACGCTGGTTGCTGCGACGCCACAATGGGCGATCCGCTTCGATGAAGCGTTCGTGGGCGCGTGAGTGCATCAGAGCGGCGCAGCCGAACAGCAGCAGCGCACCGAGCGTCCAGCCAAGCACGGGCACGAACTGTTCGAACGTCAGGATGCGGTTGACGGCGTGGCTGAGCATCGTCGCGGCGGCGTGCACGGTGATTGCCATGCGCTGCGAGCCGGTGGCAGCCTGTTCGATTTCCTGAATCCGCGCGCCGCCGTTGGTGAACAGGTTGAGCAGCAACCAGATGGTGAACCCGACGGATGCGAGGGCTGCGATCGCCGAGAGAATCAATCGCAGCCAGCGCCCGGCCAAGAATCGCACCATGACGATCTGCACCGACAGCAACGTCGCGAGCAACGGTACCGTGCAGCTGATGATCGCCAACGGGATCAGCGCATACGCCAATGGCGGCGCCGGGCTTTTCTGCATGACGGCGACGACGAACGGCGCTGACAGTGCGCTCGACCACAGCGTCGACAGGAACACCGATCGCAGGAAAATCTGCATCGGACCTCGAAAGCCCGCGATCGGCGCTTGGCGCCACAACATCAGCTCGGGTGTTTCGAACAGTTGTCGTTGCGCGGTCGCCAGTCCGAGCCAGGTCGCGACCATCGGGCACGTCATCAGCCCGTAGCCAATGAGTCGCGCGGTTACATCGTGGCCTGCGTGCAGCCCCATCATGCGCTGCATCTGCATGCTGTCGAGTACGGCCTTTGCAAGCCACCACGACATCAGCGAGAGCAAGCCAAGGCCGACGACCAAGCCGAGCGTCATGCGCCTGCCGACGGCATTCATCGGCAGGTTGGCCAAGGCCCGCAGGTCGGCAGTGAGCAAGCTCATGCGGAGATGTCGTCGCCGTCGGTTAGAGCCAAGAACACGTTTTCGAGGCTTCGGTTGTCGTGTTGCGCGCGCAGTTCCGCGACCGTGCCCTCGGCAAGCAGGCGGCCCTTCGCCAGAATGCCGACCCGGTCGCAGATCTCTTCGGCGGTGTCGAGAACGTGGGTGCTAAACAGCA
The DNA here is from genome assembly GCA_963974725.1 of uncultured bacterium. Taxonomy (GTDB): domain Bacteria; phylum Planctomycetota; class UBA1135; order UBA1135; family UBA2386. The sequence continues at coordinate 700 of CAXBFC010000600.1, read as the reverse complement.
CGGTCGTGCCGCGTTCGACTTCGACGCGCAGCAAGTCCTTTAGCCGTCGCGTGCTGCCGGGATCGAGGCCGGTCGTTGGCTCGTCAAGCAGCAGGACTTCCGGCGCCGTGGTCAGAACGGCCGCAAGATGCACTTTCTTGCGCATGCCGTGTGAGTAGCTCTTGCACAAGTCGTCGGCGACATCCGTCATGTGCAAGAGATCCAGCAGCCGGTCGGCGCGCTCGTCCCTTAGGCCGCGCTCGACACGCCACATGCTCGCGACCAACGCAATGTATTGCCGTCCCGTCAGGTAGTCGTAGAGCGGCGGCGTATCGGGAACGAAGCCAAGCTTCATCTTGAGCGCGCGCGAATCGTTGGCGTGAGTGAGTCCCGCGATGCGCGCGTCACCGCTGCTCGGGCGCAGCAACCCCGCCAGCAGTCGCAGCGTGGTGGTCTTGCCGGCACCGTTCTGGCCGAGGAAACCGTAGAGCTCGCCGGCGTGCAGGTTGAGATCTTCGACCGCCCACTTGCCGCCGAACTCGCGTCCGAGGCCGGTGGTTTCGATGCGGTAGTCGCTCGCAATGGGCTTGTCCGATGGCGCGTGCAAAGGCACATCCGAGGGCACTTCCGGTTCCGGCGAATCACTCATTAGGTGCGATCCGCGTAGATGGCCGTGACCGGAACGTGGTCGCTTGGTGACTTCTTGCTGCGCTCACTCTTG
>CAXBFC010000599.1:0-3812 GCA_963974725.1 uncultured bacterium | reverse complement strand
CGCCAACCAACGGCCAGACACCGAGGTAGACAGCCGGTTGGTCGTTGTACTTCGCCATGAAGTCAGCGTCCTCGGCGCCGAGTTCGACTTTGGCGACATCGCTCATGCGAACCAGCGCGCCACCGCGATCGGTGACGATCAGTTGCCGAAACTCCTCGACCGAACGCAGGTCGGTATCGGCCAACAGGTTGACTTGCACCAGGTTGCCCTTGGTCTGGCCGACGGCCGCAAGGTAGTTGTTGCGCTGGATGGCCGCGAAGACGTCGCCAGGCGCAAGATTGAGAGCCGCGAGCTTGTCGGGATCGATCCAGACGCGCATCGCGAATGGACGACCGGCTTCGACAGTCACCCGTTGCACGCCGTCGATCGTCGACAATTGCGGCTGCACGTTGCGCGACAAGTAATCGGTAACGTCGGCGAGTTCGCGCTGCTTCGACGTGAAGCTCAGATAGAACGACGCGTACGGACGATCCGCGCGCTGCACGTCGACAACCGGAGGCTGCGCTTCGCTCGGTAGCTCGCTGCGCACTTGCTGCAGACGCGCGGTGACTTCTGCGAGCGCTTTGGTGGTGTCGTAGTCAAGCTCGAGCCGGATCGTCACCATGCTGACACCCTGGCGACTCTCCGATTCGACGTGATCAATGCCGCCGATCGCAGACACGGCACGTTCGATCGGTGTGGTCAAGAAACCGCGTACGGTCTCGGCGCTGGCACCGGTGTAGACGGTTGTGATGATGACCGAAGCGCTGTCGAGCTTTGGATACTGCTGCACCGGCAGCGAAGTCGCCACGCGCACGCCGACAAGGATGAGCGCGAGGTTGACTACCAGGGCCAGCACCGGGTGCCGGACGAAAACATCAGTGATTGCTTTCATGGCGTGCCTCAGTTGCCCCCGCCAGAGTTGTCGGCAGCGTCGGCACCGCCACCCGGCGATGCCTGCTGCGGTAACGTCACCAGCATGCCCGGGTATTTGATCTTGAAGGACCCTTCGGCAGCGATGAGTTCGCCGACCTCAAGCCCGCTTTCGATGATCACTTGATCGCCAATACTGGCGCCACTGACCACCCGACGTGGTTGTGCACGCAGTTGCCCGCCCGCGTCTTGCAGAACCCAAACACTGCTGCCCTCGGGACCGCGACGCAGGGCACTGACTGGCACGACCGCAACCTCCTGCTCCGCCGCCACCGGCACGCTGACGCGCACCGACGCGCCAGGTTGCGGCAGCGGCGTCACGCCGCGCAGTTCGGCCCGGATCCAGGTGTTGCGCGTGTTGGCATCGACGCGTGCATCGAGCGCGGTGATCTTCGCCTTCACGGCTGTGCCACCCGGCGTAACGATGACATCGATCGGCACACCGACGGTGAGCGAACGCGCAACATCCTGGGTCACGGCGAAGTCGATGTGCACCGCGTCATCGATGCCTTGCAGGGAAGCGATCTGCGTGCCGGGCTCGAGGTATTGACCGACGTGCAAATCGACCAGACCGACCGTGGCGCGGAACGGCGCACGCAGTCGCTTCTGCTCGATGAGCGCGGTCAGACGGGCCACATTGGCAACTGCCATGTCGCGCTGGGCGCGCGCGCGATCCACGTCGGCAGCGGACGCACCCTGCTGCTTCAGGGCGCGCTCCATCCGGCCGAGCATCGTTTCGGCCAGGCGCGCCTCGGCGTCGAGCGCCGCGAGCTGCGCTTGCTCGACGGCAACATCCAATTCGACCAATAGATCGCCCTTCTCCACCACCGTGCCGGTCGCCAGGCTGACCGCTCGCACCGTGCCGGCAAGCTCGTTGCGCAGCATGATCGAACGCAGCGCGCGCACGGTGCCGATGGCGGTGCGTATGCGCGTGTAGGGCGTCAGGTGGACCTCGGCCGACACGACGGCGGCGGAGAACTCGGGGGTGGCCTTGGCGGCGGCAGCAGCAGCTTCTTGTTTGCCGCCCTTGATGTAGATCAGGCCAAGCGTGACACCAGCGACAACGATCAACAGCACCACAGTCGCGACGATCGAGCCGACGGCGGGGAGTTTGAATTTGGGCATGGAAATGGAGCGGATGGGTAGTTTCGTAGACCGGTCGTCTAGTCAGTCGGATCGATCAGAATGGCGGGGATAGGGTCACCGGGCGTAGCCGCCAGCATGGTTGGCTACGTTGGTCAGCTTCGCCGGTGCGCTTGGCGACCGGCGGGGGCACGCGGCGGCGGCGCTCTGCGGCGCCATTCCGCAGTTCGAACTGCAGAGACCCGACGAACGGCGTGCGTCTGGCGCGACAGGTTTTGACAATCACGGCTTTGGCAATCACGGCGCGGTTTCGAGCAGACTGTCGAAGACGAAGGTCAGGAAGTCATCGAGCGGCTCGACGTTGCGTTCGATTTGCATGCGGATGGCAGCGCCTTCCCACAGCATCACCAGCACGTTGGCAAGGCGGTCAGGGTCTTGCTGGCAGGCGATTTCGCCGGCCGTCTGGCCTTCGCGAATGACCTGCGAGAGCAGGGCGCTCCACACTTGGTAGGCGCTCTTGACCGCTGCGTGCACTGGTTCGCTGAGGGTGCCGGTCTCGAGCGCGAGCTTCGGGATCAGGCACTCAATCGTCGGGCCGTCGGCCCGGCAGGCATCCCGGGTGTGCTCAAAGACTGACCGTAAACGTTGCACGGGACTAAGCTTGCGATTGCTCAGCATCGGCATGAGTTCGGCCATGTATTCGTCCCGCGCGCGTTCGATCAGCACCACGCCAAACTCCTCCTTGGAGCCGAAGTAGTGGTAGAAGGAGCCCTTCGGCACGGCCGCCTGGGTCAAGATCTCGTTGAGCCCAGTGCCGTTGAAGCCCTTCTTGCTGAAGAGGTCAGCGCCCGCCTGCAGAATGCGGTCGCGGGTGTCGGCATCTTTGCCGGGCTGAGGCGTGTGGGCAGGGCTCATTCGACTGGGAACGGATCTGGTGAATCCAAAAGTAGACCAGTCGGTCTAGTGTGCGTCAAACGAGAAACAAGTGTCCACGTATCGATTCGCGCGACATGGCACGGGCTCACGGGTGTCGCCCGGCCAACTTGAAGCGGGCCCCTGGCGCAGACGGGCGGCGTCAACTGTCAACGTGCGGGGCGCGCGATGATCGACCACGGCACCAGTCGATTCGCCGTGATCAGTTCGTGCATGCGGCCCCGCAGAGGGCTCGCATGGCACGGGGCTCACATGGCACTGGGCTCACATGGCACTGGGCTCACATGGCATTGGGCTCACATGGCACTGGAACTCGCACGCACCGGGCCTCGCACGCACTGGGGCACACAGGAACCGGCTCGCATGGAACCGGCGCACGCATGCAGCGGAGCGCTATTTGGCGCTACGGAACGATCAGCACGTTCTCATCGTTGGAGAAGTCGATCGTCGGGCCCAAGACGAGAGCCGCCGAGGACAGGGTCACGCCGATGAATGCGGGCGGCATGGCCAGAGCAGGGAGCACCACACTGCCGTCACCGACGCCATCCGTGGTCGCAACCAGGGCAAAGATCGTCGTCAAGGCGTCGACGTTGAGCGGCGCAATCTTGCCGAACAACGCCGTGCCGGGCTGGGTGCCGCTGATGCTAAAGAACACGCCATACAGGCTGTTTGCCGGCCCATTGGTCACCGAGTAGATAACCGGCCCCGGGCTCGAGACCGAGATCGTCGCGACGTCTGAGTAGAGCAACGTCGCGCTCGGATCGAACTCGTCGGCGCCAATGTCAGGCGAACCTGAAATGACTCGCGGCTGGCCGTCGATGTCCACAGTCGGCAGAGGCAGGAGCACGCTGTTGCCGGCATCGATACACGGCGAACCAGGATCG
>CAXBFC010000598.1:0-3822 GCA_963974725.1 uncultured bacterium | reverse complement strand
AAGTAATGAACCACGCGACGCACTGGTTGGCTTTCTGTTTCGGCCTGGCTCTGGTGGCTTGCACCACCCCTAACCCTGCGACTCCGTGGACACCTCTATTCGACGGCGAAACGCTGGCAGGATGGCACGCAACCGAGTTCGGCGGCGAGGGCGAAATCACGGTCGTAGACGGCGCGATGCACTTCGATATGGGTAGCACGATGACCGGCGTCACCCTTGCTGGCCCACCTCCCAGCGGCAACTACGAAGTAGAAGTCGTCGCGGCGCGCATCGAAGGAACCGACTTCTTCTGCGGCCTCACGTTTCCAGTCGGTGATCAGCACCTGACCCTCGTGCTCGGCGGTTGGGGTGGCAGCGTTTGCGGGCTCTCGAGCCTCGACGACGACGATGCCTCGCGCAATGCTACGCGCACGCTGAAGGGCTTCCAAACCGACCGGGACTACACCGCCTTGGTTCGTGTCACGGACGACGCCGTCAAGGTGCTGCTCGATGGCGAACCATTCCTTGAAACCGCGTTGGCCGGACAGGAATTGTCGCTGCGCCCAGAAGTCGAACTCTGCCGCCCCTTCGGCATCGCGAGTTTCCAAACGCGCGCTCGCATCAAGTCGCTGCGCTGGCGGCCGCTAGTGACCCGCTAGTAACACCCCCGCCGGTGCACTACTGGCGACGCAGCATGTTGCGGCGCCGACCCTTGGCACGCTCCATCGCTTGCTGTGCGGCCGTCGGCTGCGACTTGCCCGCCTGCAAGTGCTTGGCGAGCGCCCGCACCGTCGTAAACCGGAACAAGTCCGTCACCTGCAAGTCGACGCCAAGTCGCTGCGCAATCTCCCGGTGCACCTTGACCGCCAGGATGCTGTGACCGCCCGAGTCGAAGAAGTTGTCCTCAACGCCGACGTCATCGGTGCCCAGCGACTGCTTCCAGATAGCCAGGATCGCATCTTCGGTTTCGTTCGCAGCCGATACGACTGCCGTGCGGGCTGCCGATGCAACCGCTTCGGGCGCCGGCAAAGCCAATCGATCGACCTTCAGGTTCGGCGTGCGCGGCAAGTCGGGCATCGCGACGAAGTGGCCAGGCACCATGAACTCCGGCAGCGAATGCCGCAGGTGCTCGCGCAACTGGTCGGCAGTAGCCGCGTCCTTGCGCGCCACATAGTAGGCCACCAACCGCGCATCGCCGCCATCGCGTCGCGCCACCACGACGACTTCGCGGATGCTGCTGTGCTGACTCAACGCAGCTTCGATCTCACCCAACTCGATGCGGTATCCGCGCACCTTGACTTGCAGATCCTTACGGCCGAGGTATTCGAGCACACCATCGTCGCGGAACCGCACCAGGTCTCCCGTGCCGTAGATCTTCGCGTCGCTGTCGGCTGCCTGACTACTGCCAGCAAGCTTGCGGAACGGATCCGGACGGAAGCGCTCGTCGGTCAGCTCGGGGCGACGGAAGTAGCCGGCGGTGACCCCATCACCACCAATCCACAACTCACCAACGCCACCAATTGGCACCGGCTGCAAGTGAGGATCGAGCACATAGACCTGCTGGTTGCGCATCGGTTTGCCGATCGGCACTGGCTCCTCGTCGCTGACCACGTGAGTCGTCGACCAAACCGTGGTCTCGGTCGGACCATAGACATCGTGCAACACCGGTACGACGGCCTGCAGTTGCCGCGCCGTTGCGCTCGGCAGCGCTTCGCCACCGACTAGCATCTGTTGCAGCGAGCCGAACGCCGGGACGGCCTCTGGATCGAGCAGCAACATGCTGGCCATCGATGGCGTGCACTGAAAGTGCGTGACCTTGTGCTCGGTGATCAATTGCGGAATCGACTTCGACGGCTCCGGCGCGCTTTGCTCCGCGACCACGTCGGCTGCCGTGGCCGTATCGCAACGCCGCTTGAGTTCCTGCAAATGCGGCAAGCTAGCCATGACCAGATCCGTTGGCACCCCAAAGTCGACGAGGCAGGCCACCTCATCGACCTTGATCGCGCGCAGCCGGTCGATGATCGCAACGCATGACTCCGGCGTGCCGAACAAGCCACTCTGCTGGTAGTAGCGCTCGAAGGAGAAGTCGAGCAACGCCTCAAAGTCGGCCGGCGTCAGCCCGCCGTTGAGCAGCTCATCCATCTCCCCCGGCTTGTCGACCTTGTTCTTGAACGCCGGGAACGACCAAGCCGCCTGCTTGACCAAGTCGAGACTCGAGCGCAGATATTCCTTCATCGGTTCGCGGACGATCTCGCGCACCTTGCTCTCGTCTTCGCCAACGAAGGTGTGCAACATCAGGGTGACCCGGCCATCGCCACTGTGCCCAGCCTTGCGCCAGGCCTGATGATAGACATTGAGCTTTTGTTCAAGATCCTGCACGCTCTGGCCCAGCAGGTGCGTCAACACATAGCTGCCCGACTCACCAGCCAGTCGGAACGTCTCTGGATTGCCGGCAACCGTCACCCAAGTCGGCAGCTTCTTTTGCACCGGCCTCGGCAACGTGCGGATCGCCTGCGGCTTGCCGTCGTGGCCAGGAAACTCGACCTCTTCCCCGCGCCACAGAGCGTGAACCTGTGCCATCGTGCGCATCATCGCGCCTTTGCGATCCGCGAAGTTCTCCGGCTTGAGCACGAAGTCGCGACCGTGCCAGCCCGCCGCGAACGCGATGCCAACTCGGCCGTTCGACAAGTTGTCGACCAACGACCAATCTTCGGCGATGCGAATCGGGTGGTGCAACGTCGCCACGCACGAGCCCGCGCGAATGCCCACGTTCTTGGTAATCGCGGCAACGGCCGCACTGACGACCGCTGGGTTCGGGTAGAGACCGCCGAACGCATGGAAGTGCCGCTCGGGTGTCCAGACCGCCTCGAATCCATTCTGGTCGGCGAACTTGGCACCTTCCATCAGCAAGCGATACTTGTCCTCCGCAAACTCCCCTTCGTCGCTGGCGAAGTAGAACATGCTGAACGACACCGGGCGCGTCGACGGCTTCGGTGCCGCCGCGGGTGGCGACTGGTCGCCACCCGCATGCAGCACGACGGTGAAGCCACGGCACAGCGTCCAAAGCAACTCGAGCACCGAAATGTCGAACGACAGACTCGTGACTGCCAACCAGACCCCGGGCTGATGATCGTCGCGATCGGCACCGAGCACGTGATCCATGCCGACGAAGAAGTTCGCCGCGTTGCGGTGCCGCACCATGACGCCCTTCGGCCGACCAGTCGAACCAGACGTGTAGATCAAGTAGGCGAGATGCTCCCCGTTGGCGGCATCGTCGAGCAGCATGTCGGCACCGGCAATGGCGTCTCGGTCGGCATCGAGATCGATGCGCGGACACGACACCGCGGGCGCCGCTGCGGCGCTGGTCTGGTCGACGATCAACGCCGCCAATTCCGCATCCTCGGCCATGAACGCCAACCGGTCGCGCGGGTAGCTCGGATCGAGTGGCACATAGGCGGCGCCACAACGCATGACGGCGAGCGCCGCTGTGACCATGCCGAAGCCCCGTCCGGTGCAGATCCCGACCCGATCGCCAGTGTTGACGCCGCGGCCGCGCAGCCAGCCAGCCAGCCGAGTGACGGCAATTTGCAGTTCGCGATAGGTCATCGCCGCGCCATCACACTGCAATGCGGAGTGATCCGGACACGCCTGCACCTGCTGTTCGAACTGGCGATGCACGCACGGCTCTGGAATGGCTACCGTGGCGGTGTCGTTCCACGTGTGCAGCAAGCGCTGCAACTCGACCTCGTCCAACACCGCGGTTTGCGTCAAACGGCCGCTCGAATCCGCTGCTGCAGCACGCGCGAAGACCGTCAGACGCGCCGCCATTTCCACCGCCTTCGC
>CAXBFC010000597.1:0-3836 GCA_963974725.1 uncultured bacterium | reverse complement strand
GACTGCCACGGCGCCAACCGGGCGCCAGCATTCGGCCGCTGACGTCGAGCCCCCAAGGACAGACTCCACGTGCTGGATCTCGCGGGCGCTGGCTCACCGGGCCATTAGATCCCCGGAGATTCGTGGCGGCCAGACACCAAATGGCCAGATACCAAGTGACCAGATACCAAGAGGCCAGTCACGTGACGGCCAGACAGCTAGTGGCCGGACACGTCAGCGCCAAAACGTCAAACGACCAGACGTCAAAAGACTAGACGTCAAGAAGGCCTTCGCGAATCGCCAGGCGCGCCAACTCGGCGGCAGAGTGGCAATCCAACTTGCGCTGGAGGTTCTCACGGTGCTTCTTGACCGTGCCCAGCGACAATTCGAGCACCGTCGCAACTTCCTTGTTGGCCTTGCCAAGCGCCAGCAACTGGAACACTTCGCGTTCGCGAGGAGTGAGCACCGCCAGCGCCGAAGCCTCATCAGCAGTTGCCACTTCTCCGCGCACCGCACGCGCCATGAAACCGTTGGCCACCTTGGGTGACAAGTAGGAGTCGCCGCGAACAATGGAGTCAATCGCGAGGTTGAGTTCGGCAGGCTCACTGTCCTTGGACAAGTAGCCATCGGCACCCGCCTGCAGCGCTTGCTGGACAAACTTCATGCCCTCGTGCTGCGAAGCCATCAACACTTGCGTGCGCGGCGAAATCCGCTTGATCGGCGCAACGGCATCGAGACCAGACATGCCGGCCATCGTGATGTCCAGAATCGCCACGTCGGGCTTCAGCTCGCCGACGAGCTCAATGCCCTTGCGAGCATCGCCAGCATCGCCGACCACTTCAAAGCGGTCCACCGACTGCAGCAACGACTTGAACGCCGCGCGCACGATCGCTTGGTCGTCAATCAGAACGATGCGGATTTGCTTGGTCTCTTCCATGGTTACTCGACTGATGCACTGTTTGACGACACACCGTTTGGTTACGAACCGTTTGGCTACGCACCGTTTGGTTACGCACTGCTTGGCACAACTCCTTCAGCAACGGGCTTCATCGGCAATCTGATTCTAAAGCAGGCGCCACCTTCGCGCCTCACAAGTTCGATGCTGCCACCGTGTGCCTCAACGACCTTGCGAGAAAACGCCAAGCCAATGCCGGTTCCGTAGTCTTTAGAACTGCAGAACGGCTTGAAGATTTCATCGCGCATGCGAACAGGGACGCCGGGCCCCGAATCCACAACGTCAATGCACGCGGTGTCCTCGGCCCTATGCGCAACAATCTCGATGGTGCCGGTTCCGCCACACGCTTCGGCCGCATTCCTCATCAGGTTGGCAAACACCTCGCAGATGACTTGGGCGTCGAGATCCAAGCGCAGCCCTTCATCGCACGCCACTTCGGTATTCATGTTCGCGAAGGTATCCAGCGTCTGACACTCGCTGACGGCGTCAGCTAGAACCTCGTACAACGCGACTTCCTGCAAGCGTGGGATCAGCGGCTTCGCGAACGACAACGTCTCACCCAACAAGCGCTCAATGCGCCCCAGGCTGCCGACGAACTCGCTGATAAGCACACCGTCCTCGACACCGAGCTTTTCCCCAACGGCACGGAGGGCGTGACGCAAGCCGTTGATAGGCGTCTTGATCTCGTGGCTTAGCACCGACGCCGACTCACCGATCTCGGCGAGGTTCTTGAGCAATTGCAACTCGCGCTGCCGGGCCTGGTCTCGCTCACGCAGGAGCTTGACGTGGCGCAAACCGCGGTTCACGACTTCCAGCAGACGATCCTTGGTCACCGGCTTCTGGATGTAGTCAAACGCTCCATTGCGGACCGCTTGCGAAGCAGTCTCCAAGTTTGGTTCGCCGGTAATCAGGATGACTGGCTCTTGGCACTTGCGCACGCTGACGACTTCGCGCAGCACGCGCATGCCATCGAACGACGGCATCACGATGTCGGTCACCAGAACGTCAAAACGGCCGGGCTGCAAATGCTCGTCGGCTTCGGCGAAGCTAACAGCCTGGAAAACCTCAATCCCTTGCCGCTCAAGGAAGCGGGCGAGCGTCGCCAGCAACCTCGCCTCGTCATCGATCAGAACTACTTTCGCCATGGGAATGTGTACGAACCATATGTAACTCAGCAGAGCTCGAACTACCCTAAGGCAACCTGCGAAGCCGCAGTGGGCCGATGGTCGTAGACGGACCAGAGCAAGAGATTGCGACCGAGGGTAGAACTATGGTCTCGAAACCGCCGCAAAGCACCAATCAGGACCAGGGAAGCAAACGCCCGGGCAGCAAACACCTTGGCTGCCAATACTCGGGATCATCGCCTTTGCTGGTCAACGCAGGCCTGGCAATCGCAGCTGTCGCAGGCTTCTCGACACTGCTGTGGCTCGAAGGCTCAGCCCTGCACGCCGGCCTCATCTTGGCCGGATTGGCGACTGGAACAGTCCTGACACGTCGATGGTGCCGCTCAACGACAAAGGACGCCATCCTGAGCGCAATGGCTGCGGCCGAGCTCGAGCGACAGCGCGCCATTGCCAAGGCCGAGAGATACGTCGCTGCTTGGCGCGCCAGTGTCGACCATGCTGTCGAAGGCATTGTGACGATCGATGCCAAGGGCAGCATCGAGACCCTCAACGAAGCTGCCAAGACGATGTTCGGATACACGAGCGAGGAGCTGGTCGGCAAGAACGTCAACATCTTGATGCCGGAGCCATACCACAGTGAGCACGATGGCTACCTGGAGCGCTACAAGCGCACTGGCGAACGCCGGATCATCGGGATTGGACGCGAGGTCGTCGGGCGGCGCAAAGACTCGTCGCAGTTCCCGATCGATCTATCGGTAGGCGAAGGAGCAATCGAAGGACGCCGCTTCTACACCGCCGTGATCAGGGATATCACCGAGCGCAAAGACCTGCAGGCCAAGCTCGGGCAGACCGAGCGGTTGGCGGCAGTTGGCGAGTTGGCCGCTGGCGTCGCACACGAAATCAACAACCCGATCAACACGATAATCAACTGCGCCCAGTTGATCGAAGACGGCGACGAGCCCAGCGAGAACGGCCGCATCATCATCGAAGAAGGCGGCCGCATCGCGGACATCGTGCGGGCCCTACTGCAGTTTGCACGCGACGACCGCGACAACGCGCAGCCGACTTCACTTGCCGAAGTCGTCGAGCGAACCAGGAGCTTGATCGGAGAGAGCTGGAAGCGGCACAGCATCAATCTGACCGTTGATGTCGACGACAATCTACCTGCGGTCTTTGCCCGCCCACAGAAGGTGCAGCAAGTGCTACTCAACTTGATGATCAACGCCAAGGATGCACTCATCACGCACGACGTTGCCAACCGGTATGTGTCGCTGACGGCGCAGCGATCCGGGGACGGAGTCGAGTTCGCGGTCGCCGACAACGGGCCGGGAATCGAAACATCCGTGCGTGACCGCATCTTCGAGCCGTTCATTACCACCAAGCGGGCACGCGGCGGCACCGGGCTCGGCCTGTCGATCTGCCGAAGCATCATCGAAGGCTACGGCGGCACGATTCAGGTAGCCACCGATGACGGCGGCTCGGTATTCTCCGTGTGGTTGCCGATCGCGCCGCCAGAACCGACCGATTCGCCAGAGGAGTCGCCAGAGGAGCCAGACTCGCCAGAGGCCCCAGAGGCCCCAGAGGACCCAGAGGACCCAGAGGACTCCGACTCGCCCGAGACACCCGAAGCGCAGTAGTTAGCGCCGACGCCCGATCACTGGTGGGTCGTTTCGAAAGTTCGTGGCATACGTCGGCGAGTCGTGAGCGTTGCTCGCAAGGCGCCGTGACGAAGGCATGTTACAGACATCCTGTCGAGGAATCGCAACGCCGCGAGCGGC
>CAXBFC010000596.1:0-3849 GCA_963974725.1 uncultured bacterium | reverse complement strand
CTACGACTACGAAGCCAAGGTCGACGGCAATGAAGCCGTCGTGATCATCGCCAACAGTGGCGCGGGTCACAACTTCCCGACCGAACTGCGACAGCGCTCGGTTGAGTCGTTGATCATCGTCAAGGACCCGGCAGGCAAGGAGGTCGCGCGTTCGCGCAAGGTCTTCCGCGACCCCTACCGTCGTCCATACGGAATGACGTTGCCGACCAACAAGCAGATCCCAAGCGGCCAGCAACGCGAACACCGGGTGCCCCTGGGCATTGCCGACGGCACGGTCGAATGCGAACTGCACTACAAGTTCTACTTCCCGATCGAGGACAACCATCCGGAGTTGGCGCGGCGACTGGAGAAGCGGCAACTGGTGTTCACCGATATCGAGCCGAACCTGGCCGAAGTCGAAACCGATTACTACCCGCTCGTCAGCACTCCAGAAGGCATCGACGCGCGCGAAGCGAGTCCAAGTGACTTGGGCGAACTCGCCCAGACGGCGGTGGGCACGGTCAAGTTCGTGATTCCCGAAGGCGACTCGCCCGAGGTCATCCAAGAGCTCGTCGACCTGTTCAACTTCCAGATGCCGGAAGCCAACCGCAAGGCGATGAACCGCCTCGTCAAGATCGGCACACCGGCGGTGCCAGCGCTGATCGAGGCGCTCGGTTCGTGGGACAACAAGACGTTCGGCAAGTCGATCATCACCCTGCGCCGCATCGGCCGCACCGCGGTGCCGCTGGTCCGCGAAGCACTCAAGCACGACAACCTGTACGTGCGCCTGCACTCGCGTGAGCTACTCGGCGAACTGCCGGTTCCGAGCGACAAAGCGGCATTTGTCGCCGAAGTAGCGACCGGCCTCAAGGCTGAGAACGCCCTCGATCGCACCACCACCGCAACCTTGCTCGCGCGTCTACTGGCACGCGACCAGGCGCCAGCCATTCGGCTGTTGCTTGCGGAGTTCGATCCCGATGTGGTGCGCACAGCCGCGATGGCGCTCGCCGAACTCGACGATCGCGACAGCGTCGTAGCCATTGAAGCTGCGATGCTTCGCAGCACGTTCGTCGAGATGCACATCGATCTCGCCGGTGTGCTGGCGCGACTCGGGTCGACAGCCGGCGTGCCGCTGTTGCTCGCCAACCTCGACTACGAAGACGACCTGATCCGCGAACTGTGCTTCGAGCAGTTCGTGCGCATCACCGGCCAACACATGGGCTATGAGCTCACGGATCTGCGTGAGCGTCGACTCGATGCAATCGGCCAACTGCAGGGTTGGTGGGCCAAGAACGGCACGAGCTTCGAGCCGCGCAGCTGGCCACGGCCGGACATCGCAGCCGATCGCGATGCCTTCCACCTGGTAAAGACCCTCGGCGGCGGCGCCGGCTTGGTCCCTGCCGCGGAAGATGACCAGGCCACGATTGCGCGCATCCTCGCACACGGCACCGATGCGCTGCCGGCACTGATCCGCGGCCTGAAGTTCCCGCCCGGCTTCGCCGGCAAGCGCGCATCGATCCTCGCCACGATGCAACGCCTCGGCGACAAGCGCAGCGCCGCGTTCGTATTGCCGATCTTGCGCGACCCGGTGTTCGGCGTGGCCCACTGGGCCGCATCAACGCTTGAGCAAGTTGGCGACGAGCATTGCCTGCCGGGCCTGCGTCGCTTCGAAGCGCGCGTTCGCCAAGCAGCACAACTAGGCAAGCTGCCGGCGAACATTCCGAGCGGTGACCCTCTGATCGCTTCGGCCGCGCGCACCCGCTTGCTGCTTGGTGACGAGGATGCGCGCACCGATCTGGTCTCGCTGCTGACCAGCGACAACGCGACCGCACGCGCGACGGCCATCGGCGCCCTCGAACAAAAGTTCGGAGATCGTCGCGGCTATGATCCCACCGCCTCGGCGATCGAACGGGTGCGCGCCGCGGCACGCTGGGTCGAGTAATCACGAGGCGCGCAGTGCTGGTCTTCACCGCCTTGCCATAGCGACAAGGCGCCGCCCAACTCCGCATGGCCGCTGGTCTTGGCACGGCCAATGCAGCTTCGCGGCAGTGCGAGTGGCGAGTGACCAGCAACGAGTTGCGAGCGACGACACCGCCAGCTTGCCCGCCTCCCAACGCGACCGCTCGAACGCGCGGTAGACTTGGCCAGCCAGCACTCCCACAACGCCACAGATACGGCGCACCGACACCGACGCAAGGTACCACGTTGGAGGAATGCCCTGGCTACCCTACACTGCTGGCGCCCACCCCTCGCTCTCCGAGGTCCTTTCGCACATGTACATCAAAAAAGCGTTCCTGCTAGCTACGACGCTCGTCGCATCCCTCTCCGCCCAAGGCACCAACTGCGCACTGCTCGGCACCTTCAACCAACACGGTCCGTTCAACGACGTCTGGGGATACACCGCACCCAATGGCGATGAGTATGCGCTGCTCTGCTCGACGACTGGCACAACCGTCATTGACGTCACCAACCCAGCCACCCCGATCGAAACAGGCTTCTTCACGTTCGGGAGTTCGACCTGGCGCGATTGCCGCACCTACGGGACCTACGCCTACGTGGTGACCGAGGCGACTTCAGGTTTCCAGATCATTGATCTGAGCAACCCGAACAGCCCTTCCGTGGTTGGCACGTTCGGCACCAGCGTCACCAGCAACGCCCACAACGTCTGCATCGACGAAGGCACGGGCACGCTCTACCTGGTCGGCACCGGCGTCGGCACCCCGGCTTGGGACCTGAACACCAACCCCGCCAACCCGACCTACATCGGCATCGCGGCGACCGGCGGTGGCGGCAGCAACGGCTACTTCCATGATCTCTGCGTTGAGAACGGCTACGGCTACGGCTCGGCGATCTACGCCGGCGTCTTGCGCATCTTGGACATGAGCACGTTCCCTCCGGCAGTGCTCAGCAACAGCCCGACGCCAAACACCTTTACCCACAATGCCTGGCCAAACGCGGCCGGCACCCTCTGCGTCACGACTGACGAGCAGGCCGGTGGCGTCATCAAGCTGTTCGACATCACCAACAAGTCGAACCCGATCCCACTCGGCCAATACACGCCGAACACCAACTCGATCCCGCACAACGCCTTCATCGTCGGCGACAAGGTGCACGTCAGTTGGTACACCGAAGGGTATCGCTGCATCGACATCAGCAATCCAAGCAACCCGGTCGAGGTTGCCTCGTACGACACGTGGCCCGGCGCTTCCGGCGGCTTCAACGGCTGCTGGGGTTGCTACCCGTTCTTGCCGTCCGGCAACATCCTGGTCTCGGACCGCAGCACTGGCCTCTACATCGTTCGTCCGAGCAGCGCCTCGTTCACGAGCTACGGCCAAGGTTGCCCCGGCTCGGCAACGGCGCCTTGCCCCGAGCTGAACGCCGCCGGCGGCACGCTGAGCAACAACACCAACCAGTACGAATACTCGTTTGAAGTTCCGTCGACTGGCAGCCTGCAAGTGAACAGCTTCGACATCTACACGAACTCGCAGAGCGGCACGCTCACCCGCCCGGCGCACATCTACGCGCAAGCCGGTAACGGTCCTGCTTCGACCCCGCTGGCAAGCACGACCATCACGGTCGGCACGGCGCCTGGCTTCTACACGGCAACGTTCGCGTCGCCGGTCACGGTCAACGGCACGTTCTACGTCGGCTACGAAAACGCAAATGACGGCGTCATCTCCAACCTGAACTCAGGCGCTAGCGGCGTCGGCCACTACCGCACTGCGGTCACCGGCAACTGGAGCCAGTCCGGCTTGGTGGACTTCCCATCGTGGCGCGTCAGCTGCAGCGGTGGCGCCGGCAACCTGACCCCGGTGATTGGCAACGTCGGCCTGCCGATCGTGAACTCGAGCTACGACGTGACGCTATCCG
>CAXBFC010000595.1:0-3873 GCA_963974725.1 uncultured bacterium | reverse complement strand
GGGAGGCAGCGTCGCCTACAACGCCGCCTCGAATTACGCGGTTTGCGTGTTCGATCGAACGTTTGTGGCTGGCTCCCGTGCCTTGCGGTTCCATCGCCATCACCGAAATGATGCGACGCAGAATGCGACCTACGCCTCCATCGCGGCAGGCAATAACGCGTGGCGCGCAGATGTCGGTGGTACCGATTTCGGCTTCTCGGGATCCAACGTTCTCGTTGTCTGGCAGCAAGAACCAAATAGTGGTGGCTTCGCGACGAGCAACAGCTCGGACATCTACGCCTGCGCCGTGAACTTGCTGACCAACAGCGCGGCGTCTCCGTTCTTGGTGGCCGGCGGCACGTTCTCCGACATGGAGCGGCCGAGCATCAACCAGGTGTCTGGTGGATCGATCAACAACAGTTGGTTGGTGGCCTACCAGACCATCAGCACGTTGCTTGGTGCAGATGATTGGGATGTCGCCGTCAAAGAAGTTGACGAAAGCGGCACGGTGTCGTCGCCCAAGTACGTCGACAACACGTCGTCGGATCACAAGATGGCACCGCGGATCGCTGGCGCCAATGGTCGCTACCTGGTGGCCTTCGTCAGTTCGACGTTGGCCCTGCAGCCGGGCAACTACGGCGGCGATGACGGCTACGAAGTTCGTTCGGTGCGGGTCGATTGGCCGACGGGCACGGGGAACGGCACCGAGCCATGGGGGACGACGGTCGTGTTGCCTGACGTGGGCGATACCTATCGTCTGGGCTCACTCAGCTTCGACCGCAACGATCGCAGCCATTGGGTCTTTGTCTCGCAGCAGTCCGTGGGGGCAGTCGTCCATCTCGACCTTCACTTGTTGGGTTATCGCGGCGAGCAGGTGCGCACAGAGTCCGTTAACTCGCTGATCGCGGCGATCAACGCCCCTTTGCTCTATCACACGAGCTTTGATGAGTTTGCCGATGAGTTCATCACCCTGCGCCCGATCAATACTCCGTTCAACCACAGCGTGTCCGGCGCGCGCTTCCAGTACCCAACCATTACGCTTGCGAACTCGACTGGAACCAGCTGCAGCAGTGCTGCCATCGCGTGGCAGGGATCACAGCAAATCGGCAGTGAGTTTGGTTCCGTCGAAGTCACTGGCACCGCAGTGGACTCGCTCCATGTAGTGGCGTTGTCGTTGGCGATCTCCTCAACGTCCATCGGTGGCATCGGTCCGTTCCAGCCAGGTTGCCGCCTGAATGTTTCGAGCCTCGCCCCGCAGTTTGTTGGTTTGTTTCCACTGCAAATCGGCGCGGATCCGACTTTCCAACTGCCGTTGCCAGAGTTTCTGGGCAGCAACACCTACTACTTCCAGGACTTCCACACGCTTGGCAACGGCAACCTCAATATGGTGTCGACGGCGCGACTGCGCGTGCCGGTGGTGAAGTGATGTTGCACCGCATGCGGACCAGAACCTGGATCGATTTGGTGCGTGCTGCCGTTGATCGCGGTGTCCACGTATAGTCGCCCATATGGTCGCTGCCGACGATTGCGACGAGAACGCCGTAGCTGCGGCGTTCTTGGTTGAGCTGCTGCGGGATCGCGAACGTGGTCACGCGGCATCGCTCGCGGACTACCAGTCGCGCTATCCCGGGTATGAGGCCGTCATTGCCAGGGAATACGCCGAGCTCCAAGGTGTCGGCGAGCCTGCCGAACCAAATGCTTCGACCGCATCCGGGTTGCTAGACGATGGCGAGCGCTACCGCGTCGAGGAGGAAGTCGGGCGCGGTGGCATGGGGGCGGTATTCAAGGCGTTCGAATCGCGATTGCAGCGCCACCTCGCCCTCAAGAAAGTCAATTCCGGTGCCAGCCAACAGGAGTTGGCGCGGTTCCTCGAAGAAGCGCGCGTAACCGCGCAGCTGCACCATCCCGGCATCGTGCCAGTGCACGACTTGGGCATCGACCGCACCGGCAGACTGTTCTTCACCATGGACCTGGTGCGGGGACGCACCTTTGCTGAGGTCATTGCCGAGCAGCTTGACCGCGGTCCCAACCGGGGGCTGGAAGTGCTGCAGCGGGTTTGTGAAGCGGTTGCGTTTGCGCATGACAAGGGTGTCGTGCACCGCGACTTGAAGCCCCAGAACGTCATGGTCGGCCGCTTTGGCGAGGTCTACGTCATGGACTGGGGGCTGGCGCATGTGGCTGGTGCGACGGCCCCGGTTGCGATTGGCGCCGGCGAGCATGGCGTTGATGAGAGTGTCGTGTTCTCCGCCCGCAACCAAGCTGACACGCCAGAATGGACGATGCAGGGCGATGTGGTCGGAACGCCCGCCTACATGGCTCCGGAGCAAGCGCTCGGTGGTGCCGTTGCTGATGCGCGGGCGGATGTCTATGCGATTGGCGCGATGCTCTACCAGTTGTTGACGGGTTCGATTCCCTATGTCGTCAGCGGTGCCAACGCGTCGTCGCGCATCATCCTCGAGCGCGTCGTCGCGGGACCTCCGCCGGCACTCGTGGATGTGCGACCCGATGCACCGCCCGAATTGGTTGCCATTTGCGAGCAGGCGATGGCCCGACGGCCCGAGAATCGCTACCAGGACGTGCTCGCATTGCGCGACGACTTGCGCGCCTTTGTTGAGCAGCGTGTCGTACGCGCTTACGAACGCGGTGCGTGGGCGGAGCTTAAAAAATGGGTGCAACGCAATCGCGCCATAACCGTGTCGGCGGTTGCTGCGGTGTTGGCTTTGGCGATCGCGCTGGTCGTCAGTTTGGTGCAAACCTCGCGTGCCTCCGCGCAGGCTGAAAAGGCCAACAAGAGCTTTGGCGACGCCGTCGAAGCGGTCGAGGTCATGTTGTCGCGCGTAGGCCAACACAAGCTCGACAACGTGCCGCAAGCGGTTGAAGTGCGGCGTGAGTTGCTGCAGGACGCGGTAGCGTTTTACGAGAAGCTGTTGTCCGATCGGCGCGAGGATCCATTGGTCAGGCGGCGAGTCGCACGTGCCAACTATCGTGTGGCCGTGTTGCATGAAGAACTCGGCGAGCGAGCGGCCGCGAGCACAGCCACGGCGCGAGCGCTACAGCTTCGTCTGGCCGAGCTCGAGCATTCGCCAGATGATCGTGACTTGTTGCGCGAGCTTGGCGAGACGTACAACCAGATGGGATTGCAGGCAGCCAACGCAGGCCGCTACGAGCGGGCGGATGAAGCCTACCTCGAGGGTCTGCAGGTGGTGGGCCGTCTGCTCGCGATCGAACGCCTGCCGCGTGTGGTCGAACTGGCCGGTGTGTTGCACGGCAACCTCGGCGTCACTGCCTATCGGCGCAAGTTGTACCAGGCTGCTGAACGATCGATTCGCGCGTCGCTCGAACACCATCTCGAGGCCGCCGAGTTGTCGGCAGACACGGACCAATCCAAGGTTCGTGCGGCGCGAGTTCTGCTCGGAGCCGTGCTGCGTGCAAACCGCGATTTTCGCGGCGCGCAGCGAGAATGGCAAGCCGCGGTGGAGATTCTGGAACGCTTGGTGGCGGAGCGCAGTGGCGACTTCCAGATTCGAAAAGAGCTTGCCTCCGCATTGCAGAACGTTGCAATCAGCATGCATGATTTGAAGGACACGGACGCGGCGTTGCGCACGATGGCGCGTTCCCTGCAGCTGCGTCGAGACAACGTTGCGGAGTTTCCGCAGTTGCCGATCTGCTGGGCCGGGCTGGGCTCTTCATTGATCAATCAGTCGCAGTTTGCCCGCACCGGCAAGCAGTTGCCACTTGCCCTGAACGCGGCTCGCGAGGCGGTGGCGAGCCTCCAGAAGGCGCTGCTCATGGATCCGCCGAACGCTGCCTACCGTGGCAGTCTCTACAAGGCGCACCGCAACCTCTATCGCACGGCTCGTCAGCTCGGGGACCACGCCGAGTTGGCGCGGTATG
>CAXBFC010000594.1:0-3887 GCA_963974725.1 uncultured bacterium | reverse complement strand
GTGCATATCACAGACGCGCACGTGCGCGGCATTCGCGCGACCGTGACAATGACGCCGGAGGCACTGCACGTGCCAGGCTTCGCGTTCGCAACCGCGACGACGCAGCCGACGCCACCTACCGCCAAGAATCCGGCTCCTGAGGATCCGGCGCCGAAGAACTCCAAGCCTGACGATTCGGCACCGGCAACGACCACACCCGGGGCTCTAGCACGCAAGGACGACGAGCCACAACCGACCGAGCCAAAGCCGACCGAACCAAAGCCACCGGCCCAACCCCCCGTGGCGCGTCCGGAGCCATTGACACTGCCCAAACTGCGGATCGATGCGCTTGCTCTCGAGCTCGAACGCTTTGAATTGCGCGACCGCCGCGGCGAAGAAGCCGAGCCTCTGGTGCTGCAGACCAATTTGAAACTGCAAGAACCTTGGATCGGCGACCCGAATGCCGACGTGCCGAGTCCGATGCTGCTGAAGTTGACCGGTGGCGTGCAGCCACTTGGGGCGAAGTTCTCCGCGGACACCAAGCTATCGCCGTTCGACCTGACGCCGACGTTAGACATTGACTTCACGCTCGACAGCTTCGACACCACGCAACTGCAACGCGTGATGCCATCGCTCGCGAATCAGTTGCGCGGCGAAGCAACCGCCCTGACTGCGACCGCGAAGGTGCACGGCTTCCTCAACATGAAGCGGCGCGACGCGAGCAAGTTCGACTTCAGCCGCGCGCTCGGAGCCGAACTGACGCTGGAAAACCTGGAATTGCGCGATGCCAACACCGAACAACCGTATGCCAGCATCGCGAACATCGACGCCGTCGTGCGCGCGATCCATCCGGCTTCGGGCAGCTTGCTACTGCGCTCGTTGACCATCGACGATCCGCAGTTCCGGGTCGAGAAGGACAAGCACGGCACCCACATTGCGGGGTTCTTGCTGCCTGCTCCCCCGACGCCAACGCCGAGCGAATCGCCGCCGGTCAGTCCCCCAACTGACCAGTCCCCACCCGACCAGTCCCCGCCCGGCCAGTCCCCGCCTGGCCAGTCCCCAAGTCAAACGTCCCCGAGTGACCCCGCGCCGAAGGCAACGACGCCCGTGCCCGTCGCGAAACCCGACAAGTCCGCCCCCAGCAACCCAGCAGACGGTGAGCTTGCTATCGATCGCTTTGACTTGCTCGGGCTCAAGATCGACTTCAAGGATGCAACCACCGACCCACCAACGCACCTGCTGCTGGCCGACACTGATGCTGAACTGCGACGGTTCTCGACGCGCGCCTTCACCGAACCGCGACCGATGTCGTTCTCGGTGGCGGTTCGCGGTGGTCCGGTCAAACTCGAACGGCGCGTCATCAAGAGTTCTGTCTTGGCTGGCCTACTGACAGCAGGCGCTGAAGCCTTGATTGGCGCCAACCAGGAACACGAATACGAACAGCGTGCGATGCTCGACGAACTGCGCGCCAACGGGCAACTGCAGTTGTTTCCGACGACGATCGGTCGCGTCAACGTGTCGCTGACCGATCTCGAACTGGCTGCGTTCCGCGGCCTCGCCGAGCAAGCCGGGGTCGACTTGACCGACGGCCTCTATGACGCGCGCGTCAATATCGAGATGAAGGGCTACGATGGCATCGACATCCGCAGCAACCACGTGCTGACCCACTTGGCGCTCGACGAGCCGCCGGATGGCCCGATCTACCGCTACCTGCGCCTGCCGGCACCGATCCAAACCGTGCTGTTCTTGTTGCGCAACCAAGACGGGCAGCAACGCCTGCCGATCAGCCTGCACGTTCCGGCCGACGGCGTCAGCAAGAGCACCATCATCGACCTCGCCGTCCAGAACCTGGTCAAGTTGATCGGTGACGCGTTCGGCAGCGCTGGCGCACGGGTCCTCGGCGGCGCTACGGGCGGCCTACTCGGCGGCAGCAGTGACGTTCCCGACCTTGTCATCGAGATCCCGTTCGCCAACGGCTCGCCGCTTCCGGACGCGACGAACCTGAAACCCCTGACCGACGCAGCCATCGCGGACGAAACGTTGTCGATTGTTTTGACCCACGAAATGGGCGCTGGCGACCAGCCTCGCGCCCACCAACTTGCCAATCCGGAAGCCGAAGTCGTGCAGGCGACCATTGCCCGACTGCAGCGCAAGCGCACCGAGCTGGAGGCCGAGCGCACGCCACTGGCCGCCGACGTCGTGGCTCTGTATGCAGCTGGCAAGAGCCAGGAAGCCCTCCGAACTCAGCAAAAACTTCGCGCCGTCGACGACCACCTCGGCGAGCTGTATTCCGCTCTAGCGGAAGCGATCACCCAGATCGGCAACCCAAGTGAAAGAAGTGACTTACGACGCACGCGTGCTGCTGCCATGGCCCTGGGGGAAGCGCGACTCGACGCCGTCAGCCAGGAACTCGCGAACAGTTGTCCACAACTGATCGACTCGGCATCGGAGGACGGGGGCCCCAGGATCGAACGGCGGCCCGGCCGCGGCCTACCGATCGCCGGACTGCCGGATGGTGGCCGGGTGGTCGCCGTGCTGCGACGCCGCGCGGCGCAGGACCTGCCGAGCAAACAGCTGAAGCGCAAACCAGGGGATCGACCAACGGTGCGCGGTTCCCGCTTTACAGGCGTCCCCCCGGTAGCCGATCCGAGCAATAGAGCGTTCAATAGCCGCTAGGCGCAAGGTCCCACGAGCGCCCACTGGACAACGATATGAGTCGAATTACCCGCACGAGTGCCGCCTTCCTCGCCCTCGCCCTGGTCGGAATCTCCAACGCGCAGACCGCAGCGAGAAACCCCCAGCGTCCTCAGGTCAAAGTCGAGGACGCCCGCAGCAAGAAAGAGGTGCTGCGCGACGCCGCAAAACTCGATGCCCTGCTGGCGCGCGGGCTCAAGCGGCACCAGGAGACCCCGCTGCCCCTGGTCGACGACGCGACCTTCGTACGCCGCACCTACCTGAACGTTGCCGGTCGTATTCCGACCCTGAAGGAAACCGAGAGGTTCCTCGCCGACCAGAACCCGGACAAGCGCACGGCCCTTTGTGACCTGCTGCTCAACTCCCCCGGCCACACCAGCCACTTCAGCAACTTCTGGTTCGACCTGCTGCGCGTGAAGTCGCGGCAACGGCAACTCAGCGGCGAGCCCTTCGCCCACTTCATCCGCAAGTCGGTCATCGACGACAAACCCTACGACGAGTTCGTTCGCGAACTGCTGGTCGCCGAAGGCGCAGCCCATGCCACCGACAACGGTGCGACCGGCCACCTGATGCGCGACAACGGCATGCCGCACGATTCGATGGCCAACACGGTGCGGTTGTTCCTCGGCACGCGCCTCGAATGTGCGCAATGCCACAACCATCCGTTTGACCACTGGACCCAGAAGCAGTTCTTCGAAATGGCGGCGTTCTTCGGCAGCATGCGCTACCGCGACAACCGCGTGCTCGGCAACTACCGCGACCTTCGCAAAGAGCTCGCCAACGAAGAGCAACGCACTCGTCAGGCCGCGCTGCAGCTGGTCCGTCGCTTGACCCAAGGCATCCAAGGCAACGGCAGCGGCATCGAGAAGCTGCCCAAGGACTACCAGTACGACGACGCCCGGCCGCTGGCGCCGATCAAGGCAAGCACGATCTTCGGCAGCAAGGTCAAGCTGGCTTACCCCAAGAACTCGCGATCGCAATCGAAGCGCGCGCAACGACAGCGTCGCCAACGCAACGCGATGGTTGCCGGCATCAACTCGCGCGAAGCACTCGCCGACTGGATGACCGACAAGAAGAACCCGCAGTTCACCAAGGTCATCGCCAACCGCATGTGGGCCCGCACGTTTGGTCGCGGCCTGATCGAACCGCGCGACGACTGGAAGAAGGACACCGTCGCCGTGCATCCCGAGCTCGCCAGAGAACTCGAGAAGCTG
>CAXBFC010000593.1:0-3947 GCA_963974725.1 uncultured bacterium | reverse complement strand
GAGGTCCCGAAGTAACGCTTGCTAGCCGGTTCGATTTTAGAGGGCTTTGCGGAAGCAGCGCACGAGCCCGGCGTTCTCAAACCCAAGGGCCAGGTGTGCTGAGCAACTGGCTTGGTTGTCGGGTTCCGCGTCGGAGGCGAACTCCGTGCAGCCTCGCTCCCGGGCCCAGTTTTCCGCCGCCTGGACCAGGGCGCGCCCGACGCCTCGTTGGCGTGCGCTCGCAGCGACGAACCATCCTTCGAGGTAGCCAACGTTGGTGGACTCGCACCCTTCCGCATGGCTCCTGGTCGATGCTTCGGCAAATCCCAACGTGCGGCCGGTTGTGTCGACTGCCAGCAGGGTGACCCAAGCCCCACGTGGAAAATCACCTGCGAAGTAGCTGTCGATCTCTTGCGCATGTGCGGTAGCCGAATCATCTGGCCACAGTTCACATCGCATTCGTAGCCAGTCGGCTCGCTGTTCGGCCGTGATGCGTCTTACCGTGGTCATCAGGTGCGCTAGGCGATCATCGTCGCGACCAAGAAGTTCGTCGTTCGCAGAAAAAAATCCCTGCGCATCGCGACGATGGCAATACGGCATGTCTTTGGTCCGTGCGGCAAGCGAGTCGCGTCGCGCCGCGCGATCCGTACGCACTTCAAGCCGGCAACGAATGTTGGTCCGACCTACTCGTTGGGTCGGCCTTGGACGACGCCGCCAACACTGAGGTTCCGTTAATTCTGGCGCGAATTCACGTGCCCCAATCGCGCCGCCGCCCGCCGCTCGGGAGCCGGCGACGAGTCCTGGTCGTCGGGAATTTCACCGCTAGAGTCGGCCTCGCAGTGCGGCCCAGGCCGACTTGCTCCTCGTTTCCCTTTCACGTTTGTACGGAGATCCATGCCCCCGATCCGTTCGCATACCTCGTTCTTGCTCGGATGCTGCCTAGTGCTAGGCGGCTTTTCCGAGTCCGTCGCCGCCCAGAAAGCCATCGCCCAGAAGGCCATCGGCCAGAAACAAGCGCCCGAGGCGCAGCAACAACAAGCCGCTTGGCGCACTAGCGCCGCTTGGACTTCCTTCGTTGAAAACTACGGCAGCCAGTGGCGGGTCGAGTGGTCCGACGCGACGTCGACGCCGAAGTCGTTGTGGGGAAGTGGCATTCCACTCTCGGATTGGCGGGAAAACTCGCTCACCGAAGCTCGTCGTCAAGCGCATCAACTGCTGCAGCATCAGTCCGGCTTGCTTGGTATTGGTCGTTCGAGCTTCCGTGAGACGATCGGGTCGCGCATGCACCGCGTCTGGACGTTCAAATTCCAACAGTACTACCGCGACCTCGAAGTGATCGGTGGTCGTGCCGATGTGCGAGTCAACATGGTTGGCCGCGTGCCGATGGTTGGCAGCACGTTCTGGCCGATCCCCCGCGACTTTGTCGTCACGCCGACGGTCGAACCTGGCACCGCGTGGTTGCACGCATGGAACGAACTCGGCGAAGCACCCACCGGTGCCCCGCAGCCGACGCCGTTCGCGCCGCCGCGCCTCGTCATCTGGGGAGACATGGAGGCCGATGGCCCCAGTGATGTGTTCCTTGCCTGGGAAACCTCGGTGAGCAACATCGATGCCAACGGCGATGGCAAGATCGGTCGCTTCTACATCGATGCGCACACCGGCAAGAAGTTGGCCTTCGTCAACGACAAGCACGAGTGCGGGATCGCTGGCTGCAACCACGCGAGCCACAAGCTTGCGACGATTCCGGCGCGGCCGCTACCACTGCCAGTCAACACCACGGTCACCGTGATGGGTTGGTCCAGGCTTGGCGTCGATGCCGGCGCATCGTTGAGCAATACGCCGATGCCTGGTCTCGAGATCAGTGTGCCGGGGGTTGGCACCGTCATCACGGACAACCTCGGCCAGTTCACGGTCGATATCGCTTCGCCGGTTTCGGTCAGCATCGGTAGCTTGAACGGTCGCCACCACAGCACGATCTCGGGCACGGCCGCGCCGAGTGCCTCGCATACGATCAACCCTGGCGTCGCCAGCACGATCCAGCTGTTGACGTCTGGCGCCAGCATCAACCAAGCGGCACACACGACGACGTCGTGGTGGGTCGATACGACCAATGAGTTCGCGCGGGCGATCCTCGGCAACTCGTCGCAGCTGGCAACGGCGAGCAACGTGGGTGTGACGGTCAACATCAACTCGACGTGCAACGCCTACTACACGGGCAATACGATCAACTTCTACCAAGATGGTGGTGGTTGCTCGAATACCGCGTTCTCAACCGTGATCGCGCACGAATGGGGCCATGGCCTCGATGATCGCTATGGCGGCATTTCGCAGACCAACGGTCTGAGCGAAGGCTGGGGCGACATCCTCGGTTGCTACCTGATGGACACTCCCGACCTCGGCAGTGGTTTCCAAACGCCGGGTGTGCCGCTTCGCAGTGGCAACAACACGGTGCAATACCCGTGCTCGGGTTGCTCGGTGCACACCGCCGGCCAATCGTGGATGGGCTTTGCTTGGAAGTTGCGCGATCGCATGGCGATCACGCTTGGCAACCGCAACGCGGCCATTGCCCTGACCAACAACCTCGTCATCAGCACGATTGCTGCCGATGCGACCAACCAACAAGCTGCGGTTCTCGAAGTCTTCATCGCCGACGATGACGACGGCAACTTGAGCAACGGCACGCCGAACTACGCGGACCTCGCGTGGGCCTGTGACCAGCACTCGCTGCCCTACCCGGGGCAGACGTCCGGCGTTGCCAACGACGAATGCGTCGATGCGATTCCGTTGGTGGATGGCATCAACAGTGGCTTCACGTCGGCGGGTTCGTTCTCGTCATCGCCCTCGTGGGGCTGTGCATCGGGCGGCAACGACGTCTGGTTCTCCTACACGGCGGGCGGCAGCGGCACGCTTTCGGTCAGCACCTGCGGCTTGGCGAGCTACGACAGCGCGATCCAGATCTTTTCTGGTAGCTGTGGTTCGCTGACCAGCATCGCGTGCAACGATGACGCCTGCAGCTTGCAGTCGACGGCGACTGCGTCGGTCTCGGCCGGCACCTACTACGTCCGCGTTGGCGGTTACAACGGTGCGACTGGAACGTTCGGCTTGGATGTTTCCGGGCCGTCTGCACCGCAAACACCACCGTCCGCTCCGACGGGCCTCGGTGCGAGCGCCAGCGGTTCGTCCCAGGTTAACCTGACATGGACGGACACGGCCAGCGATGAGACCGGCTACGAAGTCGAGCGCTCGACCAACGGTTCGACGTTCTCGACTGCAGCCACCCTCGGTGCCAACGCTGAGAGCTATAGCGACACGGGTCGTTCGGCTGGCACGACGTATTGGTATCGCGTGCGTGCCGTCAACGGTGGCGGTGCGTCGGGTTACTCCAACACGGCGAACGCCACGACGGATCCGTCGTCGGTGCAGGTCTTCCTGGTGACTCAAGAAGTTGCCAACCACGGTGTCGTCAGTGGCTCGTTCACGGCGACGCAGGGTGACGATGGTTCCTACCAGACGATCACCGAGCGCACGGCGAAGAGGCGCAACAGCCTGCAGCACGAGTGGCGCATCACCAACGTGCCGTCGAGTGGCACGCGCACGCTGCGTGTCCAGGCGCACCGCACGGTCTCGCCTGACAACGACACCTTCATCATGCAGGTGCGTGTTGGCGGCAGTTGGACGACGGCGGTCACGGTGACCAAGACCAGCGATGACAACGTCTACCAAGAGTGGGTGTTGCCGAGTGGTGCCTCCGGAACCGTGCGCATTCGCGTGCGCGACTCGGACAACTCGCGCAATGCGGTCGGCAACGACGTGCTGAGTGTCGATCACATCGTGATCGAAGTGCAGTAGACCGCGATGGCGTGATGCTCTTGCGTTCGAGTGGCGGCGATGCCGTTCTCGAACGCCTTGAGCTCCGCCTACCGCCTGAGCCGCTCCATCGAGGTAACCAGGTAGGCGCTGTCGCCGAT
>CAXBFC010000592.1:0-3954 GCA_963974725.1 uncultured bacterium | reverse complement strand
TTCAATCTGCTCGCTCCAGGCCGTGGCGCCATCGACATCCCCCGCAGCCTCGCACAGTTCCAGCATGAGCTCCATCGCTGCCAATACTCGGTTGCGGCTGCGCGCCGTCGACCGCGCATCAAAGGACCGGCGATAACCGGCAACCACTTCGCGCTGGATCGCTGCTGCATCCTTGGCTTCACCAAACTCTCGCTCCAAGGTCACCCAGGTTCGCAGCGAGTTGCTCCGCATCACCGCAACCATCAAACCAGAAGTGTCCGCTGCGGACCCGGAAGGCGACACTGTATCCGCCAAGATCTGCCGAACGCGCGCCACAAAACGGTCCCGCCAAGTCGGCGCATCGCTCGCGGCACGGGGCCCAGTATGACCGCTGCCACCCCGACGCCGTATGCCGGGACGATGCGGCACGCGCGGCGCCGCCCGATCCCCGGCACTCTACTGATTCCAGGCGATGTCGAGGTCGTTGGAGGCAATCCAACCAAAGGGGTTGTAGCCGGGTGTGTAGACGCCCCACTGGAAACCAAGCAGGACACTGGGCGGCGTGGTCACCGGAATCGGTATGGCGACCGAGCCTTCGCCCACAGCCGAAGTCACGATTGGCAGCGCGATCAGCGGTGGGAAGTTGACGTATAGCTGGCAGCCGGGCGCGCCCGGAATCGAGACGCTCGTCAGAGTGTCGCTGATCAACAGCGCCGCCAGACTGGCTGGAGGCGCGTTGCTCAGTTCGACGCGGAAATCGGCGTTGCCGGGATACGGCGAGCTATTCGTGCCGATCGTCGGCAGCGTGCCGCCAGGTCCAGAGCAGGCCGTCCCAAAAGGCGAGACGTTCGCGGTTACAGGCTCATAGAACTGCGCACGGATGTCGTTGATAACCCCGATCGAGTCGCTCTCGAGCAGCCAACTGAACATCACGCCGTTCGGTCGATTGCCGTTGTTCGACGTTCGCGGCACCGACGACGCGCGCAGGCTGCGCTGCAGCGGTCCGCCGAACGACGTGATCTCGCTATCAGAAGCCAGCACCGATCCGTTGATCTGCACGCGCGCAGCGTAGACCTCGGTAGCCGACGCGTTACTGGCCGGCGCGCTCAGGTAGCCAACGCTGAACTCCGTGGCGCCACCCCCAACGGCCGGCCCAGTTTCCCACCTCGACGTCGCACGAATCGGGAACGGGCCGCCAACACTCCCGAAGATGTCATAGCGGTGCGCTTCGATGTCGAACTGATCTTGCCAGACCACGAGCGTCTGCGGGGTCGTCGGATGGTCGGTGCTCGCCACGTCTGGTCGGCGCTCGTCGACGCCGATGCTGGCAGCACCCGGGACGTTGCTCGGCCCATCGGTGATGGCCATGGTCGAGAGGGAAACTACAACGTAGGCACTGCGCACGTCGAAGTCGCCGGGAGCAGGATTCGGATAAAAGCGCTCCCAGCAGAGTCTGTTTTGCTCGCTACCGGCAAAGATATGACGCCGCGGCATCCGCACTCGCTGCACGTACCCCGTGCCCACCATTTCCACGACAAACTCCGTACCCAGCGAGATCGTCGGCATCGAGGTGCCAACCAAGCCACATCGCTTCACTCGGATCATCGTCGGATTGCTGGACCCGTTCGGCGTGCGATCCCACGCCAGCAGCATGGTCACGCCGCGAACGGAGAACGTCGGACGTAGGTCCCGAGTACCGGTCGCTGCCGAGGTGAGTTGGTGCACGGGACTGAACAAGCCCGTGCCGTTCGAGTTCAACAGCTGCCCACGAAGCCCGCTGGTATGGCTCCACACCACGTAGAAACCCGAGTAGAACGCGGTCTTGACGAAGCCGACCGTAGGCCACGTTGCAAAGCCAGAACCGGTCAACGGACCGATGCCCGAGATCGGCGAGCCGTCGCGACGGTAGCGCTGCACGCGAATACGCCGATCGTTGACGGTGAACTCACGCTGCCAAACCACCATGAAGGTGTCGGCATCGGGATCGTAGGCGACGTCGGGATTCAAGTCCGTGAAGCCGGAACCACTGACCATCTGCGCGGGCCCCACTGCCGGGTCGACGATCACCGGATACGCGGCTTGATCCAAGAACTCCGACGCCACCACGAGTTCTATGCGTCCGCGGCCGTCATAGCGCGTCGCAACCGGCAAACGGTTTGTGCTTCCGCGCGAGAACGCCACAGCCTTGCCGTAGCGGAAGACATCTTCGCCACCAACCGCGAACGTCAGCGACTGCTGCCGCGCATCGCACGCCTCGGCGTGCAGTGGCACGGTGCCAGCGACCGCAATGCCAAGCACGAAGTCGCCGTTGCCGGCGGGGCGTCTATCGAGCACAAACGACTGTTCAAACCCGGTTGCGGTCAGTTGGTAGCGCTCGGTGATGCCGTCGTGCCGGTATTGCGCGACATCGCTTCCGGCACGCGCAACCCGGGCCGGCGAGACCGTGCGGAACGTCTGCCCGCGGCGCCAATCCGCCAGCTGCAGTGTCAGCCCAACACTGTGCTCCGCATCGCTAGGATCGCGAACCACCAGCGTGGCTCCCCGGGCATCAAACTCGGCCTGGTAGCCGTGCCCATCAGCTCCCAGCGTGCCGTCCTGCTGCGCGAACATGCCAACGGCGCCCTGCGTCGCTGGCATGGCAAACTCCGGCGTCGAGCGGGTTTCGAGTGGCGCTTGATCCTGAGCGAACAGGCAAGCGGGCGCGATCAGAGTCGCGGCGAAGAAGGACAGGATCGTAGGCGGTAGTTGCATGGGATCAGGATTTGGACCAACCGGGAAAATGCCGCCCCGTCTCGCGTGTCGCGCACGAATCATAGTTTTTGACACGTCGCAGAACCCGCCGAGCCCCCCGCCCGCGGTAGCAAGGCGTAGAGTCGCCAAAAAAGGAAGCCCGCAGCGCATTGGGCGCTGCGGGCCTTTTCCGTGGCTCCCCGAGCTTTACGGGTTTGCGACCTTCTCGGGCAGAGCCATCGGCTTCCGTAACGTCCCCTCGCCACTTGCAACCTCCACCCCAAAACCGCAAACGCCCCACACCGCTACGTGGACGGCGCTGTCAATCGGCTCGCCCAACCACGCGCCCCGCATTCGCGGACTTGCCGCTGTGCAACCAGAAGAGCCCGCAGGGCCGCAGGTTTTTTTTGGCCTTGGCCGTGCGCTTGGCTCCATTTGGGTCTTCGTAGGCAGAACCCATCTCAACATCATGAAGACCCTGCCCCTGGTATCGTTCCTGTTCGCCGCTGCTGCCGCCAATGCGCAGACTCCGCCGCCCGGCGGCTTTCCGATCACCGAGGTGCTGGACGTGCCGATCGCTTACAGCGACGGCTACCAGACCCAGCTCGACGTGCGTTATCCCGCAGTGGCAACGCCGCCGCCCGGCGGCTTCCCAGTGCTGCTGGTCGTGCACGGCGGCAGCACTAGCCGCAAGGTTTCGTGGGCGCAATCGCTGGCGCAGCGCGGAGCCAGGCAGGGATACGTGACACTCGCGTACGACACCGGCAACAACGGCGTCACGCTGGTGTTGAACCCGATCTCACAGCGGCTCGACGAGCGCCGCATGACCGACATGGCCGAGATCCTCGACATGGCCGAGGTGCAGCTCGGCGCGATGGCCGACGAGACGCGCATTGCGATCTTCGGCAAGTCCGGCGGCGGCAAGCACGCGCTGTGGGGCGCGTCGTTCTCTGGTCAGCCGCTGCTGGTCCCAGGCAACGTCACGCACATGCCTGTGATCTCGGCGATCCACACCGATATTCAAGTGATCGACCGCATCGGCGACACGATTCTCGAGGGCAGCATGCTGAAGGCCGACTGGGCCAAGAAGGTGCTCGACCGCGAAGGCCTCACCAGTCCGAACTCTCTGATGATCCTGGCGCGCAACTACGCCGGACTCGAGGCAGCGATGCTGGCGGAGCCGATGGAACTGTTGCCGCGGCTGCAGACCAGCACCGTGCCGATGGCGATCAACTACTCCTACGA
>CAXBFC010000591.1:0-3989 GCA_963974725.1 uncultured bacterium | reverse complement strand
AGTGCCTGCACGTCGAACGGTCCGTAGCCGACAATGCGCGAGCAGTTCAGAGCTACAGGGTCGAACAACAACCAGCTGCCTGGTTGTGGCGGGCCGCTGAGCGACATTGCATTGAGGTAGAAGAAGCCACTCGAGTTGTTGTTCGCGGGACCCGCTGCCACTTCAACGGTGAGCGTGCCCGAGGCATCAGCGAGTGCGCTCGTCACAGTCGCGATGTTCTGCTCGTTGTTGGCGGGCTCAAGCAGCGTGGTCAAGGTGTTCGCACCGATCACCGTGTAGCGCGTCTCCCGCTGGTCGGCGATGTTCATGCGGGAGGCGGCGAACACGAGATCGTAGCTTCCTCCCGGGGCGAGGCCATTCAGCATGAACCGTACAAGCGGCTGGCTGTTCGAGCCGTAGATGTAGTCTCCAGTTGCTTCGACCGGAAAGCCGGTCAGCGCCAGTGGACTGTTGGGAACCGGGCTACTCGTGCCTACTGAGTTGGCGCCAACAAACGTCTGTCCGGCGACGAATGCCATGCTCACGCCTGTGGGTTGCCCCATGTTGTTGGGCAGCGGCAACGGCTGGCTTTGGTTGCCCGGATGAACCACGCTCCAATGCTCCGGCATGGATGGCGGCACGTTACTCGAGGTGCCGAAATCGACACGCAACTCAAGGTTCTGCGCGTAGAGCGCCGGCGTGGTCAACAGAAGGGCCAGCAGGACCAGTAGTGTGGGAGGGAGGCAGCGCATGGGAATGGCAGGGGGCGTCCAGCGTGTGGTCTGGAATCAGCCAGCGGCACGTCGTCACTTTCTCGCTCCAATAGCGCCCCGTCGACGAGCTTGGTGACAGGGGTGTAGGCGACAAACTGCAGTCCGGACCACCCGAACCCAGCCGACCGACTCTCTCACCCATTCAGCCAGCCGTCAACCAGCAGGCCACCACGGTCCAGCGCCGAGTAGACCCCGCAGGAAACGCCCTGCAACGAGGCGACACCAGACCCTACCAGGCCACCAGGGGACCAGGGGACGCCTCCGGTGGAAGCCGCAGCCACTAGCAAACCTGATGGTGACGCTTCCCACCACAACCGACAGCCACTGCGCCGAGTCCGACCTGGATCCGACGGCTTCGGCTGACCGGATAGAGTTTTTGACAGTTACGCACAACTGTGGGTATTTCCATCCAAGTGTCTGAACCCCGGCAATCCGCAGATTAGCTAGCCATCAAGGCGATCAGAGCCCTCGGCGGCACCATCCGCACAAGCCAAGCCGTGCGAGAGGGCATCCACCCCCGGACCCTACCACCTGCGCGACACCGGACAGATCGAGCCCATCAGCCGCGGCTCGATCATCCACCGCTGCACGTCGTGCGCATGAGCCAACGGTTGGTCACGGCCAAGAGCGACGGTCTTGCCTTCCTTAGCACCTACAGCTTGCAGTGCGCACGTAAGCGCACCGAC
The DNA here is from genome assembly GCA_963974725.1 of uncultured bacterium. Classification (GTDB taxonomy): domain Bacteria; phylum Planctomycetota; class UBA1135; order UBA1135; family UBA2386. The sequence continues at coordinate 2,551 of CAXBFC010000591.1, read as the reverse complement.
GGTGTCCCCAATCACGAGGTCGAGTCGGCCATCCCCGTTGAGATCATGAAAGACCGGCGAAGGGTATGGCCGCTTGCTACCAAGGAACTCATCGAGAACGCGGATACGAACGGGATCCGCAAACGTATCGTTCGCGCTCTGCGCAACGAGCCACGGGCTGCAAACTGCGGCCGCGCATACGATCAGCACGCTCTGTGAGGACATCGGCATTGGCCATAGTGAGTCGTGCCGACTCCCCGGTAACGCCAAATTGCGCGATAACGCGCAGCGATCGACCGATTCGGTCACGCTAGCTTTGCTGCCGGGAGCCAACGAACTGCGGCACGTGACACGGCCCTTCGAGCCTGATCGTGCAACACCTACACCCTTGCGGTTGCCCCCGAGCAATTCCTACAGAACTGCCACATTGTGCACCTTGCACCACAGACATGTCGGGTGGATTCTATGACTACCGTCCGCGGTATCCTCGTAACCGCGATTGTTCGAATCCTCGTTTCCCGCAGTTGCGTTCCTCCCATGCAAAAGCTCTCCGCCCTGTCTTTCATCGCCTTCGCCGCCGTCCTCCCCGCGCAGGTTTCCGAGATCCCAGCCATGAACCAGCCGTCGTCCGTCATCGACATGGATTTGGTTGGCGCAGTTGGCCCGACTACCGTGTCGGCAATCATTGCGGCAGGAACGAACGGCGGCGCATTCCTGGTGTCGGACGTCGTCCTCAGTGCGAGCGGTCAGGCCGTCGGTCTTTACAACACCAACGCGCAGCTCGGCAACGCGCTGGCGTATGACGCAGCGAACAACGGGCTGACCTTGGTGGCGCCGCAGGGCACGTTCGACGCGTTCAACGCCCAGATCGACATGCTGGTGCCGATGACCGAAATCGGCATCTCGATCGGCGACTGGGTCGGCGCGATGAGCCTGCAGTTCCTCGATCAAGGCAGTGTCGTTGGCACGATCACTACCACGAGTTACACGACGGGTGCCGCGAAGTTCTTCCAGTCTGCGGTTCCATTCAGCCAGGTCCTGGTCAGCACGTCCTCGGGCGCCGGGAACTGGGTAATCGCGGAACTGCACATCCAGAACGGTTTTGCCACGCCGGCCACCAACACGAGCATTGGCAGCGGCTGTGGCGGCCTGATCCTGGCGGCAACCACTCGCCCGATCATCGGCACGAGCTGGGACTTCTCGCTCGGCGGCATCCCATCCGCGGGCACGGTTGGCGCGGAGATCTTCGGCTTGACCGACCCCAACATCAACGACCTCACTGGCCTGGGCCTCCCCGGCTGTGGTATGCGTGCATCGCTCGATTTCATCAACGCGTTCTTAGTCGGCGGCAGCACGCACACCTTTTCGCTCGCCCTGCCGCCGAACGCCGCGTTCGTTGGCCTCCACGTGTTTGCGACCGGCGCGGTTTTTCAAAACCCGCCCACCAATTCCTTTGGTGCCATCACCGCGAACGCGATCGACGGCTCGCTCGGCGACGTGTAAAGCAAGCATGGTCTTCCCGTGTTCTCTGCTGGCAGATGATTGCGACTTTGCATGATCAGTGCGTCAGCGAGCGACCTTCTCCAAACCATTCGCAAAACTGATGACGGCGAACGTGCGGTTGAGAGTCCGGCTCTCGAAGTTGCGCATCATCATCGGCTCTGACCCAACCGTGACGCGATCGCCAACGGCGACTTCGCATTCGGGCACGGCAAACCAAGCAGGCCCCTCGACTCCGTCGAGCTTCACGTAGGTGTAGCCGCCCGAGTTCATCGTCTCGACGATCTTGAAGCCGGCGCTCGGATCGCTGCCGAGATCATTGGTGGCGCAGCCGGAGAACGCCGCGACGGCAAGCAGGCAGATCTGTCCAAAAGTGTGGTGAACCATGCACTACCTATGATCGTGCATGCGCTCGCGCCGGGCAACGCCGACGACAACGCCACTGCCGACTTTAACGTACCGACTACGAGGTACGGTGCCAGGCACACAAACAACTCATTCACGATGGGCGGCTCGCGGCGCGTGCCTCAGGCGCAAACTGTAGGGGCAGTCGAATATGGTGTTTCTGTGCCTGGCACCGTACGTACAAACCGGCGTTGGCGTCCGCTTCGGATCCGACAAAAAGCCCGAGATCCTCGATGCCAACCATGACATCACGCATTGGCTGACCTTGTTCGTCGACGACTTTGCCCACGGCATGCACGCCGCGGTGCAGGGGGATGGCACCCATGTCTGCACTCGCTGCAGTTCCTGCTCGCCAACTGCGCAGGCTAGACAAACCGAGTGCGAGCGCAAGTAGCGCTGCAGCATGTCGACGTGGGCGATGGCCTGCTTCGGTTTGATCCGCCCCAGAACCTAGTTGCCGACAACGCCAGCTAGGCCGTTCGACGTCGTGAAGTTGCCGCTGGTGAACGCACTCACCTGCGAGGCGAGCGAATAAGCGAGTAGCGCCGGATCATTTGGGACGGCGATGCTGTAGGTGGCCCCGCCGGAGTTGACCGGGACGCCGAACCCACCAAGGTTGCCGTCGACGTGGGCGAAGCAGCCGGCGGCACCGATGGCCGTTAGTTCG
>CAXBFC010000590.1:0-3996 GCA_963974725.1 uncultured bacterium | reverse complement strand
TTCCAAGGCACCGGCGGCCACTGCGGTCCAGATCTGGGTTCCGTTGCCAAGCGCTTCTCGATCCGCGACGTCCTGACTTCGATTTGTGAACCAAGCCACACGATCTCCGAGCAATACCAGGCCAGCGTCGTGAGCCTCAAATCGGGCGGCGCGGTCACCGGTCGGATCATCTACAAAAACGATTCCGAGATCGCGGTTGCGGCCAACGCCTACAACTTCAGTGACCTGACCAAGACGCCGATTGCCGAGGTCGCGAGCATCGAACTGTCGCCGGTTTCGATGATGCCAACGGGCACGATCGTCCCGATGAACGCGGACGAACTGCGCGACTTGATGGCCTACATGCTGTCGGGCGGCGACAAGCGTCATCGCGTGTTCAAGAAGCAGTAGGCAGGCTGCAGCTGTGGGGGCCTGTCCGCTGAGGCTGGTTGGGTCGGCGGCGGGCACTTGCCGCCGCCAGTTCCCGCCGCCAAGTCCCCGCCGCCGAGTCCCCGTTAGTGGAACTCGACTTCTACACCCGGGCTTGCCACGAACAGCCGCGCTTCATTCGGCGCCAGCCCGAATGCCTGGAAGGTCGCCGTCCAGACGCCGAGCCCACTTGGGATGGCGAGCGGCATCGAGATGGCTCCCGTTGTCACTGGCATCGCCACCGTCGTGGCGCCAAGCATGTTCATTCGCAGTGCGCAGCCATCGGGGTTGATCTCGATCCCGCCGCGGCCAGAGCCAACTGCAAGCAGTACCCAGCTGGTGGTCGGTAGCTGGCCGATGTTGAAGGTGATCGTGTCACCACCAACCGGACAGCCAGCCATCGCAATCGTAGGTGTGGTGCCGTTGGCCTGGCCGCAGCCGTAGCCAAACACCTCGCTGCGACCGATGCAGTCGGGTGGGTCGACCGCGAGGCTCACGGTGCCGAGGTTGCCGTCGTTCTTGTGATCCTTGGCCGTGTAGGTGAAGAAGTCCGGGCCGACGTAGCCATCCCAGGCTTGATAGACCGCGGTGCTGCCGTCGAAGGCAACGGCACCGTGCTTCGGTTGATCGACGATGCGAAGGGTCAGCGGGTCGCCGTTGGCATCGGTGCCAGTCAACGTCATGGTCAGCGGCAGGTCGGTTGGTGTCGCCAAAGTAAGGTTCTGCACGACGGGCCGCGCATTGGTAGCGGTGTTCTCGCTGTTGGCGCCGTTGTGGCAGTCGCAGCAACCGACTTCGAAGCCGCGGAAGAAGTTGGCGGTACCGAACTGGGTCGTCAGGGAGCGGTCGGCATGGGCACGCGACAGCACGGTGCCGCGGTCATCCGCGCCGTGACATACGCGGCAGGATTGTACGCCGTGCTGTTCCACCATGTCGTTGTGCTTGTCGACCCAGAATGCGCCTGTGGGGTGCATGCCGTGGGGGCCAACCAGCTCTTCATCTTCGAGGTTGGTGTGGCAGGTGCTGCACTCGTTGATCGTGCCGGCATGTCCCTGCGCACCGAGCGACTGCAGGTTGTCGTTGTCTTCACTTGACGGCCAGATGGCGTGAGGCGAACCGTGGCACGCGGCGCACTCCATCTCACCGTGGCCCGTTGAATAGCGATACAGCGAGTAGGGCGCTTGCGGTGCGTCTGGAGTGGTGGCGAAGCGTTGGTTGCTGGTTTGGCGGCGATGACCGGGCGTGTCGAAGACACTGGCAAAGCGGATCTCGCCGGCATTCTGCAGTGCGTCGCCGGTATGGCAGTTCTGGCAGGTCGGTTCATCGAGCCAACCGGTGCGCGCTGGGTCACCAACTTCGCTCATGCTGCCGTGACAGTCCTGGCAAGACATCATCGCTTGTCCGTCGGCGCCAATGGCCTTGCCCATTGCGCCACGCAAGCAACGCGTGTCCGCACCCGGGTGGCATGTGTAGCACGAAGAGCGATCTGTGACCTCTTCGAGGGTGCGGCCGTCAGGCAGGCGTGTTGGCCCGTGCAGGGTATGCATCGCGGCCGTCATGGAGGACACGCCAGGTTGTCCCGGCGCATTCAGTGCGACGCTGCCATGGCATGCGGCACACAAGACGGGTGTCTGGTTTTGCACGACGGTAGCTAGCAGTCCGTTCGGTGAGTAGCCGACTGCTTGCAGGGACGCCGCGAACAGTGGTTCTCCGGCGTGTCGCTCGTCGTGAAGCTTGACGATGTTGAGGCGATCGTCGGTCGCCGGCGTTCCAAAGACCCATCCGCTCGGCGGTCGCGCGGCCGGGTTGTTGGTCGAACCGTGGCATGTAACGCACGCCATTTCCGCCGACACCGGAACCACGATGTCGGTCGTTGCGATTTGTTGGCCCTGCGGAGTGCGCGCGACCAAGCGCATCAGCGGGTACGGTTTCATCTGGCCCGCGTCGTCATACGGAGTGACCGGCACGCCTTCGGCAACCCAATCGCCCAGGCCCGCATGGAAGCCCATCGCTTGCGGCGTGTTCGCAGCTCCTGGCATGCGGAACCCGGCAAGGCCTTCGTCCAACGCCAGGTTGGCGCCAAACAACGCTTGGGCATGTTGCCAGAAGTCGGTCTTGCCAATCGAGGTGGTGTTGATCGAGCCCGAGGGGTCGGCGACCGCCTGATAGCTCACGGTGTAGTTGCTGTTGACGACCAATTGGCCGTTGCGCACGAGTTGCGCGTGGAAGGTGTTGAACGGCGGCAGGATCGAAAACACGGACATGTCGTTGTCCATGCAGTGCATGCCAAGGTCGTTCCAGCTAAGCAGTCGTGGTGGACCTTGGGCAACCGTGACGGCGAGTGGGCCCGCGAGAACCGCGGCAAGTGCGAGCAGGCGAGAGGGACAGGCGAGTCGAGAACGCATGAGCTGGCTCCGGTGAGGTGTATGTTCCCTTACGTGTCATGCGAATGTCATTGGCTGTCGAAAGTGTGCGTAGGGAGAGCGGGATCTTTCGCTGCCAGGGTGCTTGTTCGTTGGGTGAACGAATTGTCATCAAACCATTGGCTTGGCCACCCCAGTCCGGTGGGCACGCCGCAGGCAATTCCCTGCTCCGTGAGTGCTGACTACGGGTCGCGCGATCTTGAATGCGCTGGCGGCGCGGCGCCTCGCGGCTGTCGCTCGCTGCAGTGGCCTCGAGGCTATTGGCTCGCGGCTGTGTGGCTCGGGGCAGTGTGGCTCGGGGCAGTGTGGCTCGCGGCAGTGTGGCTCGCGGCTGTGTGGCTCGGGGCAGTGTGGCTCGCCGCCGGTGGCTCGCGTAGCCGATGCAGCCAGTGGAACTTCGATCAAAACGCCGGCGGAGCCACTAGACTCGATGGGCACCTCGTTGCTGCCGGGTAATCCACATGCTGACACTCGTCCTGTCGCGCCTCGCGCCATTGGTCCTCACGAGCTTCGCCGCGGCTCTTCCACAAGGAGTCGAACACTGGGCATCGTGGCGTGGTCCGCTCGGGAGTGGCTGCGCGCCGACCGGCAGCCCGCCGACGCACTGGGCCGAGAAGACCGAGCAGGCGCCGGCGAAGAACATCGCGTGGAAGGTGGCGATTCCCGGCCTTGGCATTTCGTCGCCGATCGTTTGGCAGGATCGAATCTACCTGACCACAGCCATTGAGACGGACCGGCCCGGAGTTTCGGACGTGGAACTCGAGCCCCTGGATAAACGTTCGGTGGCACAGCCGACGGTCGTCTATGAGTTCGCAGTGCTCGCGATCGATCGCCGCGATGGTCGCGTGATCTGGCAGAAGAAGCTGGTCGATGCGGTGCCGCATGAAGGCGGTCACCGAACCAATAGCCACGCGTCGAGCTCTCCGGTTACCGATGGGGAGCACCTCTACGTCAACTTTGGTTCGCGCGGCGTGCACTGCCTCGACATGAACGGCGAACGCATCTGGTCCCAAAATCTCGGTGCGATGCGGACCCGGCGCCAGTATGGCGAAGGCAGTTCGCCGGCCCTGCACGGCGATCGGGTGATCGTCACCTGGGACCACGAAGGCGATTCGTTCCTGGTGGTGTTCGACAAGTACACCGGCGAAGAGTTGTGGCGGCAGCC
>CAXBFC010000589.1:0-4004 GCA_963974725.1 uncultured bacterium | reverse complement strand
ATGGCCACAGCGGCAACTTTGATGACACGCTCGCGGTGGCTGGCGCCGAACTGCATAACGTCGCATTGACCCAGGTGGTGCCGCTCGCAGGGGTTTCGATCACCCGGGAGCAACTCGAAGGCAAGGTCTTGGCGTTCACGTCGGCGCGTGCGGTGGATCTGTTCTGTCAGGCGGCGGCAGGCATCGAACTGCAGGGTTTGGCGGTCTTTGCCGGCGGCCCCGCAACGGCTGCAGCCGCCGAACGCCACGGGATGCGTGCCAGCGCTCCGCCAGATGGCAGCGGCGGTGCGTTCTTGGCCCAGCACATCGTTGCGCGCGGGACGCCGCCGGGAGGCGTGTTGTTCCCCTGCGCCGACGAGCGGCACCCCGATCTCGAGGAAGCGTTGGCTGCGCAAGGTATCGCGGTCCACGCGGTGCCGCTGTATCGCACGGAGTCTCTAGCTGGGCCGCATACCAGCGTCGTGTTGCCCGCGCTCGATGACGTGATCATCGTGTTTACCAGCCCCTCAGCGGTGCGCGCGTTCGCAACGCTGTCGCCGATGCCGGCCAAGCACGTCGCGATTGGTCCCTCGACCGCGGCGGCCATGGAATCTGTCTCGGTTCGTTGCGATGCGACGACCAGCGAACCAACCGCCATCGCATTGATACAAACCTGCCTGGAGCTTCGCAATGTCTGATCGTCCACGGCGTCTGCGTCGCACGGCCGCACTTCGCGACCTCTGCGCCGAGACCTACATCTCTCCCGATAGCTTGGTGCAGCCGCACTTTGCGTTGGCCCAGCAGGACGGCGAGCAGCCGATCGATTCGCTTGCCGGCATCGCGCGCATGGGCATCAACCCTCTGCTGCGGCGTGTCGAGGCCGATCTCGAACTGGGCATTCGCAACGTGTTGTTGTTTGGCGTCACCAAGGATAAGGATCCCGAAGGGCGCACTGGCGAACGGCAGGATGGTCCGGCGCATCAAGCCGTGAGGGCTTTGAAGCAGCGGTTTGCCGACGATGTCACGGTGATGGCAGATGTCTGCTTGTGCACCTACACCGACCACGGCCACTGTGGGTTGCTGAAAGATGGCGACGTCGACAACGATCCGAGCCTCGAGCGACTTGCGGCGCAATCCGTGTCGTTGGCCGAGGCCGGTGCCGACGTGATTGCACCGTCCGACATGATGGATGGCCGCGTGCACGCGATCCGCGCTGGCTTGGATCAAAGCGGTTTCGAGTCGCGCGCGATCATGAGCTATGCCGCCAAGTACGCGTCGAACTTCTACGGTCCGTTCCGTGAAGCCGCGGACTCGGCGCCAAAGGATGCCGGGCCCAAGGATCGCAAGGGCTACCAGATGGACTTCCGCAACCGCAACGAGGCGGTGCGCGAGGCGCTGCTCGATCAGCAGGAGGGGGCCGACATCTTGATGGTCAAGCCGGCGCTCGCCTACCTAGACATCATCGCAGACGTTGCCGCGGCGGTAGAGCGCCCGGTTGCTGCCTACTTGGTCAGCGGCGAATACGCCGCGGTCGAGTTGCTTGCGCGCGAAGGCCTTGCCGATCGCGGCGAGCTGGTTCGCGAACACTTCACCGCTGTGCGCCGTGCTGGCGCCAGCATCCTGATTACCTATCACGCCCGCGCCGCCCTCGAAAATGGGTGGCTGAACAACCGATGATTCTCGATACCTCCAAGAGTGGTGCGCTGTTTGAGCGCGCCTTGGGTTCGCTGCCGGGTGGCGTGTCGTCGCCTGTGCGTGCCTTTGGCGCCGTCGATGGCACCCCGGTTTTCTTCCAGAGTGCCAGCGGAGCCTGGTTTACCGATGCCGACGGCAATCGCTACCTCGACTTCGTGCAGTCGTGGGGGCCGTCGATTCTCGGCCATGCGCACGCCGAGGTCGTCAAGGCGGTGCAAGACGCTGCCGCCAGGGGACTGACGTTTGGTGCTTCGTGCGCCGACGAAGTCGAACTCGCCGAGCAGGTCAAGCAGTGCTACCCCGGCATCGAAAAAGTGCGGTTTACGTCGTCCGGCACCGAAGCCACGATGTCGGCGATTCGCCTGGCGCGTGGTGTGACCGGCCGCGATCGCCTGCTGAAGTTCAGTGGTTGCTACCACGGTCACAGTGATGGTTTGCTGGTCGCTGCCGGCAGTGGTGCGGCGACGCTTGGGCAACCCTCATCTGCCGGTGTGCCAGCCGACGTCGCCAAACTAACTAGCGTGCTGCCGCTCGCCGATCGCGCCGCGCTCGATGCGTTCTTCGAGCAACACGGCTCGGAGTTGGCGGCGGTGATTATCGAACCGGTGCCGGCCAACAACGGGCTGTTGCTGCAGACGCGCGACTACCTGCAGCACTTGCGCGAGCTGTGCACCAAGCATGGCGCGCTGCTGATCTTCGACGAAGTCATCAGTGGCTTTCGGGTGGCGCTCGGCGGCGCAGCTGAGCGCTACGACGTGCAGCCCGATCTCGCGACGTTCGGCAAGGTGATCGGTGGCGGCATGCCGGTCGGCGCGTTTGCCGGCACGGCAAAGCACTTCGAGTTCCTGGCTCCGACCGGCCCGGTCTACCAGGCTGGCACGCTGTCCGGCAACCCGGTCGCGATGGCGGCGGGCCTGGCCACGTTGAAGGTGTTGCGGCGCGATGGCGTGTTGGAGCGACTTGAACAGCTTGGGGCGCAACTCGAGGAACACATGCGCGCGGTGCTACATGGCACCGAATGGCCGGTGGTGTTCCTGCGCATGGGCTCGCTGTTCTGGTTTGCCTTCGGGGACCGCAACGGGCCGGTTCGTGCTGAGCAAGTCAGCGACGATGCTCCCGAACTGTATCGCCAGTTCCACGCGGCCTGCATGGCAGAGGGCGTCTACCTGGCGCCGTCGGCCTACGAGGTTGGCTTCTTGTCCGCGGCGCACACCGAGGCTGACATCGAGCACGTCGGTCGTGTGTTCGGCAAAGCCCTTCAGACCCTATTTGCAGCGAAATGAGCATGATTCACGGTGATCCCTCCGGCCACTTCCTCACTGCCGCTCGCGGCGGCAAGCCGTCGCGTCGTCCGTTGTGGATCATGCGACAGGCGGGTCGCTACTTGCCTGAGTACCGCGAGATGCGCAGCAAGATGTCGTTCTTGGAGCTGTGCAACACGCCGGCTGCCGCGTGTGAAGTGACGATGCAACCGATCCGGCGCTACGGCCTCGATGCGGCGATCCTGTTCACGGACTTGCTGATCCCGGTGCCGCCGATGGGAATCGGTTTGGACTATGAGCCGGGGCCCGTGCTGGCGCGCACGGTTGGCACGATGGCAGAGGTCGAGGCGCTGACGGTGCCCGATCCCGAACGCGATTTGACGGCGATGCTCGAGACGGTCAAGCTCGTGCGCGCCGAACTCGATCCATCGGTGGCGTTGATTGGCTTCGTCGGTGCGCCGTTCACCATGGCGTGCTACTTGACCGAAGGCCGCGGCAGCAAGAACTGGGATGGCACGCGCAGATTGATGCATGAGGATCCGGCGACCTTCCAGGCGTTGCTGGCCAAGATCGCTGAGTGCCAGAAGCCGCTCGTGCAAGCGCTCGTGGCCGCGGGTTGCGACGCCGTGCAGGTGTTCGACTCGTGGGCGTCCGTGTTGAGCACCGAGGACTGGGCAGAGCAGTGCGCGCCACACACCGACATGTTGCTGCAAACGGCACGCGATGCCGGCGCGGTTGCGATTCACTACGTCAACGGCGCTGCGCAGCACCTCGACCGCATGGCGCAGTCGCCGGGTCACGTCTTGGGCTTCGATTGGCGCTTGCCGATCGGCGAAGTGCGGCGGCGAGTTCCGGCGCAATACGCGTTGCAGGGCAACCTCGATCCGACCGCGTTGTTCTGTGATGAAGCGACGCTGCGTCGCAAGGTCGCGGCAGTTTGTCGCGATGGCGGCGAGCAACACATCTTCAACCTCGGCCATGGCATCCTGCCGCAGGTAGACCCGAAACAAGTCGCCATCGTGGTCGACGAAGTCCGCAAGTCATGAGCCTCGACGTTCCGCACGAACT
>CAXBFC010000588.1:0-4017 GCA_963974725.1 uncultured bacterium | reverse complement strand
CTCGATACCGATGTGGTCGTGGATCACTCGGACAACCGGCGCGAGGCAATTGGTCGTGCACGATGCCGCGGAGACAACACGCTCCGCACTGAAGTCCACCGCACCATCGTTGACGCCGACGACCACGTTTGGCGCCCCACCCTTGACGGGAGCCGACACCAGCACGCGCGCAGCTCCTTGTTCAAAGTGCGGCGCAACAAGGTCAACCGTTCGGAAGCGACCACTGCACTCCAACACGAGATCGACTCCCAACTCGCGCCACGGGATCTCTGCTGGCGACGCATGCCGGGTGTATGCCAGTTCATGATCGCCCACCCGCAAGGTGCGCTCCGTCGCCGTGCACGAGTGAGGCCACCGCCCTTGCACGCTGTCAAACTCCAGCAGCAAGGCCATCATTGCCGCATCCGCATGCGATTCGTTGATCGCAACAAACTGCAACTCTGGATCCGCAAAGCCAGCCCGCATTGCGAGACGACCCATGCGACCGAAACCGTTGATGCCGATTCTGACTGTCATTGCCCAGAATCTAGCGCCTCAACCGTCCGACTCGGAAAAAGACAGCGTTAAGGTTCGCCACCTAACGAGCCGAGCCGGCGGCACCTGACAAGCTGCCACCGCGGGTGAGGTGCCTGGCGGATGCTCCTTTGGCGAAGGATTCGGAGTTCGCCAAGCTCTCACATGGGATGCACCCGATCGCTGGCGCAGCGACGATCACTCTGTGCGCCCTGCGCCCAAGGGCGCGTGAATGGTGGGCGATGACGGGCTCGAACCGCCGACATCCTCCTTGTAAGGACTCTCCGAGCTGCGATCGGCGTGTCACACTGTGTCCTACAATGTCCCTCAAGTGCGCTGCATCGACTGATTAGGGACTATTCTCCGAATCAGGCAGCAGGACGCTAGAAGCCACAATGTCACCCAAAACGGGTGACGCAGTGGGTGACGCAACGTAGCCTTCGAAGCATGTCGACGAAGACTGCTCCGCGTCGTCGCCTGGCTCGCCCCGGCGTCAAGATCCTCCACCTCGCCGACGGTCGATACGTAGCGCGATTCAAAGATGCGCTCACCGGCAAGCAACAACAGCAGTCGCTGGACAAGCTCGGGCTCACCAATGCTGAGGCTCGCCGTCGCTGGGCCATCAACAAGGCGAATGCACTGATGGAGATGCGAGCCGTGATCACAAGCGGCGGGGCTGTCGCTGTGCAGGTCCCGCTCGATGACGCGATCGACGAATTCCTCAAGGGCTACACCAAGCCCAAGACCATTGAAGGTCACACAACGGCGCTGAAGCGCTTTGCCGCCTGGGCCGCAAGCGTCGGCATACGACTCGCCCAAGACTTGACCGGCCCTCACCTGGCGCGGTGGCGAGACCACTACGCGCAGGACAATGCGGCGACTGCAACTCGAGGCGGAACTCGCGGCGCGAAGAAGAAGACAGCCAGACGACGATCGCCCGCGTCCGTGAACAAGGTCCTGACAGTCACCAAAACCTTCCTCGGCTGGGCTCGACGGCGCGGCTGGCTGCCATACCTCAACACCGACTCGATCCTCGACAATCTTCGACCATTGAAGCTGCCGATCAAGGCAATCGAGTTCTTGCCCCCGAAGCAACTTGACGCACTTCTCGAAGCCGCGCTCAGGCACGACAACGAGACGTTTGCGATGACTCGCGCCGAGCATGCCGCCGCAGCCGAGGTAGGCACCACGCCGCGCTATCCCGCTGTCGCACCGTTCGTTCTATCCTGCATCTTGACCGGTTGCCGATTCCAGGAACTCGTAGGACTCCGATGGTCAGAAGTCGACCTAGATCAAACGGTGATCCGTCTTCCAGCCGATCGCGTGAAGACCGGCCACGCACGCACGATCCAGTTGACGGAAACTCCCTCGATGGTCTCCCTGCTACGCAACCTGCAAGAGACGCAGAAGGGTGACCTAGTCTTCGACCTCACAGCAGACCAAGCCAAAGCAGCTCACCGCCGATTGATGAAGGATCCAAAGTCACCATCATTTACCTGGCAGTGCCTGCGGCGAACGTGCGGCACCATCCTGACGAATGCGCCAGGGATCTACGGAGGAGCCAGTGCGTTCATGTCTGCGAAGCGACTCGGTCACAGCGTTGCGATTGCCGAGAGGCACTACGCGGGGATCCTGAACAAGCTGCCAGCCAAAGCGAAGACTTTGGAGGCGGCGGCAAGCATCGAAGACTTGGCCAACAGCATCGCCAGCCTGGCAGGGGTCTCACATGAATAGCGATGTGCCAGCCAATCTCTGGACACGAACCAGAGCCATACACAAGCGCTGGTGGAAGGCATGGCTGAAAGTGACCAAAGCCATGGGAGTGAAGCCCCATGAGCTTGAGATGGTCACGATTGACGAAGAGCTCCGAGCGCAATTCGAGATCGATCTAGTAGACGAGGAACTGGCACAGATTTGCCAAGAAGTCGCGGATGCAGCTAGTGCGACTGATGCCGACCCACAACCGGCGTATTCCCTTCAATTGCTCATGGGTTGGATCACTGCTTCCCCCGACATGGCCAGCACCGAGACTCTCAAAGAAGCGAAAGAGAAAGCCGACGACCTACTCACCCTTGCCAAACTGGTCGCCGGAGTGGACTCGGCCACTATCGCACCGCTGCGGCCACTATCCAACGCAGAGGAACGAGCACTCGCCTGCCTCGAAAGAGCAAACGGCAAGGATGTGCACGTCGAGGACATTCGCAGAGCCATGGGAGTTGCCCCATCCCCGAAGAGAGGAAGCAACGACGCGCAAGCTCAGTATCGAGCGTGTGACGAACTCGCCAATCGTGGCCTCGCGGAGAAAGGGAAGCGCGGATACTGGCGATGGATTGAGCCGAGCACGTAGCAGACACGAACAGACACGTCATCGACTGTCTGCATAGAGATCTAGGTTCGTCCGCAATGGACACTAGAACAACGCAACGTCACCCTCTGGCGACTACGGCTTGGCCACGGCTCTTGACCGTCAGCTTCGTAGCCCAAGAGCTGCAACTCAGCCGCCGGACAATCAGGCGCTGGATTGAGGAACAGCGCATCAGCGCCATCCGGACAAGCCCATCAGGCAGTGGACGCCTCCTGATCGATCGCGAGTCACTCATTGCCGCCCTCGGACTGGGGGCTGCCGATGCATAGCCACTCGAAATGGCGCGGCCCCGACGAGTGCAACGTCGCCGAGGTCCGCTTTCTCAAACTGGACGCGCTTGATGATACTGCACGAGGGCTGTTGTCCGCAATCGCCGCCGAGCAGCATCTCCACGAGCTAGCCCTACACCTGTGCCATTCTTCTGAGGACCGTCGAATGGCCTGCATGATGCTCCGAGACGCCCGACGATTGAGGATGGGCGCATGAGTGCTCACGATGAAGGAGAACAACCTCCGTCGGGATCCCCCATGGAGCGAGTGCTCGCCTGCCTAAAGCGCGTCGAGTGCCGACGAGACTCATGGGTCGCACTGTGCCCAGGTCACGATGACCACACGCCAAGCCTCTCACTCAAGGAAGGCGACACCGGCGCGGTTCTCATGAATTGCCATGCGGGCTGCCAGACGGCTGATGTTCTCGCAGCAATAGGGCTCACCTCACGCGACCTCTTCCCGAAGGACGTGCCCAAGCCCCCACCGACGCGCAAGAAGCGAAGGCAGCATTGGAGTTCCGCCGACGCAGGCATGGCAGCGATTCGGAGACGGTTCGACAATGCTGTGGCAACAGCTCACGACTACCGAACCGCTGATGGGCAACACGTCGGCCGGATCTGCCGCTTTGACTTCGACGACGGCCGGAAGAAGGAGATCCGTCCATTGTTCCTGGAGTCTGGACAGTGGATCGAAGGCGGCATGCCGAAGCCTCGGCCGCTCTACAACCTGCCAGAGGTAGTCACTGCCGAACTTGTGCTTGTCGTCGAGGGAGAGAAGTGCGCCGAGGCAGTCCGTGAAGCTGGCCTCGTGGCTACGACATCGGCGCATGGCGCCATGGCCGCTGCGGAAACTGATTGGGGACCGCTAGCG
>CAXBFC010000587.1:0-4041 GCA_963974725.1 uncultured bacterium | reverse complement strand
ACACTGTCGCACGAACGACGATCGCCAAGACATTGAAGGACAACGGCATCGCACCGAGCCCGGATCGCCAAACATCGTGGAGCACGTTCCTCAAGTCACATGCTGACGTCATCGCAGCCGCCGACTTCTTCACTGTCGACGTATGGACCAAGCGCGGACTGGTCACGCACTACGTGCTGTTCGTGATTCATCACGCTACGCGAGCCATTCACATCGCAGGGATCACGACGCATCCGAACAGCAAGTTCATGGCACAGGTCGCGCGGAACCTGACCGACAGTGTTGATGGCTTCCTGCGCGACATGCAGTTCTTGGTGGTCGACAACGACGTGCTATTCACCAAACCGTTCTGCAGCATCCTTGCTGACGCCGGCGTCGACGTAACGCGCACCGCCGTCCAGGCACCGAACATGAATGCGTTCGCTGAGCGGTTCATGCAAACCGTCAAGCGTGAGTGCCTGAGCAAGCTGATCCTGTTCGGCGCGGGACATCTGCGGCGCGCGCTCTCAAGCTTCGCCGCTCATTACAACGATGCGTCATACTGCCTCATGAAGTCAGTTGGTTGATTTGAAAAGACTTAGCTGCCCAGGGTCTTGTACTCCGGCCCCGCAACCGCGTTTCTGGACGCGACTCAAGGCGCGGCGGACACAGGGTTCGTCGAGATGATCGCGTCGAAACACCCAAGGCCCGTCTGGCAACGGATGCTCTGCGACAACCTCGCCGCGCTTGACAGCCCGCTTCAAGCTGACTGCAGCCAACCCCACGTAGGAGGAAGCCTGCGTGAGATTCATCCATCCGTCACGCTCTTGACTATCCTCGGAATGCCGCGGTAGCTGGCGATGCTGACGCAGTGATTGGACTCGCTCCTGCGTCCAGCGATTCCCTCGCCCGGTGAGCAGTCCATTGCGATTGAGGTAGCCGGCAATGGTCTCGTCAGTACATATGCGAGACAGAATGGCTACGGCCTCCACAACCTCTGCTGACGTGTGCAGGCCATTCTGACCTCGTCGACGCCGCTTGACCTCGATCTCCGTGTGAACTCCACCCTTCCAATGGATCGCCACATGAACCAGCCCGACGGGACCGTCTACATCAACAACAACCTCCTCGGCGAGCGTGCGGATGATTCGCTTCTTGAGCCGCACGTCAGTCGTTGAGCAATTCCACACGCTCATCAGATCGTGCGCGAGGTCGTCGAGAGCATGCAGGGTAGACGGTTGCTCTTTGTCCTGAACCGCGGCTTCCTCTTCAACGCGACGCTCTAGCTGATCAAGCTTCTCCAACTCCCCGTTCCATCGGCGCTCCAGTTCGTCAGCTACCAGGCGATTCTCGGGGTCGACGGTATCGTACTGACGGCGGGCACGCTCAACGGAATAGCGAGCTTCCTGCACTGCCAGTTTGAGAGCACTGCCAACCTCGCCGCGGCGACGCGCTCCCTCTTCGAGGGCCTTCTTCGCAGCCTCGATTCCACCCGGAGCAACGACACGAAGGACTTCACGAGACACTGCTTCGTCAACCGGCACACCTCCGAAGCTGATACACTTCGGCTCGCCATTGTCTAATTGCCCACGGACGCAGGCATACCGAACCGCATTTCGCTCCCGACCGGTGTAAGTAACAGACAGCTTTCGGCCGCAACGCCGACACCGGAGCAGCCCCGCCAAGAGAGCCGGCCCTTTCCGGACCGCGCCCTTGTCCGACTGACGTCCTTGCTTGCTGTTGCTCGCGATCATTTGCTGAATCCGATCGAAGAGGTCGCGATCGATGTAGCCCTCGTGGTGATCGTAGATACAGGCAATCCACTCTTCCAGGGGCTTGCTCCGCATCCGCTTCCGAGGAACCCCATCGCGGTACTCGATCTGCATGCCAGTCCGACCATAGGAATAGATCCCTCCGTAGATCGGATTCTTTAAGAACCCCAAGATCATTCCGTATGTCGGCCGCCGCCAGTGGATCTCCCAGCCGGTGGCGTTGAATCGCCGCGCGGGGAGATCAAGGTGCTGCTCCAAAAACCAAAGCAGCACCTGCCGCACCGAGCCGAGCTCAACGAACTTGTCGAAGACCAATTGCAACGCCTTCTGAATGCGTCGGTCCGGGTCCTTCGTCAGCTCTCCCCCTTCACCCTTGAGGAAGCCGACTGGCGCCGCAACGACGAGTTCCCCGCGCCGCGCCTTCGCGCGCCTCGCCTCGTATGATCGCAAGCGAAGGATGTCGAGCTCATACTCATTCAGGCTTCCCTTGAGCCCCAGCAGCAATCGATCGTTCCCACGCCGCGGGCAATACACCGACTCGTGATCAACGAGCACCGTGTCGACCATGCGACACACTTCGATCAGTTGCTGCCAGTCTCGACTATTGCGCGCGAACCGAGAGACCTCCCGCGCTGCTACGGCACCGACTTGGCCAAGGCAAACTTCGGCCACCATCCTCTCGAACCCACTGCGATCGACCGACCCGGATGCCGACTTGCCCAGGTCCTCGTCCACGACTTCAACCTCCGCCCAACCCAACTCCCTCAACCGACTCTCCATGCCATACTGCAGTTTGCGACTCTCGCCGTTGCGCGCGACCTGGTGAGCCGACGACTGGCGAACGTAGAGGATCGCTTTCCGCGCGAGATGCTGCTCACCGATCTTCTGATCCATCACGATCGACCTCCTCTTCGCTCATCCGATGGACTGCAAGCATCTGCGCCAGGAGTCGGATCACCTCCTGGCAAATGTCGGCCGGAAGATCGTCCCAGCTCGTTCGATGTGGGCGCGACACGAACAGCTCCAACTGCTCCTCCCCGCCCATGCGTTTCGCGGCGTTCCTCATCAATGCAATCGTCCGAGGAAATCAGGTCGGGGTCTTCCACCAACCCGGCCGCGTCACCGGCCTCGCCAACTGCGCTCAACAGACTTCGCATCTCCACCAGGGCTTCCCAAGAAACCAACGGGACATCCTGCACTTTGAACTCCGCGCACCGCACTGGATCGAGCATCCACTCGGGGAGCTCTACACACCGGTGCCCCAACTGATCCTCGAGCGTGCAGTGGCAGGTTACTTGTCCGTACCACTGCCTTCGACGATGCACAACAACGCGCCGCCCACGCCATGCGTGCCACGGGTAGTGGATCGTCAGGGTCTCGTGTTTGTGGGTAGTCTGTCGACCTGCTCTATCACGAGCAGAGGCCACATCAGTCATTGGGCAACACTCCGATTGCTCCAACCAACAGCGAACCGCCCGATGGCGAGAAGGTGGTCGTTGATGAGCGACTTGGCGGTCTGCTATGCAGCTACCGCCGCTCGGCCTGACGGCCTGGTTCCTCGCGACAAGCTGGTTGCCCACATCGAATCGCGCCACCGGTCTGCGTACTCAGCGCAAACCAGCGATCACTCATTGGTCACCGACGAACTCGAATCGGCCAATTCGCCGTGAAACGGGCTCGGCCCAATAAACGGACACTGCGCCATTTATGGATAGGACGGGACCAGCATACCAACGCTCCACGTCACCGGAAGTTGACGACGATCTCGCCGCCCGCCGCGGCGACCTCGAACGCACCGGCTCCGGCCTCGCGCTCGGTCGCGAGTTCCCACGAAAACTGCCCAGGGAACAACGCGAACTCCCACTTGGAGCAGTCGCCGCCCTTGGTTTTTCGGACGACGCTCTTGCCTGCATGGCGTAGCACCATCGTTCCTTCCCCATGGCGCGATCGCAGGCCTGCGACCTTCATCGTGACCGGGGTCGCACGCTCCTGCGCCATCGACAACTCGCCACCGTTTCGTGCATCCACCACGGCGCGTTGGATACGAGGCGCCACCCCGTGCCCGAACCAGGCGAGCTCGTACTCCCCGGCGATCAGCGGACCCAGGTCCCACCGCGGCTGCTTCCGATCGCGGGGAATCATGATCCACTGGTCCTGCGACACCGGCCGGACGCCCAGGTGGCAGCGCGTATCGTTGACGACCTCGCCGTCGACTGTCAGCTGGCACAGCACCGCCTCGGGCAGCTCGCAGTAATACGAACTCACGCCCAACGGTCGCACAATGGCCTCT
>CAXBFC010000586.1:0-4052 GCA_963974725.1 uncultured bacterium | reverse complement strand
GATGTTGCCCGAAACAACGCTGCGTCGGCACCTCGGAGTCTGCGTCGACCTCTGTCACCTGGCAGTACTCGACGAGGATCCTCTGAACGCGCTGGCCGACTTGCGGAAGCGCGACATCGAGGTGCCAAAGATCCAGGTATCGTCGTGCCTCGAGGTGCGGCGGCCCGAAGGCATTGAGGAGCTGCTGACGTTCGCGGAGCCGCGATACCTGCATCAGACCGCTGCCGCAAACGGTGCTCGCTCGATCGATCTCGATGGCGTGGCGATCCGTCAGTATGAGTTCGAACACGCCGGGCGGGTGCGCACGCACTTCCACGTGCCTCTTTATTGGGACGCAGACGGTCAGTTGGGATCGACGCAGAAGGAAGTTCGCCGCGTTCTCGAGGCCCTGGCGGCCGGTTCCGATCCGGTGCCACTGCTGGAGGTCGAGACCTACACCTGGTCGGTGCTTGGGGACAAGTTCGGCGACGCACCGCTGGCCGAGCGCATGCAGCGCGAGCTCGATTGGGTCGCCGCGTTCTGGAAAAGCTGAGCGATTCGGCGATTGCTGCGTATCCTGCGCGGCCCACGGCGGCGCGATCCGCCTGCCCGAATTGTGTTGCCGGCTGCAGCCGGTGGCTAGCCTAGCCAAGACCCTGATGATTCATCTGCGAGACGTTCAAAAGAGCTATACACGCGGCGACCAGACCGTTCTGGCCTGTGCCGTCGATCGCCTCGATATCGAGCCCGGCGAACAGGTTGCGCTGATTGGCCGATCGGGCAGCGGCAAGACCACGGTGCTGCACATTCTGGCCGGCATCCTGCGGCCGGACCGCGGCGAGATCGAGGTCGCCGGGGCGAGGTTGGACAAGATGGGCGAAGCGGCGCGCGACAACCATCGCGGCCGCAACATCGGCATGGTCTACCAGACCTTCAATCTGCTGCAGCCATTTACCGCGTTGGAGAACGTGCTGATGGGGGCGTTGTTCGGCCGCGGAGCTGGTGGCGACGCCAAGGAACGCGCGATGGCCTTGCTCGACAAGGTCGGGCTCGGCGATCGCATGCACCATCGTCCGGGCGAGTTGTCGGTTGGCCAGGTGCAGCGCGTCGCGATCTGCCGCGCGTTGATCAACGATCCGATGTTGATCCTGATGGACGAACCACTCGGCAACCAAGACAAGGCGACCGGTGGCCAGGTGCTCGACATGATGTTGCAGGTCGCGAGTGACGACAACAAAACGGTCGTCATGGTGACGCACGACCCGGAGAGTGCCAAGCGCATGCAACGCACGGTGGACCTGGAGACGTTGCGCGGCGACTTGAACGTGGACGTCAGCGCGGACCAGAAGGTGGAGGCTTCGCGATGAAGCTCATCTCGATCAGCTTGCGCAACCTGCGCATTCGTTTGGTGGCGACCGTGCTGACGATGATGTCGATCATCGTCGCGACCGCGCTCTATGCCGCCATCCTGGTGATGGCTGAGCAAACGGAAGCGCGCTACGAGGGCAGTATCGGTGGCTTCCAGGCCATCGCGGGCCCCAACGGTACCAGCGAACTTGAGCTCGTTCTCAACACGATCTTCAATGTCGGCGAGGCATCGGGTCGCATTCCACTCGAAGTCTGCGAGCAGCTGCGCAGTTCTCGCGGCAGCAGGTTCAAGCGCAGTCAGGTGCGCTACGCAATTCCGCAGGCGCGCGGCGACAGCATCAGTCGCTTCAACTTCCCGGTCGTCGCGACGATCGACGAGATGTTCTCGAAGTTTGAATGGAGGCGCGAGCCGCTGAAGTTCGCCGAGGGCGCGCCATTCGAATACTCGTGGGATGATCTGATTGCGCTGGCCAACGGTCTGGCGGCTCATGAGAACGGCAAGCGTGCCGAACTCGAAGTCATTCCCGAGCGCCCGTTGCTGCAGAAGAAGTGGAAGCAGGCGGTGGTTGGTTCGCGGGTCGCCCGTTCGCTCAACCTCAAACTCGGTGACGTCGTCACGCCGGTGCACGGCAAGCTCGGTGAGTTTGACGCCCACGAACATCCGGAAGCTGCCTGTGCCATCGTCGGCATCCTGGAGCCGACCAACTCGCCGATTGACTCGACGATCTATCTGCCGCTTGGCATCCACTTGCTGATCGACGGCCATGCCGGTGGTGTGTTCATCCAAAAGCTGGTCAAGGGCAAGAGTCCGGTTCAGCTCGAAGGCATGCCCGTCGATCCGATGCGCATCGCGTTGACGGCGGTGATTGCAGACCCGTTGGACCACATGGGGTCGCAGATCTTGCGCACGCAGTTTGGCTCGCACGAAGAGGCGCAGGTCGCCTGGCCACAGGACGTCGTGCCGAAGTTCTTGCGCCAGATCGGCAATGCCGCCGATGCGTTGGCGGTGATTGCCTGGCTCGTGCTGTTGGTCGCGGCCGTTTCGATCACGGTCGCGATCTACAACACGATGAACGAACGTCGCCGCGAGATCGCGATCATGCGTTCGCTCGGCGCACGCCGCCTGCAGATCCTGACGATCATCACCGGCGAAGCGACACTGTTGTCGTTCTTCGGAGCAGTGCTCGGTCTGGTTACCTGCCACGCAGCTGAGTACTTCATGCGCGGCACCGTCGAGGACATGACTGGCGTCTACCTCGACTGGACGATCTTCAAGATGTGGGAGCTGTATCTCGTGCTTGGGGTTTCGGGCATCGGCGCGATCGCTGGCTTGGCACCGGCAGTGAAGGGCTCGATGACGCAGGTCGCCGACAACCTGACGCAGAACTACTAGCTCGCTCACGCGGTCGCTGAGGAATCTTCGCAATCCCCAAACCACCTGCACCCGAATCCGGGTTGCTGGCACTAGGACCCCGTGCGAGTGGGTCTTGCGACCCGTGCTCGCGATTCCCGAGCCTCTCACTCGGGGGAATTCCTCCTAGCTTGGCTCGATCCGGCCGATCGTCGTATACGATGGGCCCGTTCGACCACCGACCCCGGTCCAAATGACTATGAAGAGCCTGTCCGCAACGATCGCATTCTCCAGCTTGTTGACCTGCCAGTCGCCTGCATGGGCGGACGGTGAGGTCGACACGTCCAGAACCGTGACGACGGCCCCGACGGGAGAGTTCCGGTGGGGCGTTGGTGTCAGCACCGGCGTTGGCGTCCAGACCCAGATCACCTTCAGCAAGCAGTCCTTCGCGGACCTCTTGGATGGAAAGCAGGATCCGAAGCCGGTCGTCAAGAAGCCTGATCCGAAGAAGCAGGACCCGAAACCCGACGTCAAGAAGCCCGATCCGAAGAAGCAGGACCCGAAGCCGGTCAAGGGTGAAGAGGATCCGAAGAAGCAGGATCCGAAGAAGCAGGATCCGAAGGGCAAGGGCAAGGAAGAGCCGCGCATCGATCGTCCCGACGAGGACCAACCCGTGCCGACCGGCACGGATCCGGCCGACATCGCCGCGATGAAGAGCGCCGAAGACATGTTGCGCGCCGAGAAGCGCCTGCAAGAGGAGATCAAGGCGGGCAAGATCACCGGACTCGACAAGATCCTGCCGTTCGACGAACTGACCTCGTGGCCCTACGAAGACGGCCTCAAGGGCATGCCGAAGCGCGTCAAGAAGCTCTCCGGCAAGAAGGTCCTGATGACCGGCTTCATGCTGCCGATCGACGAAGTGCAGAACATCAAAGAGTTCCTGCTCGTCGAGTCGCTCTGGTCCTGCTGCTACGGCCAGCCGCCAGACATCCACGGCATCGTGCGCGTCGTCATGCCCAAGAAGAAGACGACCGACTACTTCTTCGACCCGCTCAAGCTGATCGGCACATTCAAGGTCGAAGCGACGATGATGGACGGCTACTGCGTCGACATCTACCAGCTGCACTGCGAGACCCTAGAAGCCCTGAAGTTTAAGTAGCTCCTTAGCGAAGCTAAGGAGCAACGTGCCACTAGCTGGCACGCGGCCAGCTCGCCTGGCCCAGCGCGTTGGGCGCCAGCCCAACCCGCAAAGAGCTCGCTCCGCGAGCGGGAACCCGTCGGCGCTAGCCGCCCCCTTCCAGCTCCTTAGCGAAGCTAAGGAGCAACGTGCCACTAGCTGGCACGCGGCCAGCTC
>CAXBFC010000585.1:0-4064 GCA_963974725.1 uncultured bacterium | reverse complement strand
ATCGGTCATGTCGGTAAACACGGATTCCAAGCTCTCGCGATCCATCGGCAGATCGTCCGCGTGATCCGCAAACACCTCTTCGTAGACCTTGACCAGTGCCGACATGTCCATCGGCGCCACGGCGTACGTCGAAGCGCTGGCCGGCAACAACCGCAGCAAATCGGGCTTCGTCGCACGCACGGGGCAAAAGACGCTCAGCAACCCTCGGAAGCCTTCGTTGAACTTCAGATGCATCTCCTGGCCGACATAGGCGCCATCCGGAGACATCGAGAAGGTGAGCTCGTTCAGCGCCAACACGCCGAACGGCTCAAGCACCCAGCTCGGCATGCTGGCATCTTGCGCCCCCGACTTGACCAACTTGTCGATGGCTCGCTTGAGATGCAGGCTCAACGCAAACACCGGTTGCCGCAATTCACTGGTCGCTTCTTTATCGGCTGCGTCGTTGAAGAACCAAGCAGCGCGCCGCTCAAGGTCTTGGCCGAACAACAGAACGAGGTGCTTTTCGTGCATCACCGGCCCGAGGATTTGCAACGTGCCCAGTTCGCGCAACGTTGCGGCCACCCCACCGACCTCGACTTCGCCAGCCATCTCGCCCGGCAGCTTGTCACCGAGTAACTCCGCCAGCTTGCCGAGGTCGGTCTTGCCGTCCGCCCCCATCGCTACAACGGCAGCTCCGGCCATCTTGTCGAGGTCGTCCATCGCGTCCCAATCAGCACGCGCCGCGAACACGACCTCACCTGAGTAGCCCTTGAGCGCGTCCCAAAATTGGTTCGCCTGCTCAAGCTGCTGTTCGCCTTCGAACACCGTCGTCTGCATAAACGCGAGCAGCTTCACCCAGCTCGGCAGCAACTGCGGATCCGCCAGCGCCTTGCCGAGGCTGGTCGGCGCAAACGCCCGCTGCCATGAGGCCGGGCCAACCGTCCGCGCAACCACGTCGGCGTGCTTTGGCACATAGCGAAGGGGATCGGATTTGGCCTGGGCGAGCAGGACCGTCGAGCACAACAGCGCAGCAAGGAATCGCATGCCGAGCATCGAACGGCTCGCGGCAGTGCCAGGCAAGTCCCCGTGGTCCTTGGTTTGCGGTGAAGACCAAGACAGCAGGCACCTCATCCAGCTACCAGAGTGCGGCGCCACGGCGATCTAAACTATTGCGCTGTGATATGGTTAGGGCTCCGCATCAACTTGGCGTGCAAGAAACTTCGCGCTCGATGTAGCACAACGGCCGCAGCCCATAAGTAGCGGCACGATGACCGCACGCACCCCAGACCACCTGTTTCGAGACTTCCTTCGCAGTGGCGATCCGGAGGCCTTTGCAAGCCTCTACGACTCGACCCGCCCCGAGCTGCTCGGCCTT
This sequence comes from uncultured bacterium, assembly GCA_963974725.1. Lineage (GTDB taxonomy): Bacteria > Planctomycetota > UBA1135 > UBA1135 > UBA2386. Next base: position 2,710 of record CAXBFC010000585.1, on the reverse strand, counting down.
GCCAGTCGCCTTTCGCCAAACGCGAGCTACGCCGAAGATCTGGTGCAAGCGACCTTCTTGGGGGCGCTCGAATCGGCATCCCGCTTCAAGCGTGGCCACAAGGTGATGGCGTGGCTGGTCGGCATCCTGAAGAACCAGGCGAGGTTGATGCAGTGGCGCGAGAGCCGCAAGCCCGAAGCCGAACGGTTGACCTGGCCTGAGGTCAACGACCCAAGTGAACAAGCGGCAGGGCACGAACTGCAAACGACCCTATCGACGGCCCTCGCAAAGCTTGGTGCAGTCTACGAACCGATCATGCGTTCGCACCTTCGCGACGAACTGACGGCTCAAGAGATCGCGGCGCAGATCCATCGCCCAGCCGGAACCGTGCGCACACAGATCGTGCGGGGCACGGCGATACTGCGACAACTCTTGCCGGCTGGCATCGCGACAATGCTGTTCGTGCGTTTGACTCCGAGCCTCAGCGCCGCCGACGTGCGCGCCGAGCTGGTCATGCGTGCCGGCAACGGCTCCGTGCAACGGTCCTGGTGGACGACGTCGACACTGAAGAGTGTCGTGTTGGCCATCGGTTCGGCCGCCGGACTCGCGATCGCCGCCTTGTTCGCCTTGGATGCGGCCAACAACACGGCGCCGCCGCTAGGTGGCGCTCCCGCTTCGGCCGGATCGCTTGCCGCGAACTCGGTGGCCGCTGGACCACCGCAACAACTGACCCCCGCAACGCCCGAGCGAGCCCTGGCCACGATCTCCGATCGCGCGACCTTGGAAGTCACCGTCGACGATGGCGCGGCGTCGGTCGCCGGTGTGCCGGTGCATATTCGGGCCTTCGGCGAGTTGCGCTTTGGACGCGCCATGCGCGTCACCGACGGAGACGGCGTCGCACGCTTCGCCGACCTCGTGCCGGGCCGGTATCTGGTGCTACCCATCAACACCGGGGCACCGCGCGAAGCAGCCTTCCTAAAGCTGGAACCCAACAAGACGCGTCGCCAGAAGGTAACCGTCACGGACCTGCGGACGGTTCGTGGCCGCGCGGTCGACACGGACGGCTTCGCCGTGGCCAACGCCAAGGTGTGGCTCAGTGATGGCAGCTCCCAGCTTGGCGGACTTGCGACCGTGCCGTTTGCGACCAGCGATGCGGCAGGACACTTCGAGATCGTCACGTTCGAGCGATCGCGAATGAACTACCTGCAAGTAACGGCACCCGGCCATCGCGCTTCCCGCTTGATTCGCATTCCGATAACTGCGGACCACGAGCTGACCATGGCTGTCTCGAATGGCGGTGGCGAAGTAACCGGCACGGTGCTCGACGCAGATGGCACTGCGTGCGCCAACATGATGGTGCGCGCGACGCACCATGGACAACGCTCGGACCTGTTCGCCGCTGGCGACGCCGACGATCTGCAATCCCTCGATTCGTTCCACACGGTTCGCGAAGTGCGCACCGATGCGCAAGGCCGGTTCGCGATCGATGGCTTTCACGTCGGGCAACAGGTGCGCATCAGTGCGTGGAGCCCGAATCATGCTCGCAGCGAGCAGGTCGTCGCTGTTGACAGCAACACCCAACTCCGCATGCAGCCAGGCGCGACGATCCGGGGACGCATCACGGCCAACGGCAAGCCCGCAGGCATCGTCGAGATCTCGACCGAACTCGAAGGCCGCGAGGATCGGCTACGCAATTCCGTCAGCAGTGACGACAGCGGCGAGTTCGTGCTCTCCGGTCTGACGCCCGGGCAACAGGTTTCGTTGAGAGCTGAGAGCTCGCCCGACGGAGCCGCTCTCGGCAAGGCCAAGGCGAACGTCATGCTCAGCGAGGCCAAGGTCTACGAATGGAACCCAGTACTGGTCGTTGGCGACTTGATGGCTGGAACACTGCGCAGCGAAGACGGCACGCCCTTGGCCGACTGGCGCATCGGCATCAGTGCCGTCAACATCCGTGAGGGACGCAGCTACTACACGCTCAAGACCGATGCGGCAGGCCGGTTCTCGATGCGTGGCCTGCCGAAGTCGAATTACACGTTCGCGCCGCGACCGCGCCGCGGCTCGGATGCGGTCACCTTCGTGGCGACCTGGCCGTTGCAAGATGACTATCAACTCGTCATCGATGCCGATCGCGTCGAACGCGCCATCAAGTCGATCAAGACTCGGTTCTTGCCGCAGCCCGCGCCGAAAGGGTTGCCAACTGGCACGCTCGACATCGAAGGCCTGCAGGCCAACAACAACCTCTGGCTGGCCGTCTATCGCCCCAACGGCACGCGCGCCTACGAGGATCCCCACTGGGACAAACAACGCGAAATCTACACGGCACAGTTGCAACCGGGCCGCTACCAACTGTGCGTTCGCAGCAACCCCTACTGGACGAGCAAGCCGTCGATATCGGCCCAACTGATCGATTTCACGATCGCCAGTGGCTCGCCCACGACGCTCAAGCCCGACCTGCAACCAGGCGTTCGTCGCAGTTTCCGGGTCGTCGAATCGTCGCAGCATGTTGGCGCCGAAGGCGCCAAGGCGGCTATCTTCGACCACGGTGGCCGACTTGTCGCACGCGCGGATGTGCCGCGCTGGCTCGACGAAATGCCAACCAAGTTCGAAGCAACAATCGCACTCGCTCCCGGTCACTACCGAATGCAAGTCACGACCGCCCTCGGCCAACAAGGCGCGATCGACTTCGCCATCCACGACCTGACTGCCAATGAGTCTGTTCTGGATCTCAAGG
>CAXBFC010000584.1:0-4077 GCA_963974725.1 uncultured bacterium | reverse complement strand
TTGGCACGCCGGAATACATGAGTCCGGAGCAGGCGGCCAGCGAAGTCGATGTCGATACGCGCACCGACGTGCACGCACTTGGTGTCGTTCTCTATGAACTGCTCAGTGGCAATCTGCCGTTCTCGAGCGAGCGAATGCGTCGTGCAGACATGGTGCAGTTGCTGCAGATGCTGCAGCAGGAAACGCCGCCATTGCCCAGTGCTTCGGTAAAGGCCCTGGCATCAGCACAGCCTTCGGCGGCGGAGGTTCTCGCCAAGCAACGCCAAACCAGCGTGCCCTCGTTGGTGCGAGCGCTCACCGGCGAACTGGATTGGATCGTGCAGCGGGCAACCGAGACCGATCGCAATCGCCGCTACGGCATGACGGCTGACATGGCGGGCGATTTGCGGCGCTACTTGCAGCACGAACCAGTGATCGCGGGGCCCCGCAGCACGTGGTACCAGTGGTCCAAGTTCCTGCGCCGCAACCGCCTGCAGGTTGGTGCGATCGCCGCGGTGCTGATCGCGTTGCTTGGCGGTTTGTCGGCGAGCCTGACGTTCTACGGTGAGGCCTCGAGAAAGGCCGAACAGTCTGCCGAGAGCCTTGAGGTCGCGTTGGCGGCGGTCGAGCGCATGGTGCAGGTTGGCGACGAAGATCTGCATGTCGTACCGCACATGGAAGATGTGCGGCGGCAGTTGCTCGCCGAGGCCTTGCAGTTGCAACGCCGTCTGGCCAGTCATACGAGCGATACGCGGCTGCATCTGCGTACGGCGCGCGTGCTGGCAGTACTCGGCAAGGTGCACGCGCAACTGGCGCAATTCGAGCAAGCGGTCGCGCGGGCGGACGAGGCCAGCGCCTTGCTCGCCGAACTCACCCCGACCGAGCGCAGCCAGCAAGCACTGGAAGATGCTCGACACCTCGAAGTGTCGCTGGCGTTTGCCAAGGCCAGCTGGATCGAAGTGCTGGGACATCCCGCCGAAAACGTCACGCAGTTGATGGATGAGGCCAGTCGTGGGGCCGAGCAGATGGTCGCGGGCAGCCCGACCGATGAGCAGCGCTTGCTGGCGGCAGGCATTTGGGCTCGATGTGCGGGAGGTGTGGCCGGACGCGATGCCGAGGCGGCGCGAACCCTGTTTGTCCGTGCGCTTGACTTGCTGCAGCCGTTGTTTGATGCAGCTCAGCGCGGGGATGCTTTGCCACCTGGGGCGTTGATGGTGCTCGCATACCACGCAAGGTTCTGTATCCAAATTGGCGAACACGAAGAAGCTGTAGCGACCGCCGACCGACTGCAAGCGCTCGTGCGCTCGGTGCTGGCGCAAGTGCCGGATGCGGTCCGTCGGGCGCCATACTCGACTGCGATTGAACAGTTGGCGGCCGTCTGGTATCGAACCGACAAGTTTGACCGGGTAGCTGGCGCTTTGGCTCCGGTCGTCGAGTTCCGGCGCAGCCTGATGCGAGATTTTCCAGGCATGCCGTCACACGCAAGTGGCTTGGGAGTCGTGTTGATCAACCGAGCGTTGGCCGCGGGTCGCATGGGGCAGTTTGAGGAAACCAAATCGGATCTCGTCGAGGCGCGAACGCTGTTCGTAAGACTGGTGACCGAGCATCCAGATGTTGCGCACTACCACGAACAGGTGGCACGCGTTGCGGTGCATCTGGCCCAGCACTGCGTCGCCCGCACCGGCTACGGAATGCCCTTCGATGCCGAACTTGCAACGGAAGCTCTCACTGCCGGGCAGAAGTCACTGCTTGTATTGGCCGAGGCGGAGTCCAACGCATGGTTGGAGTTGCGTGCCGAGTTCGCTTCGTTGCGCGGCGTCGTAGCCGAACTCCAGGGTAAGTATGAGCAAGCCGTCGAAGCACAGCAGGAAGCGGTCGTGTTCTACGAGCGTCTGCTGGTTGAGGAACCGGGAACGGTGATCTTCGCATCGCAAGTGATGGACGCCAAGAAACTCCTGGTCCGAAGTCTGATTCGCCTCGGACGTGTCCGCGAAGCGGAGCCAATCTTGGCGAGCGCCATGCAGGCGTATGACGAATTGGCCGGCAAGATCGGCGACTTGGAAGGCATGGCGGCGGTGCGGCGTGACATGTTGCTGCTGCAGATCCAGATCGACACGAGCACTCGCCAGTTCCCTAGAGTGATGCAGCACATCGATGCGTACCTCGCGCATGCGGACCATGCCGATGACGATTGGATTGGCCGCGACACGATGGCCAAAGCGGCATTGCAAGCGGCTCGGATTGCGGGCGATACGCCAGCATGGCGCGACCGCTTCGTCGCACGTGTTCGCAGTATTCTCGCCAAGACGGTGTCACCGGCCGCATCCATCGTCGATGCAGACGGCGTCATGGTCGCGGTGATGCGAAGCAATTCGTTGCGAACCTTGGTGACGGCAGAAAGCGAGTTTGGCGAAGCCAAGGATGCTGCTGCGATACAACGCGAAGTGATCGCAGGCTACCGGGCATCGTTCGATGGTCGACCGACGTCGCGCAGTCGTCGACGGTTGGTCGCAGCCATGCAGCTGATGGTCGATTTGTGCCAAGCTGCGGGGGACGATGCCGGCCAAGAGGCCTGGCAGGAGCAGCTTGAGGCGTTGCCTGCCGCGCGTAAGTAGAAGGGCCTTACTGAGGCTGGGGCGTGGCTGTTGTTGCTTCCCGCAGGGGCTGGTCTCACTGGAGTTGATCCGGGCTGCGAATGGGCCTTGGGGACCGTGGCGATCACTGATTTTGAGAATGGCGCGCACGTTTGCTGGGCGGCTCTCGCTGCTTCGAGCGAGGTCCAATCCCTATGAACAAACTACCCATCGCTCTGGGCGTCGTGCTGTCAGTTGCCGGAACGGTTGCAGCACAAAACAACGCCATCTTTCCACCCGACTACACGGCCGTTCCCGAAGGGCCGTTCAACTCACCCAACTTGCCACTGGCGCGCGGGACATCCCGTGTGCAGTGCCTGTATGACGCGATCGACGTCGCGATCCCGAGTGGCAACCAGATCACTCGGCTCGGTTTCCGAGAAGACGGCACGACGACGCAGCTCGACCTCGGTCGTTCGTTGCAGCTTGAGATTCGCATGGGGTGGTCCAACGAAGATCACCAATCCATGACTACGAACTTCGACAACAACTACGAGTCGCCACCGGTCACGGTGTTTGGCCCAGCGTTGTTCGTGTTGCCCGACTTGCGGGACGCAGCCGCACCGTTGACGAACGGTGAGTTCTACATCGACCTGACCGCGCCGTTCTCCTACGTGCCGAACGGTCGCAACCTGGTCGTGGAATACCGGGTCTTTGGCACGAGTGGTGGCGGTTCCCCGTTCACCTACCGACTGGATCGCGCCGACTACGTTTCGACTGTGACCTATGGGGTTGCCGGTTGCCAGCACGCCGGTGGCGGTCCGCCCGTCATCTCGATCCCGCCGACGCGGCCCGGGCTGACCTTCTCGACGTCGGTCACGGCAGGTCCCCCCAACGCGCCGGCGTTGGTGGTCGGCCTAGGTTCTGGCATCGTGCCTCCCTACAGCCTGGCCCCGATCTTCAACGGCATCAGCCCGCTCTGTCAGGCACAGGTCAATCCGACTGGATTTGCGATTCTCAGTGGAGCGACCAGCAGCAGCGGTGCGGACAGTTGGCAGTTCTCGATCCCCAACAACAACCTGTGGGGCAACTACCTGATTTCGTCCCAAGCGCTGTTCCTCGACTTCTTTTCGCCGGGCCAGGTCGTCGTCTCGAATGCCGGCCACGTGCTGACCGGTATCCGCCCGCGCACGACAATCGTTTCCACTTCGGGAGTGCCCACGGTGGTGACTACTGGCAGCAAGAGCACTCACTACTCTCCGGTTGCGCTGTTCGAACACCAGTAGGCGGGTTCAGGTGCTTTGGAAGTGTTGTCACCCGAAGCACCTGTATTGGTTGCGAAGTTTCCGCCTGCTCGGTCACGCCTTGTCAGGGATGTCGGTTGAACGGGTCAAGATTGCCGTATGGGCGGTTCTCTCTATCCTTTGCATCATGCTTCCTTTGCTGTGCGTATCTCTTCTTGCGGTCCCTCAAAGCCAAGACTGGCCGCAATACCGTGGTCCGGAGCGCACGGGTGTCGTGGCGG
>CAXBFC010000583.1:0-4083 GCA_963974725.1 uncultured bacterium | reverse complement strand
AGTTGCGTCGGGCAGCGTTTCAGCGCGTTGCGCAGCAGCAATGCCTGGTCTTCACGGACCGCGTCCAGGTAGACCGGCAGGACCGAGTCGACCATGTTGGCGTCGCCGAGGCGCGCTGCCACGTCGGCGAGCGCCGCGGTTCGAGTCCAGCCGCGCTGCACCGATTGCAGCAGTGAGTTGACGACGGCGCTGCGTTCCAGCGGCGTCAGCGAGAGGTTTGGCAAGGTGGCGAGGGCAAGCGCTGCATCATCGGCGATGCGAGGTTCGACGTGATTGACGTTGGCTGCCAGGAGGTGGCCAATGGCGTTCGTCGTCGGTGCCGCTAGCAGCGCTTGCACGTGGGTGAGTAGATCGGGTGTCGCTGCCAAGACGCCGCGCCCGCCGCCAAGCGTGTGCAAGGTCGGGCCGAGGCGCTTCAAGAACAAGATGCGGGTTTGGCCAGCGGAGAGCGCAAACAGGCTGCGTCCACAGCATTGGCCTGCTGGCTCGGTCAGCGTGAACGAACTCCCAAGCTGGCCTTTCATGACCTGGTTAGGTTGCAGCGTCAGTTGATGAAGGTTCGCGGTGGGATGCACCGAACTAGTGACCGTGGCGCGCACGACGACATCCGCCTTCTGGCACAAACGTGCCATGGTGGATGCTTGGTCTTGGGCGCTCGCGAATGCCGGCAACAAGAATGCGAGCAGGGTCGCCTTTGGTAGCAGATGGTTCATCGCAGCAGAATCCTCATGCGGAGGTAGGCAAGGTCGATGTCGCGGAACTGGTAGTCCAGCGACGTCATTGCTTCGTAGCCGACGGACGCCGCCATGACTTCGGCGGCGCTGGCATAGGTGTCGTGCAGCGACGAGTCGCCAAACAGGCCGTTGGGCATTGGGCCTGGCGCCACCAAGCCGACCGAGTGGCCGACTTCGTGTGCCAGGATGACGCCGATGACGGCAGCCCAGTCGTCGGCCGCCAACATGACGGTGTTCCAACGGGCACGTTGCGGCGAGGTGGCGTTGTCGTAGTCGAATGAGGCGGTCAGCACGGTTGCGTCGAGCGGGTCACTGCCTGCTGCTGTGCCGCCCATGTCCGGGCAGATCGGCAGGAACTTGCTCGCGAACTGCGTTTGGAACGAGGGATATACCTGCTCGTGGATGTCGGCTTGGTAGAGCCACATCTCGGCCGGAAAGACGCCCAGGCCAGGAGACGTCGCCGTATTGCGTTCGGTTGGGTTGCCGTTGCGATAGTCGTAGTAGGCGCGGCCGAGCACCCCGGTGCTTTCTTGGCCATAGACCCGGTTGCGGTCGCCTTCCGGATCGAGGCCGCCCAAGCCGATCTGCATGTGCGGCAGAAGGATGGGCTCGCGCGTTGAAAAGCGCAGTTGAATCGAACCGCTGCTGAGTGGCTCGCCACGCGAACCGCGATGGTAGATGTGGTTGGCCTTCGCAACGATGCCGTCCAGCAGAACCTTCTGCATGTAGGCGTTGGTGCCGCTTGGATCTCCAGCGCTGTTGAAGCCTAGGCGTATCATGTCGTCGGCGAAGTCCGCCGTGCCGTTGCCGTCACGATCCAGGTCGCTGCGCACCCAGACGACCTGCGTGCGCTCGAATGGCAGCGAGCCGCCACTCGGGTTGTCGACTTCGAACGGGATGACGTTGGACTTGCCGCGATTGCCGCTCAGGTCCGTGGCCCAAACGGTCAGCGTCCATGAGCCGGTCGACAGCGGCGTATCTTCGGGCACTTCGATCTGCACCGTGTTGTAGCCAATGGTCGCAGCCGCGAGCAGGCTCTCAGCGGTTGGCCCAAAGCCACCTTCCAGTTCTACTTCGATCGACCCCATGTCGACCCATTGGCTCGAAGTGTCGGTCGTGGTGACGTCGATCGTGAAGCCCGTCGGCGGCAACACCAAGCCGTCGCGGCGCGCACTCGGGATACCGTTGACGGACGCCGTGACCGTGGGGGCGATGCCGTCGATGATTTGGCCGGTGCGGAATCGCGACAGGCGATCGCTGTCAAACCAATTACCGGTCAGGCGGCGTGGACCGTTGTTGCCGCTGACAATGCGAACGCGGTAGTAGGCGTCCGGGGTCAGCGAGTTGCTCGGTTCGAAGGTGACGACGCGGTTGTCGGCACTCAATGAGCGCGTGCCGCTGAGCGGATTGCCGAAGTCATCGGTGATCAAGACCGTCGATGCCGTCAACGTGGCAGGATCCATCGGTGCATCGAACACGATGCTGATACGTGAACCAGTTGCGATGGCTACCGCGCCATCAGGTGGCAGGATCATCGCCTCAGGAAGATCCGAATCGGCCGACGTCGTGAACGACAGTACTTCGTCGCTTGCCAACACGTTTCCGGCAAGGTCTCGCACGCCGTCTTGGCCGCCGAGCAAGGTCAGGGTGCAGGTCGTGTCGATCGGCAACGTCATGATCGGGGTGACGCGCACCTTGGTGTTGTCGACGAGCTCAACGACCGACGCCCAGCGAGAACCATCGACCGAAAGTTGCACCGTGCTATCGTTGATGCGCAGTGGATCGAGATCCTCGTTGAGGGTGACTTCCGCAACCAGCACACCAGGCACGCGAGTCTCGCCCGGCATGGGAGAACTCGAAACCACGCTAGGTGCCTCGTCATCGGTTCCGGTCGTGAGCGTCAGGGCTTGGGTCGCGCTGAGTCCATTACCACTGACGTCGGTTGCGGCGGCGGCGCCGAGCATGAACGCGAGCGTGTACGAACGGTTGGGTTGCAGCTTGACCAGTGGCCGCACTCGGAGTGTGCGTTGGTCGCGCGTGGTGTCGATTGCGAACGGGATGATGCTGCCGTATTGGTCCTGGAACAGCAGCGAGATCGCTTCGACGGTCGCTGGGTCCATCGATTCGTTAAACGCAAAGGTCGGTTGTGCTACCGGCGAAACGTCCGTCGCGCTGAGCAGCGGCCAGCTCTCGAGCACCGTTGGTTGTTGTGAGTCGGCGCTCGTGCGGAAGCTCGATTGGAACTGTTCCTCCAGCTGGTTACCGGCGCGGTCCGCAAGAGCCGTGGTCGCGACCACGAAGAACTGCCGGTCACCGGGCAGATCGGCGAACGGGTCGATGACGATCGTCTGATCGACCGCAGTGCATTCGCATGCGAAGCGACCGCCGAACACATCGCGCAAGTAGAGCGTCGTGTCGGTGATCGAGGTTTGTGACACCGCCTCATTGAGGCTTAGTGTGAACGTTCCTGTTCGCGACACTTCGGTCGCGCCGTTGGCGATGCTGAAGCCCGTGATGCTGGGTGGCGTTTCATCGAACGTGCGGAACGTGAAGGACGTCGTGAAATCGAGGATGCGGCCGCTGAGGTCGCTCGTCAGTGCCGATAGTTGGAAGACGTAGTCGGTCTCGGCTTGCAGCTCATTGTCGGGTTGGCACGCAACTCGCCCGTTTGAGCCACGAGTAAACGTCAGCGGAACGTTCGTGCTCGAGCCAACAGCTCGCAACCAGGTGTCTTCGTCGCCAAATGCCTCGAGCGCCATGTCGGCGTCAAACTCCAAGCGGATGGTCGCGTCGAGTGCGACCTGAACCGCATCGTTGGCGGGCGTATGACTGACCAGATTCACGACACCGAAGGCTGAGCCCGCTGTGTTGCCAGAACCGGAGTTGCCTCCGCTTCCTCCTCCGCCGCCGCACGCGGCCGCGCCAATCAGTAACGCGATCGCTGCAAGTCTAGTGTCTTTCCCCATGTTACCCTTGTTGTCGAACCCTGGTGCAAGGCTCTTTTCGACTTGATCCGAACCTCAGTTGAAGTCTCGGAACGAGTGTTCTGCTGGCGTCGCTGCCATCGCGGGGTGCGCGACGATCCAGCAGTCGCTTTGTGCATGTGCCGTCATTCGCGGCACTGTGCAGGAACGCTTGGCAGCTGGTTTGCCGGGTGGTTCGCCTCAGTCAGCGACCAGCCAACGGTGCAGGCAACGCCGTCGACAACCCGACGGGCGGGCCAGCTCTCAGAGGTCGCGAACGAGCACGCGAACGTCGCGCACGTTGGTGCCGGTCGGGCCCGGTTTGAGGCAGTCGCCGAGCGCATCGAGCAGCGGGAACGCATCGCATCGTTCCAGGTGGTGGTTCA
>CAXBFC010000582.1:0-4088 GCA_963974725.1 uncultured bacterium | reverse complement strand
GTCACCAAAGCAGCCCCTTCGAATGGCATGTCCGCTGGCACGTCGATGTCGACCACTTCGCCGTCATCTGGGGAGAACAAGAACAGGCGCCGACGATGCTGGGTTGACGCCTTGAAAGACACCAGGAGCCGCCGCGTATCGAAAAGTCCCAACACACCTGCGCCAACCAACTGCTGACAAGGGGAAGGCTCTGCCTCGCCGCTCTGCAACCACCAGGCGCTGCGCCCCTTCTTCTGAAAGACGAGGCTGTTGCCGACGAAGTATTCGTTCCTCGTCCCCCTTCCTGAGATCGATTTACCCCGCACCAAGTCGAATAACGGTTCGTCGCTGGAATACCGGATGCCAAGGCCTGCAGGTTCGAACCCACGCGCGTCCGCCCCAGCCCACGCAACACGGTCGATCGTGCCATCCGCCGATTGGTAGCAGACGTTGCCGCGATCAAGCCAGACACGTCGGCCCGACGGATCTCGCAACGGCGTGGTCTCGATTCGATCCTGCAACGCCGCCTGTCGCAGTTCGTCTGGCAACACAGGTTCACGACGCTTCTTGTCGTAGAGCACGGCCTGACGCTGCGCAGTCGACAGGTCAAACACGTCGACGCGGTCGTCGTCCCTCCAGTTGAGCCAGTACCGGCCAACTGGGTAGTAGGTGTTCAGAGAAGGTCGCGCGATGCCCGCTTGCCAAGACACCATCGTGCCACCGACCTGCTGCGCGTCCCCACTCTGCAGATCGATACGCACGGCGCTTGTGTACCAGTTGCCGTTCTCGGACACGTGTGCGAGCAAATAGCGTTCATCCGGCGTGATGCCACCGATGTTCAGTTGCTCAAGCTGCGTGTAGTCCGGGTGGTGGTAGTGCATCGCACGATTGCCAAGCCATCCCGCGAACGGTGCTATGACGACACTGGTCGCAAGCAGACCGAATCGCGCCGAACGCCACGGACCACCACCGCGTCGACCAAAACCCCACGACGCAGCTGCGACGATCAAGCCACCGGTCGGAAGCGTCCACAACCACCCGGTCAGCATGTGTGTGTGCAAGATCTGGGGACTCTGGCGAACGACGGCATATACGCCGACACCCAGCAGCAAGCCAAGTAGCAAGGTCGCCAGAACCGCGAGTCGCCCACCAGGCGTCCACGTGCCAGCAGCCCATATCCACGGCACCAGCAGCAACGCCAACCCCGAGAAGTAGGTCACCGTGGGAGTCACCATGCGAACAGTGCCATCCCACTGCCACGCGAACAGGCCTTCCCAACTGTGATCAAGCGAGGTCACGAATAGTTCGCCTGCCAACAGTCCAAGCAATGGCAGCGTCACGGCCGCAAGAACCAAGAACAGCAGCTTGCCCCAAAACGCCGGCCACAGCGCACCCGGCAAGCGCCGCACGAATTGATCCTCCTTGGTGGTGAACTCGGCGCGCACCAATGCGGGCACGACAAACGCCACCACACCGATCACGCCAGCGCCAACGAACCACGACAGGGCGTGCACGCCAAAGCTATCGTCGAACCAGTAGTGACGCGGTGCGAGGTAGAGACCAAGGCACAGGCACGCAAACACCAGCAACGTATAGGCGACTAGCAAACCGCGCTGGGCGCGCCATTCCTTCCAGCAGTAGTTGAGGGCGAGACTCATACGTTGAGTTCCTCCGGCTCCACAACCGCGGCGGCCTTTGCCTTTGCAGCCGTCGCGAGCACTTGCTGCAAGCCACTTGGAACCTGCGCCGGTTCTTCTTCCCCGAGCACCTCGGCAAGTGTGCCGTGCTGATGCACGCGGCCATCCTGCAGAACGGCAACTCGATCGGCGATGCGCGCCGCAATGTCCAACTCGTGCGTCGCACACAAGACAGAGATCTCGCGATCTCCATCCTTAAGCGCGCCCAACACACCCTGCAGCACCTCTTCGCGCACCAGCGCATCGAGTCCCGCAAACGGTTCGTCGAGCAACAACAAGTCCGGCTCCGACGACAGCGCCGCAACCAACATCGTCTTCATGCCCTGGCCGCGTGACATCGCCTTGAACCGGGTCTTCATCGGCACGTCGAGTTGCGCACACAGCTCGCGGCAACGTGTCTTGTTCCATGTCGGGTACTGCGGCGCCAAGAACTTGAACAGGTCCTTGGCGTTCATCCACGGATACACATCGGGAACATCGGGCACGTAGCCGACGCGGCGCAGCACATCCTTGTGGTGCCGCACCGGATCCTTGCCGAACACGCGCACCGAACCCTTGTGCGGTCGCAGCACGCCAAGCAACGCCCGCATCAACGTGCTCTTGCCGCTGCCGTTCTGCCCCAACAGAACGGTGACCTGACCGGCCTGCAACTGGAACTCGAAGCCCTCAAGCACTCGCTTCCTGCCATACCGCATCTCAAGCCCACGCAACGTAATGATGTCATTCATGCCTTGCTCCTTTGCGGCACAGCCGGCCGCTCCCCCTCTTCCGGTTCTCCCCAGACCCGGTCCAACACTTCATCCAGGACCACTTGTTCGTGACCAGCGCGCTTGGCGAACTGCACCGCGGCGCGAAACGCAGACAGCGTCTCAGCCAACCGAATGCCCTTCGCAACCTTGGGACCCGCGGCGGTCACGTAGACGCCCGAACCGTTGCGCCCTTCGGTCGCACCGAGGTGCTCCAGATCGCGGTACGCCTTGGTCACCGTGTTGGGATTGACCAGTGCCTCAGCCGCCAAACCGCGCACCGACGGCAGCTTGTCGCCGACCGTCAATTCGCCCGAAGCAATCGCATCCAATGCCGCGGCCACGAGCTGCTGGCTCGGTGGCACGGGGCTGTGAGGATCGACGCGGACGAACACAACCGTTCTATCGGCCTAGGACGGTGGTCACTTGAGGCCTCGCACTTGCACGGAGCCACAAGATCTCATGTGATGCACCCGTGAACGTGTCCGGGAGCCCCCTCGAACAACAGGCCAAGCCGCGCAGGCTACGCGGGTCTTGGCTCTGGCTAGCTGGCACAGCAGCCGCCATGGCGGTCGGTTGGTCGGCGACCGTCCGCCCGGATGCCGCCACATGGTTTGGCGTGCGCGGCCCGGAATGTCCCCTCGCCAGCTGCCTCGGCCCGATCGCCTGCCCTGGCTGCGGTCTCGTGCGCAGCACCTCCAGCGCCCTGCAAGGCGACTTTTCGCACGCGTATGCCATGCACCCGGGCGGTCTTGGCATCGCCCTATTGTTGCCGGCAACGTTTGCCGTGCATTTCGACATACTTCGCCGCGGGCGCGAATACCGCGGCCACCGCCGGCTTCGTCGCGCCGGCTTTGCCCTCACCAGCACCTTCATCGTGCTCGGCTGGCTCATCCGCTTTTCATTCTAAGGGTCCGTTCATGTTTTTGCTTTCTGGCGGTGGCGCCATGGTCATCAACCTGATGGTCATGGCTGTATTTGGCGGCATCTGCGCCGCGATTGCATCAGGGCGCGGCCGCAGCCCCATCGGCTGGTTCTTCGTAGGCGTCGTCGCGCCATGCCTCGGCATCATCCTCGTGCTGGTTCTGCCCGACCTGAAGGTGCAGGAAGAACGCGAAAAGCGTCAGCGCATGGAGACCCGCAAGCTGCGCGAACAGCTCCAGAAGGAACGCCAAGTTTCCGATCAGCGCCACAACCACGTCGAACGCCGCTTGGGCGCGCACGATGAGTCGCTTGGCATCGACACCTCCAACCCGCCCGAACTGCCGCACACCGCAGCAGCCGCGCAACTGACCAACAGCGACCAGTGGTTCTATGCGCGCGACAACGAGCGCCAGGGCCCCGTGACCGAAGAGACCATTCGTCACCTGCTGACCGCCCAGGCCATTGACGGCGATTCGCTGGTTTGGTGCGACGGCATGGTCGACTGGATGCCCGCTCGCGATGTCGCAGCGTTCCGCGGGGATGTTTCGTGAGCCCCCCCAATCTTCCGCCAAGTGGCGACACGCCCTCTGCCTTGCTGGTCGAGGGCATCCTCGATGGTCGCGTGCTCAACGAAGGCACGTTGCAAGACGCCGTGCAGCAACTCAGCCAGTGTGGCGCCGGCGCGTTCCGACTCGAAGTGACGGGCGGACGATTCAACATCCTGCCGGCGGAAACCCACGTG
>CAXBFC010000581.1:0-4118 GCA_963974725.1 uncultured bacterium | reverse complement strand
CGGCAATCATCGCCAGCACATTCACTGCGAGCAGAACGCGAAGCACCATCTCGCGACTAACTCGCGACTTCGGCTTCTCGGTGACTTTTGGCGTCGCATCTTCTTGCAGCTGCGCATTCGCTTCCGCGAGCGCCTTCTCGCCTTCGGCCAGGGCCTCCTCGGCAGCCCGCATAGCGTCAGCTTCGAGATTGACTGCAGGTTTGGCTGCAGCCTTTGCCGTAGGCACCTCAGACTCAGCCATCAAGCCGCCAAGTTTGTTCTCCTCGGTACCGGCATCAGGCGAACCGGCACCAGGCTCGGCCTGTGCGTCGGTCGGCTGAGCATCCGGGTTCGCGGTCGTTGCGACCTCGTCCTCAGGTTTGGTGATGTTGTCGGCCTTGTCGTCAGTCACGGCTAGCTCCAGAGTTCGGTCAGCTCCGCCGAAAGGCGAGGTCCGACCCGTTCTCTCATCGGCATGTCATGGGTGGTTTCCCAAGCACACGTGATCGGTTCGAGACGTTCGGGCACGTTGAGCAGGCAAATCCTGCCGCCCTGAGCGTGGTAAGTTGCGACACCATTGAGCCAATTCGAGAACGTGTCGGGCGCGGCATCGATGCCATCGCAGTCAACGGCAAACGAATCGCACAAGGGCCATGCATCACCCATGACCACCACTGGGGTGTTGGCGTCGGGACGCCCATCGCGACAAAGGCGCAGTTCTAGTTCGCGGCCAGCGGTAGTTGGCACGATGCGAAGGTCGCCACCGAGACTGCGAATGGTCGGCAAGTCGCCATTAGGCAACGGCACGCGCAAGACGACGAACGTGCCGTCATCGTGACAAGACACTTCGAGGCCTTTGGGAAGCTGGGCCAACACGTCATCGAGAACACGCTGAACATCCCGTGGCAAGGTCACCTCGTCGGCCTCGTCATCGACTCCATGGTCAACTGCCGGGGCAACGGTTACCGCGATGCGCTCGAGCAGTTGCGCAGGACGCACCGGCTTGGCCATGACATCGCGAATCGAACCCGTGATCTGCACTTCTTCGGGGTGGCCGCTGACCGCCACAACCGGCGCCGGGCTGTTTTCAGCAAAGGTCAGAGCAAGGCCATCGGGAAGTCGCCAATCGGTGACCACGACGTCAAACGTCTGCGTCGCCAACTGCTGTTGGGCAGCTGCGCAATCGCCCGCCGTGTGGACTTCGAAGCCACGCCGCCGCAGCAGCATGGCCAGGCCTTCACGGATGCCGGGCTCGTCGTCGACGAGCAAGCACTTCATGCCAGTGCGAGCTCCGCGCGGGGTAGAGAAATCGTAAATCGCGTGCCGTTGGGCAGCGGCACGCAGCGAACTTGACCTTGGCACGCAGCGATCGTCGTGGCGACGGCGTGCAGACCAAGACCTGTGCTTCCGGACCGCGAACAACCAGCTTCGAAGATGCGCTCGGCATCGCCAGCCTCAATACCATGACCGTCGTCTTCGACATGGATGTCGACGCGGCTGCCATCGTGTTGTGCAGCGATGCGGATCTTGGTGGCACCGGCCTTGCGAGCGTTCTCGCAGAGGTTTTCGAGGGCGCGCTCAAGCAAGAACGGATTGCCCATGACCGCGAATGCGGGCGGGGCGCAGACGACTTCAACGCGTTGACTATCGGCGACCTTGGTCAGCAGTTCTTCGACATCGACGCGATCTTGCGCACCATGTTGCTGGCGAGCCAGCTGCAGCCAGCCGTCAATCAGGCCAGTCATGCGGTCCATGTCGCGAAGCACACCGTCGAGCACGATCGCGCGCGGGTCATCGTTGTCGATCATGTCACGCGCAAGCATCGCGCCGGTCAAAGCCGACGCGAGTGGGTTGCGCAGTTCGTGGCCGAGCAGACCGGGAAGGTCCTGGGCGACGGCACTCATGCCAGCACCTTGCTGCGCAGCGGACGCTTGCCGAGTTCGTAAACGCGGATCTTGTTGTAGAGGGTCGTGCGGTTGATGCCGAGGATGGCCGCGGCACGACTGATATTCCAATCAGTGTCCTCGAGCACTCGAGACACGAGTTGCGACTCAAGGGCGCGAATCGAGTGATCTCCGCCATCGAGCACCATCGACGTGCGGTCGATCTCGTCGCTGCCATCCGGCATGCCACCGGTGAACTTCGGCAGGTGCACCTCATCGATCATGCCGTTGGGGCAGATGATGCAGGCGTGTTCGATGGCGTTGCGCAGTTCGCGCACGTTGCCGGGCCAGTTGTATTCGGTCAGCGTCTCCATCGCTTCTTCGGTGAAGCCCGACAGGGCCTTACCCATCTGGCGACCGATTTGATCGAGGAAGAAGTGCGACAGCAGCGGCACGTCGGCGGCGCGCTCGCGCAGCGGCGGCACGTTCACGGCCATCACGTTGAGGCGGTAGAACAAGTCTTCGCGGAAGGTGCCGGCCTGGACCATCTGGCGCAGGTCGCGGTTGGTGCTCGCGACGATGCGCACGTCAGCCGGAACGTCTTGCACGCCACCGACGCGGCGGAAGCTGCGTTCTTGCAGCACGCGCAGCAGCTTGGCTTGCAGCGTTGGCTCCATCTCGCCGATCTCGTCGAGGAACAGCGTGCCACCCGTCGCGACTGCGAACAGGCCGTCCTTGCCTTCGCGGGCAGCACCAGTGAAGGCCCCCGGCTCGTAACCGAACAGTTCTGCCTCGAGCAGTGCTTCGGTCAGCGCCGCACAGTTGATTGCGACGAACGGGCCGTGGCGACGCGAGCTGCGCTCATGCACACAGCGAGCGACGAGTTCCTTGCCCGTGCCGCTTTGCCCGGTGATCAACACCGTGGTATCCGGGGCGTGGGCGACTTGATCAATGCGGGTCTGCACTTCGCGAATGCTCGGCGACAGTCCAACCAACTCAGTGGCGGTCAGCTCACGAACGCGATCCTGCAACCAGCTGAGTTCGTTCTTCAGTTGCCGCGTTTCAAGCACGCGGCGAACCGTGGCCAGGATGCGGTCGCCAGAGAACGGCTTCTCGATGACGTCACTCGCACCCTTGCGCATCGACTCGACCGTCTTTGCGACCGTGCCGTAGCCGGTGAGGATCAAGATATCCGGTGAGGGCGTGCCCTGACGGAACTCACTGATCGCCGACAAGCCGTCTGCACCCGGCAGATTGAGGTCGAGGAAGACAATGTCGAAGCATCGACCCTTGACGCGGCGCAGGCCTTCTTCGGCAGTGCCTGCCGTCTCTACGTGAAGACCTTCGTGTTGGAGGAGAGTTCTAAGTCCTTCACGCACGCCATCTTCGTCGTCAACGATGAGAACGCGGGGGAGTCCGGGGAAGCTGAGGTTCTTCATGTGCCGACCTTGGTGTCCTGATTTTCGGCAAGCAGGGGAAGTTGCTCGCCGAATGGTCCTGATGACCTTGCCATGGGATGTTTCGGCACAAACAGGCGTTGACCTTTTGGTCACTTCCTCAAAAACGTCGCGAATTGCTCCTGTTCTGAAATCCCCCCCTCAAGGGAGTCACAGCTCCGCCGGATCATGGAGTCGAAGTCAACGTCCCCACGCGGGACAACCAAGGAGCAGCAAGGGATCATGGGATTACGAGTCAACACGAACATTGCGTCAATCAATGCACAGCGGAACCTCTCTACCGTTAGCGAACGTCTAGGCGGCAACTTCCGCCGCCTGTCGACCGGCTTGCGGATTTCCACCGCGTCCGACGATGCGGCCGGCCTGGCAATTTCCGAACGCCTGCGCTCGCAGGTCCGCTCACTTGAGCAGGCCAAGCGAAACGCCAATGACGGCATCTCTTTCGTGCAGACTGCCGAAGGCGCACTCAACGAAGTCAGCTCCATTCTGGTCCGCCTGCGTGAGCTGGCAATTCAGTCGAGCAACGGCACGGTCAGTGACGCGGACAAGTCGACGCTGGATGAAGAGTTCCAGAGCCTCGTCAGCGAAGTCAACCGAATCGGCCGTTCGACCGAGTTCAACGGCATCAAGCTGCTGGACGGCTCGTCGAGCGCCGTCAGCTTCCAGGTCGGCTTCGGCACGACCGCTGGTATCGATACTCTGGCAGTCAGCCTATCCGCGGCGCTTAGCACCTCGCTGTCGCTCAACGCGCTCGACATCGGCTCGTCCGGTTCGACCACGACTGCGTTGACCAATATCG
>CAXBFC010000580.1:0-4138 GCA_963974725.1 uncultured bacterium | reverse complement strand
CCGCCGCAGGCGTTGGGCGCGGCTGTTCGGCCGGGCCTCTCGCAAGTTGCGCAACGCGAGCAGGCCCCCTCCCGCGACTCGGCCGCTTCTGTACCTAGCTTGGCCAGGCAGCGATCTGCCTCGGCAGACTCGCCACCCCATGCGATGGCGACGAGTTGATTCGCTCGGCGCGAAATCGACTCTCACAGGAGTCCTTGCTTGCCTTGCCGCCGTCTGAATTTTTGGGGAAAGCGAACCGAGAAATCGAATCTACAACGAAGTAGCTGCAGTCCTAGCCGGAGATCCGACCCTTCGCGGCCACGTTCTCCGCCGCCCCATTTTCCACAGAGTAACCGCAACTGTTGCTCTCCCCTCTGCTTCGCCAAGACAAGAACATCATGACCCCTCCCCGCTTCGGCAATCGTGCCTTTTCTACAACGTGTGCAGCTGCCCTGCTGACCGCACTCGCCACTACGAGCGCGCTCTCTGCCCAAGTAGTCGCCAGCTACCCGATGACCGCGAACTTGGCGGATGCGACCGGGACATACCCGGACATCATTGCTGGGGGAGGTCTCCTACCTTCGGTCGACGGCCTTTGCCCCCCCGGTACTTACAATGGCCCGGAAGTCATCACTCCCGACCTCACTGCTACGTTTGACCCAACCGACTTCGAAGTCGAGGTCGAGTTCAAGCTTGCGGGCTACGAAACGATCTTCTTTGGCTCCCCAATCGTCAGCGTAGGCGAGTTCAGCCGCTTCTGCAGCATCAACTGCGATCCCGCCGGTCTGCTCGGCATCAAGGACTACAGCGACAACTCAATCTCGTATTCGACCTTCACGGCCGCGATCGGGACCTGGTACACAGCCATCCTGAAGTGCGAAAACGGCTTCGCAGAGCTTTGGATTGACGGCGTGCAAATCCACTGGGCTCAGCTTGGCGGCGGCACCGGCTTCAACAAGAAGGTCTCGACGAAGGACTACTCCACTTTCCGGACCTACAACGGGTGCATCCGCAACCTCGTGATTTCGAATGACACCACGCTGGCTGGCACCTACGCGTCCAACACCGTGCAAGGCATCGGTTGCGGTGGCGGCAACCCCCAGGGCGACGGCACAGCCTACGAGCTATTCACGGCAAGCTCGCCGTTTGATCTCAGCAACACTGGTCACAGCTACATCTGGAACGTAGACGGCTACATCTTGCTGAATACCGCTGGGGCCATCGTCCCGCCCGTTGGTGCTCCGACGGCCTTTACGGCCACCCAGACCCAAACGATCACGCTTCCGTTCGCGTTCCCGTCGCTCGAAGGTCCGATCACCGAGATCAACGTATGTTCAGAAGGCTGGTTCGGCTTTGGACCAAACGGGACCTCCGATTCCAGCGAGAGCGTGAGCGATCTGCTCAACCGAGACTTCGCGAGGCTCGCGTTCCTGTGGGACAGTCTCGATCCGTCCATCGGTGGCACGATTCACCTTGAGGCGGTTGGTCTCGATGAGTTCCACATCACGTTCACGGACGTGCCGGAGACCGGCGGTGCCGGTGCCAACACCGTTCAAGTCGCCTTGAAGGACACTGGCCTGATCGAAGTCCGATACGGCGCCTGCAGCCTGCTAGATTGTCTGGTCGGTCTGTCATCCGGCAATGGCGCAACCGATCCGGGACCCAGCGATTACTCGGACCCGGCTCTTTCGGTCTTGTTCACGACTGGCGTTGGGCCGTTCTTGCCCATCTTGAGCCTGAGCGGGGCCACGCGCCCGGTGCTTGGAACGAACTGGGACTTGACGGTCGACGTCATTCCGGCGGGCACCCCGCTTGGCCTTCACTGGTTCGCCAGTATCAACCCGAACATCCCGGACCTGACGTCCATCGGCATTCCAGGCTGCGGCTTGTATGCCAGCCTGGTCGTGCTCGGTGGTCCATGGGTGCCGACCGTTGGCACGCCCTACAACTATAGCTTGACGCTACCCCCCGCCTCCCCGCCGCTAATCGGGCTGGAGCTGTACGCACAAGCGGCGCTGTTCACGAGCCCGCAATCGAACGCGTTCGGCCTCGAAACGACCAACGGCATCAAGGGCAAGGTCGGCGATCTGTAGCTGAGACTTGTCGATGACCGGCCCATTGCGATCGCCTAGGTGAACGCAATGGGCACACGCATTGGTGCGCAAATCAAGACCCGCAAGGCCGTCGCCGCAAGTGCCTGAACGGACTTACCGACGGCAGCGATGGCAGCGCCGACTCGGTGCGAGGATTGGCGTCACCTTCGGCTGGAGCCACCGAGAGGCTCCCCGTCCCCTCGGAGCTCACGAGTCCACCCGCAAGGGATCGCACGGTCAACGGCCAACAAGCGGGCGCACCGCACGGGTCCCGGCTCACCACTCGCCGGTGTTCTTCATCGATGCCCATGGCTCCGCGGGCGACAGTGATTCGCCCTTCTGAAGAAGCTCGATCGAGATGTTGTCGGGGGATCGCACGAAGGCCATATGACCATCGCGGGGCGGGCGCAGAATCGTGACGCCGCCGTCTTTCAGCCTCTGGCAGGTCTCGTAGATGTTCTCGACCTCGTAGGCGAGGTGGCCAAAGTTCCGACCGCCGGTGTAGACCTCGGGATCCCAGTTGTAGGTGAGCTCCACCTGCGCCAGTTCGTTGCCCGGCGCGGCCAGGAAGACCAGCGTGAAGCGGCCGGCTTCGACGTCGCGTCGCTGCAGCTCTTCGAGGCCGAGCTTCTTGCAGTAGAAATCGAGTGAGGCGTCGAGATCGGTGACGCGAACCATCGCATGGAGAAAACGCATATACAACTGGCCTTCGAGTTGGGGAGAAGGCCAGAGCCTATTTGGCATCGGCTCGCATTGTCACCGTCTTGGCGGAGGGAATCCGCTTCTCTTGTCGAGCGCATCGCCAGTCGCTCGGATCGAGTTTCCTACTGGCGCGAGCAATCGTGGCCGCCCTACCCGAAGAACAGGTAGGCGATCAAGATCCCAGCGATCACCGCGACGAGATCGGCCAGCAGTCCGCACGGCACCGCGTGCCGCGTGCGGCGCACGCCGACCGAGCCAAAGTAGACTGCGATGATGTAGAACGTCGTGTCGGTCGCGCCCTGGAAGGTGCACGCCAGCCTGCCGACAAACGAATCGGGGCCGTGCGTCGCCATCGCGTCGAGCATCATGCCGCGCGCGCCACTGCCCGACAGCGGCTTCATCAAGCCGGTCGGCAGCGCCTCGACGAATTGCGTGTCGCTTGAGAACCAGCCGGCGACGACGCGGATCGCATCGATGACGTAGTCCATCGCGCCCGACGAACGAAACACCCCGATCGCGACCAGGATCGCGACCAGGTACGGCAGGATCTTGATCACGACCTGAAACCCTTCCTTGGCACCTTCGATGAACGCCTCGTAGACGTTGACGCGCCGCCAGGCGGCGAGCCCGACGAAGCCGGCGATCACCGAAAACAGCGTGACGTTCGCGATCAGCGTCGACACCACCTCGACGCGTTCCTTCGGCATCTGCAAGAACAGCGCAATCAGGCCGGCGACGAGCAGGCCAAGGCCGCCGAGCCACGCCATCAGCACCTTGTCGAACAGCTTGATGCGCTGCACCATCGCAACCGTGAGCAGGCCGACGATCGTCGAGAAGAACGTCGTCAGCAGGATCGGCAGGAACACGTCGGCCGGGTTGGCGGCGCCCGCCTGCGACCGGTAGGCAAGGATCGCGACCGGGATCAGCGTCAACCCCGAGGTGTTCAACACCAAGAACATGATCTGCGCGTTGGAAGCCGTGTCCTTCTCCGGATTGAGGTCCTGCAGCTGCTGCATCGCCTTCAACCCGAACGGCGTCGCCGCGTTGTCGAGGCCGAGCATGTTCGCCGAGAAGTTGAGGATCATCGAGCCGTAGACCGGATGGTCGCGCGGCACCTCGGGGAACAACCGGTGGAAGAACGGCCGCACCAGCCACGCGAGCATCGCCACCGCACCGCCCTTCTCGCCGACCTTCATGATGCCGAGCCACAGCGTCAACACGCCGGCGAGCTTCAGGCAGATGTCGAACGACACCTTCGCCATGTCGAACGTGCTCGCGATCATCTCGGAAAACACGTCGACGTCGCCGAGCGCGATCAGGCGATAGAGTCCGACAACGAACGCGATCAGAAAGAATCCGACCCA
>CAXBFC010000579.1:0-4142 GCA_963974725.1 uncultured bacterium | reverse complement strand
AGCATTGAGTTTGACGGCTTGCGCCACTTCACCTCTTCGACGACGTCCGGATCTGCATCCAGGACAAGCTTGCGCATGATGCCCAGGGTCTGCCCGCGCCAGTCTTCATAACCCGCAATCCGCTGGTCGATCAGTTCGGATGCGGATTGCTCGTCGGTCGAATCAGACTTCTTCATTGGTTCCTCCGCCGCGATTGGAATTCACAAGAGTCTAGCCAAGGCGTCACGGCTCGCAGCTTCCGACCGAAGGAACGCAAACTGCTGAGCCTGATCAGGCAGCATCCCACACGACTCACTGTGGTCAATCCCCAAGCCGCACCTAGGCCTCGCCGCAATACTTGGCCATCGCCAAGAACTCGAACGACTCATTCTGGGCGACTCCCTCGTTTTCGAACTCCACGATAGCTTTGCAAGCAATGCGATAGACATCTCCATCGCGAGCCAGGCGAAGCTCGTTGATCTCGGTCCAGTTGTGGGCCCCGCCAAGGTAGATTGACGCCTCAACATCGGGCGTCGAACCCATCGCGATCACGACTCCATGCAAATCGCACGGGTCCGCAAGGTCGAGTCTGATCCACTCGACCACCAACTCGGTCGACTCAGGTTGAGAGACGTAATCCAGCCCCGAGTCGAACGGTTGGAACGGGACCACGATGCGATGAAACCGCGTACGCTGCAGGCCCGTGTTCGCGTTCTCGAACCAGTAGTGCTCGATGCGCCCCAATTCTGGGAGCGCTTTGCTCTGCAGGTCAATGGCGTGCATCACGCAGGACCAACGTCTTTAGATGATCAGCTACCAGGCGTAGAAACCTTGACCGCTCTTCTTGCCCAGCTTGCCTTCGGCGACCATCTTGCGCATCAACTCCGGCGCTTCGAAGCCTGCCAGATCGAGCTCGGTGCGCAGGTAGTCGGCGATCGCCAGGCGCACGTCGAGCCCGACGAGATCAGTCAGCTTGAGCGGACCCATGGGGTGGCCGTAGCCGAGCACCATCGCCTTGTCGATGTCTTCGGCCGAGGCGACACCGGACTCCAACATGCGGATGGCTTCCAGGCCTAAGCAGACACCGAGGCGCGAACTGGCGAAGCCGGGACTGTCCTTGACCAGGATCGGCTCTTTGCCAAGTTGCTTGGAGTAGGCGGTGACCGAATCGATCGTTGCTTGAGACGTCTTGTCCGTGCGCACCAACTCGAGCAGCTTCATCAGCGGCACCGGGTTGAAGAAGTGCATGCCGATGCAACGCTCGGGATTGGCAACGCCGTCGAAGACCTTGGCCAAGGACAACGACGAGGTGTTGCTGCCCAGCACGCAGGTGGCACTGACGATGTCAGCGAGTTCGCGGAACAGGCCGTTTTTCAGTTCGAGCTTTTCGGGCACGGCTTCGACAACCAGGTCGGCGCCGGTGGCGGCGGCTTTGCGATCGCTAGTCGTGGTGATGCGGGAGAGCACCTCGTCGCGAACGGCTTCGGTAGTCTTGCCGCGGTCGACGCCCTTCTGCAGGAAGGCTTGCACGCGCTGCAAACCCTTCTGCACGAACTCGTCGGTGATGTCTTGCAGCACAACGGTCGAGCCGGCTTGTGCACAGACTTGAGCAATGCCGGCACCCATCGTGCCGGCACCGAGAACCGCAACCTTTGCAAACTGTGTTTCACTCATCGTTCACCTCTTCTTCTGCTTGCTCAAGAACGCATCCATGCGCGCCTTCTTGTCGTCACTGTCAAACAACACCGCCTGCGTCGAACTCTCGAACACCACGGCGTTCTCGTGCCCGGGTCGCGACAAAGCATTGAGGGAGCGCTTGGCGGCGCGCACAGCGAGGCGGCCGTTCTTGGCGATCTCGTCGGCCATCGCGAGCGCGGCGTCGACGACTTCGGCGTCGGGCACGACCTTGTTGGCGAGACCGATGCGCTGCGCTTCGTCCGCGGCAACCATGCGACCGGTGTAGACCAGTTCGCGGGCGAGGCCGAGGCCGATCAAGCGAGGCAATCGGTAGGTGCCGCCAGCGGCGGGGATGATGCCGAGCTTGACCTCGGGTTGCCCCATCTTGGCGGACTCGCCGAGCACGCGCAGGTCGCAGGCGATCGCGAGTTCGCAACCTCCGCCGAGCGCGTAGCCCTTGACCGCGGCGATCACTGGCACGGCAAACTCTTCGATGCGGTTGAAGATGCTGCTGTTGATTGCCTTGAGCGCGTCGCTCGACGTGCGGTCACGCAACTGCGCGATGTCGGCACCGGCAGCAAACGCCTTTTCCCCGGCGCCCGTCAACACGATCGCGGCGACGGCTTCGTCATGCTCGAGTTCATCGAGCACGGCGTGTAGACCATCGACCATCTCTTGGTCAATCGCGTTGCGCCGCTCGGGCGCGTTCAGGGTGACGAGCACGGCATCGCCGCGTCGCTCGGACAGCACTCGTGAAGTCATCGGGCGAAGCATCGTGCGGATTCCGCGCCGCAACGCCACCGCGAAGTGCCATTCTGCCCGACATGTGTGCCAGGCTTGGGGCCAGGCTTGTATGCCCTGCTTGTGCGCCCCTCCGGGCGCAAGCAGCATCAGGGTTTCACGGACCGCTTCGCGACAATCGCGTGACGGGCCTCAACCATGATGTCTAGTTACCCGCGGTGTCAGGCATCACCACGGCCAACGTAAACGTGCCGACGTCCGAGGCCTGGATGCCCTTGGTCAACGTGACGCCCTGCGCGTAGATCTCGACACCTGGCGGCAACTGGCTCTGGGTGAACTGCACCGCGAAGCCACCATCCGGGTAGCCAACGCCCGCGCCAAGCACGACGTGGTTCGACAGCAGCGGCGGCAGCCCCGTCAGGTAGTGGGTCAACTGCGGCGACAGCGAGGCGATGATGCCACCGAGGAATATCTGGTTGCCGTGTTCGACGCGGAACTCCACGTCAGCGCCGACGAAGCCGATGCTCAGCTCGGGGCCAGCGGGTGGTGCGGACAGGGGAAGGGCGCATAACGCCGCGAGGATCAGCGAGTTGGCAGGCATTTGACTTCTCCGATTGGGGTCTCGGGTCGTTTTCGGCGACCATCCGTTACTAGTCCCGCAAGCCCTCGCGGTCGCATTCTTCTCCCAGGATTTCCTGAACGAGCCGCTCGCTCGATCGTGTTGCCCCTGCCTTGATCGCCGAAACCTTTACCGATTGGTCCAGCCGGCTGCAGCGCTTCTGCGCGCAGCTACTCCGAAACCGCCACGACGCGGAGGAGATCGTGCAGGAAGTGTTCGCACGCCTGCTCGCCAAGCCGGATCAATTCGATCTAGGCAAGGCACCCGAAGTGCTGCTGTTTCGCATGGCGCGCAATCGCTGCATCGATGCGCACCGCAAACGCGCGCCGCGCAACAACGTCGACATCGAGCCAGTTGCTCCCGAGCCGACGGACCACAGCGATCTGGAGGCGGCGCTGCAGCAACTACCGGATGACGAGCGCGAGACGCTGTTGCTGACCGCAGTGGATGGCCTCGGCTATCGCGAAGTAGCCGACATCCTTGGCTGCTCCCTCGGCACCGTGGCCGCGCGTCGCTACGCAGCCATCCAGAAGCTGCGCACCAGGCTCAAACCATCTGGACCTACGTCATGAAGAAGAACGAACAACCGATCCCCCTGCGCAGCATCATCATTCTGCCGCGCTGGATGATGATTGGCGGCGTTGCGCTGGCTAGCGCCTGCATGCTCGCCGGCATCGCGATGGCCGTCTACGCCATTGGCTGGGAAGAATCTGGTCAACGTGGTGGATGGATTGGCAGTGCCATTGGCTGCCTATTCGGCGGTGGCGGTGCCCTGCTCGGCACGGTGTGTGATTGGCGGCGACGACTACCGGCGACGATCTACTTGCGCTACATCAACAACGACAAGGTTTTGCCGATGTATCGCAAGGTATTCTGGCCGGCAGTAGTCGCATGCACGATCAGCCTATTCATCGGCTGCTTCGTCTGGAACAACCCACTGATCTGGCACGGCATCGTGCAGACCAGCGGCATCTTGCTGTTCATCAGCGGCACCCTCGAGGCGATGCGACGTCACACGACACGGCAAGCACGCGCGGTCTTTGCGATGTATGCCGACGGCGCACTCGAACCCGAAGACACGGCGGCGATTGATGATGCTCGCGCAAAAGACGCCAAGTTCGACGAC
>CAXBFC010000578.1:0-4210 GCA_963974725.1 uncultured bacterium | reverse complement strand
ATCAAGATGGCCGTCCACGGCAATCCTGCCGGGCGACTGTGTTGCTGGCTGGTTTCAAACACCAGTTCGTGGGTCTTCGGATCGAACTCGCACGAGCTCAGTGGTGCCGCCGTGCTACGCACATGCGGTTGCATGCCGCGCACCAGGGTGCCGCGCGCCGGCGTCGTTTCGATTCGGTAGACACCGGGAACATCCGGCAGATAGATCGTGCGGCCGTCAAACCACGACCACGGCTTGCCGTCGAGCAACACTTGCTGAAAGTCGGTTGCCATTACGACCGATGGCGCACGCAAGCGACTGCGCTGCAGCACGGTCGCGGTGACGGTTCGCGGCAGCGGCTCCTGCAAGGCAACCACGCGCAGCGAACCAGGCCCTGGTCGGGTGCGGGCCAGCACCGTCGGCCCTGCAACGATCTGCACGACATCGCCAGGTTCTTGATGGATGCGTAGCCAAACACCCCCATCGGTTGCTGGCTGGCAGCCGCGCCAAGTCCAATAGCCGCGCTCGCGCACCAGGAACGGCGTTTGACTACCAGTTAGCACATGCAGCAAACGGCTCTTGGCGATCGGTAGATCACTCACCAGATCCGCCTTGCCATCTGGTCCCAAATCGACTTCGACCGGATGATCGATGTGGTCCATCAATCGCTTGGCGTAGCGAAGCACTTCGTGGCCACGACCGTGCGGCCAAAACATGAAGGCGACCCGCGCGGCTAGCCCTGCCTCGGGCGAACTGCGCCAAACGACGGCGCCATCTTCGACTTCCAAGCGATCGTAGCGCGACATCTTGAGCGGCACGATGCACAGATCGGGCACGCTGGCATCCGTAGACGTCAACACAAACGGCATTCGGTGCGCCTTCGCATCGTCGCCGGGAGTCGTCGCCGTGACGCGGGCGTAGCGCGGCAGCGACAGGTGTCGTTCGACCTGCAGGTTGCGCGCCGCTTTGACGCACTGGGTATGCATGACGAAGCCGGGCACGTCGGCCATCGCCGTCAAGGTCACGTGTTCTTCGTGATAGCTCGAGTTCGATCGCTCGACCAGTTGTGCCAGGCTGCCGGCTGGTACGAGCACTTCGGCTTCCACGCCGATCTCGCCGACGCGGGAGAGTTGCAAATGGTCGATCGCAACCGAATGACCCTCCAGGATCTGCAACCGCAAATCGCGGCGACCGGGAGTTGCGATGTGCACTGGCACGAGAACTTCGGGGGAGCGCGAGCTGCCCGCATTGGCCACGCAACGAAGCAGCACATCGTCGAGGTAGATGGCGACCAGGCTGCCGCCACGTTCGCTGCGCAACCGCAAGCGCAACTCGTGGTAGCCGGTGGTCGGTTGCCATTCGTAGGCGACGGACGACGGCCAGCGCGGGTTCTGGTCCAGGCCGAGCAAGGCAGGCGAGCGACGTTCTTCGTCGTTGCCAAAGCTGACGCGGGCCGACTTGCCGTAGCCGCCTTCGCCGCGATAGCCGTGCGCAAGAAAGTCGATGCGTTCGGCGTAGAGTTCGGTGGCATCAGGACGGCCACCAAACAGACGCGTTGCGCAGAAGGCCTTGCTGATCGTGGTTGCGTGCTCGTCGAAGCGTGCCAGGCCCTTCGCATCGAAGGCCAACGCGCCGCCACTGCCAAGCAACCGGAACCAGTTGTTCTGGAGCACGTGCACCGAAGCCGGAGCGTCCACTTCGCCACCGAAGGATTCCGGAGCATCTTCGACCAACGTGCGCGCCATCGCGCGAATGCCATCGCGGCCCGTGGTCGCCAACGGCACCGCAACGGCAGCACGCAGCGGTTCGAGTCCGAGACCGTTCACGTAGTTTGCGGTGTTTGGCCCCAACGTGCGCGGATCGTGACGCCGCCACAACGCGGTGCCGCCGGTCAAGCGCCGTTCGCGAACGAACTCATTGACCTGACGGACAAGCCAGTCGCCGTGGCTGCCTCCACCGCGCACGCCAGAGCCGGGCCAACGATCGCTGATCGCGCGCGCATCGAGCACACCGACTGGATACAGATCGCCGGGGAAGCCCTCGCGCCAACCATCGCCGATGCCCGCCAGCGACAGGCCACGCAAGCCACCGTCATCGGCGTCCATGGCGCGCAGGCCGCCAGCAGCCTGGGGCATGCGTTCGCCAACGCAATACAACTGGCCTGCCGGCTGGTAGTCCTGCACCATCGCGAGCCCATGGCCTTGCTGGTCCTGCCACCATTGCCGGAAACCGAAGCCATCGAATGCGCCAGCGCCGTAGCGACGCAGCGACGCTAACTCGCGCGCGAGCATGCGCAGCGCCACCAACCGCTCTACGGGTCGATCCCCGACCGGCAACGGGTCCATGCCGCCAAACACCAACATGCCGCGCGAGTGCGCTTCGTCGGCAAACCGGCGAAAGCCACCGCTGGTCCAGGCGCCACCGAGTGCTTTGCCGCGAAACGACTCGGGCGCCTCGATCGGATCGCCCTTGGACCACGACAATGGAGCGCCGTGCTGCACGTCGGTCAACGACAGCTCAACCACGTCGGCGCCGTGCTGCCATCCCGGTAACAGTGATTCGCGCAGCAGCTCGTCGGGTGGGCGAACGGACTCTTGTTCTTCGCCATCGTAGATCGAAACTTGCCAGCCCCAATGTGCGAGCCACGGCACCATCGGCGGCCCATCTTTGGCTAGCGTCGCTTCGACGGGTGTGCGATCGGGTACTTCCAGCAGCACGAGTTCGTCGCTGCCGTGACGCTCCGCCCAGTCGGCGCAACGGTTGATGAATTGACGCGCATTGGCACGCACGGTCTCTTCTTCATGGTGAAGATCTGGCAGCAAGCCACATGCTAATACATGCCCGTGGCCAACGCGCCATTGCAGCAGCACCGGTGGGCCGAGGGATGTGGCGGGTTGTCCGTCGAGCACTTCGCCAAGTTGCGCCAACACCGTGCCGGACTGCGGCGCGCCATAGCGCCACGAACACAGCGGCAGGTTGCACGGCGTGCCCCCGGTGATCGGGAACGAGTTCTCGGTGATCGTGCCGGTCAGGCCATCGAACAGTTCAGGTTCTTGGCCAGAGATCACGTGGATCGTCAACTCGGCCTGGCCCTGCACCGAACGACGGTCAAAGCCCCAGCGATAGACCGAACATTCTGGACGTTCGGCTTCGATGTCGAGATCGAACACCATGCGCGTGGCGTGGCCGAACAGCAGCAAGCGGCCACCGTTCTGCACGAACTCGCGCAGCGCCGTGCGTTGCGATTCGAACGCGGCGCCATCGGGTACGCGCCAGTTCTGGTCGACGACCACCAACGTGCTGCGGGGGTCGAGGCGCGGCAGTGGCCGGTCTGGGTCCAGCAGCAAGCCGCGAACGCGTTGTTCGGCGGGAAACGCGGCGCGCCACTCAGGTAGCACCGATGCAACGTTCGGGAAGGTGCTGTTGCGTTGGCACGCAGTGAACCAGGTGCACACCAAAAGGGTCACCAAAGCCTTGCTCCAAAGCCACTCGGAGCGCTGCCGATGTTCGTCTACCATCCTTGCCATCGATGAATCGGCATAACACCCCCTCCTCACTTGAGGACCGTTTGTATTTTCAACAGTGGCTCGCAGGCCGCGACTTTGGTGTCCAGAATCCAATTGCTGGCCAGATGGCAAACTACGTCTACGCCGTAGGCGACAAGGTGACCAAGGAAGTGATGCTCGTCGACGCCTGCTACGCAGTCAACGAGTTGGTCGACAAGGTCGAAGCCGATGGCATGAAGGTGACCGGCGCGCTGGCGACGCACTACCACCCAGATCACGTCGGCGGCGACATGATGGGCCACGAACTCGAAGGTGTCGCGCAGCTGCTGACCCGTTGCCCGTGCAAGGTGCACGCCCAGAAAGAGGAGTCGACGTGGATCCAACGCATGACCGGATGCAGCGACACCGACCTCGAACTGCACGATAGTGGCGACGTAGTCAAAGTTGGCGAGATCCCCATCACGCTGATCCACACGCCGGGACACACGCCAGGTTCGCAGTGCTTCTTGGTCGAGAATCGGCTGCTCGCGGGCGACACTCTGTTTTTGCAAGGCTGTGGCCGCACCGACTTCCCCGGCGGCGATGCCAAGCAACTCTACCAGTCGCTGACGCAGAAGCTGATGCACGTGCCGGATGACGCCGTGCTGTTTCCGGGCCACGGCTACGATCCGCGCGGCAGTGCGCCGCTCGGCGAAACGCGGGCGAGCAACCCGGTTTTCAAGCCG
>CAXBFC010000577.1:0-4237 GCA_963974725.1 uncultured bacterium | reverse complement strand
GATCGCAGGTCGGCAAGGGCGATGGCAAGATTGTCGCCGTCGCCGGGGGCACGATCATTGGTTACCTGCTGGGCGGGGCGATCGGCCGCAGCATGGACGAGGTTGACCAGAACTGCGTCGGTCAGGCTATGGAACATGCCGAAGACGGTCAGGAAATCGTCTGGAACAATCCGCGGAACGGCGCCGAGTATGAAATCAGCCCGGAACGGACCTATCAGCAGAAAAGCGGAGAATATTGCCGCGAATACACCGCCGATGCGGAAGTTAACGGCAAGATCGAGAAAAGCTACGGTACCGCCTGCCGCCAGGTCGATGGCAGCTGGAAGCTCAGGCCATCGATCACGTCGGTCGCGCGAATCGCCCATACAGGGTCGAGCTGCAACATCACGACCGTCAACACCGTGACGGCGGTGAAGGCGACGACGAAGATCGTCGCCAGGATCTGGATCAACGCAAAGCGGCCGATCACCAAGATGACGGAGGTCGGCACGGCGAGCACCGTGGCCCAGATCGCTTCGTCGTCAACGGGACCTATTGCAGCCAGTTGCTCCCGCAGGGCCTGCATGCGTGCGGCCGTCTCGGTGGCTTGCACAGCCAAGGGGTTGAGTGCGAGCTGCACTTGCAGGCCGACGAGCTCTTCCTGCAATTGGTGGAAGTGGGCACCGGCATCCGTCAACGGCTGGCTCATCGCAAGAGCCTGGCCAACGCCGCCGATGATGCCTCCTTGCTGCGCGAGCGTCAGCAAGGTCATCGCAACCCAAAGCCAGACGGCCCATCCGGCGCGGAACCGCGGGCCTGGCAAGTCGTCGAGCGTCTGCAACGCGGTCACGCCGCGGACCACCGCGCTGCGGCCGAGCTCAACCTGCGTGAACACCTTGATGATGCAGCCGATCAGAATCAGCCACAACAAGACGAAGCCAGACTCGGCCCCCACCTTGGTGGTCGCGATCAGTTCTCCAGAACCAACAATCGAACCCGCGACAATCAACCCTGGCCCAAGTCGGCGCACGACCGCAAGGAATGTCCGCGGCGGCGCAACGATCTCCGAACTCATCGAAACTCCGCGAACACCGGGATGTGATCACTCAAAGCAAACGGGGAACCGAGCGCCTGCACCATGAAGACTCCTTCGTGCAGAGCGCCGGAATGGTCCAAGCGCGCCTTCAAGGGGCCGGCGACGAAGATGAAGTCGATGCGTTCTTTGGGGTCCTCACTCGGGCAGGTCCACTGCGTCTTCGCTTGGTGCAGCACTCGGTCCCCGTGGATGAGCATTGGGGGCATCTCAATGGGCTTGATGAATACCGTGTCGACCAGACCGGCCTTCGCCCACAACCGATACTCGGGGGCGTCGCTTTCGTGATTCATGTCGCCCATGACGATCACCGAGCGGCCCGCCTTCAGGTCCTGGTTGGTCGCGACGGTCAGGGTCCGGATCTCCGCTTCGCGAATGTGCGTCGTATCCTTCCAACTCGGCAGCATGTGCGCGCAGTAGACGGCGATCTGTTGCTGGTCATGTTCGATGACAACGCGGCCCAGGCAGCGCGAGAACAATTTGTCCTGGGGAATCTTCGGGTCGATCGACGGCCGGTTCTCGCGCGCCAGGATCTTCGGCCGGGACAGGATCGCGCCAGAGATGCCTTCGCGCCAACCCTTGCCCTTCCAGCCGCCAGGGAAATACGCGTAGTCCATCTTCATCAGGGCAGCGAGTTCTTTGACCCGCGCTTCGCTGTGGGCCTCTTGCAAAGCGATCACATCGGGATCGTACAGTTGCAACTCGAGCGCCAACCGCGGCAACAGCTGACCGTGCGACTGGATCATGCGAATGCGCCGCTTGCCTAGGTCGGAACTCGCAACCGGGCCCCATCCGTGCACGTTGTAGGTGATGACGCGCAGCGGTTGCGGCCGAACCGGCGCCGCCTGCTCACCGGTCGTGGGTGATTGCGGCGCCAAACAAGCGAGGACTGCGAACGTGAAGGTTGCGAGCATGGGCCACACGATTCCATGGGGACTCCGCCAGGCAGAGACAAAGCGCGCCGAGAGTTCGAATCGGTGGATTCTGATTGAGGAACGACACGGAAGCACTACCTGGGGCACCGTATTGGCATCTTCGTGGACAGAGCTAATGGGGTCCTGAGAATCTGCTTCGCATGCAGGCGGCGCTGGCTAGGATCCCTGGTGTCCGGGCTGGTCAGAGTTCCGGGCACTGCACCACTGGATACACGAGACGGGAGACCGACGATGGCGGCCAAAAAGAGCAAGATCCCAAGGAACACCAATAAGCCGGCCAAGCCGAAGCCCCGCAAGCCGATGACCAAGCTCGACCAGATCACGGTCGGCGAGATCAACAAGTGCGCGGAGCACGTCTTTGGCAAGATTCAGAAGCTGGACAAGCCGGAATTGAAGTTCCCCGAGCGCTCGCTGAAGAACGCCAGGTACGACAAGAAAGGCGGCTTCCAAATGGGCCGGGGTCGCATCGAGCGCACGCTGACGGTCAACACCGTCAAGACGTTCGCCCAGACACTCAAGCTGATGTCGCTGAGCAAGGACATGGTCGTCAAGGACGACTTTGCCACCAAGCGAGAGGCCTACTACGTGTCGAAAAACTGGGGCGACGCCAAGTTCGCGACCCAGCCGGAGTCCGACACGGTCATGGACGACATCGAGGCGTTGTTCAGCCTCGAAGGCGTGGCCCGCGAACAGCTGCGCTTCCGACCCGAAGAACACGGCGGCAATGTCGCCGGCGCATTGATCGTGGTCGACCGCGATCGCGAAACCGGCGCCGAAGAACTGATCGACTGCACCAAGCAGGGCAGTGGCTCGTACACGATCCCGGCATCGGTTGAACACTTCAAGTTCGAGACCAAGGCCAAGTTCATCTTGGTGATCGAGACGGGCGGCATGTTCGCCCGCCTGCACGAGCACAAGTGGTGGCGCACCGAGAACTGCATCATCATCGGCACCAGTGGCGTGCCAACGCGCTCGACGCGCCGCTTCATCCGCAAGCTCGCGGACGACAAGAAGCTGCCGGTCTACTGCTTCAATGACTGCGATCCGTACGGGATCTCGAACATCTACCGCACGCTCAAGGTCGGCTCGGGCAACGCCGTGCACCTGAACAAGTTCTTCTGTGTGCCGCAGGCGCGCTACCTCGGGGTCACGCCGCAGGACATCGATGATTTCGACCTGCACAACGCGACGCACGACCTCAAGGAGGTCGACATCAAGCGCGCCAAAGACGCTTTGAAGAACGACCCGTTCTTCAAAGCACACAAGGAATGGCAGAAGGCCATCCAGAAGATGCTGAAGATGGGGAAACGCGCCGAGCAACAGGCACTGGCCAAGTGGGGCCTCAACTTCGTGATTGACGAGTATCTTCCCTACAAGCTCAAGAACACGAAGTCGTTCTTGCCGTAGGGAGCTGGCCGTTGGGATGAAGGCCGCAGCGTTCTGGCCGTTGGGATGAAGGCCGCAGCGTTCTGGCCGTTGGGATGAAGGCCGCAGGCGCTGGGGACCTAACCGCGGGGATCTAACCGCAACGGCTCTGGCGCGGACACGCCGACAACGCAACGATAGCGGCATGCACAAACGCCTCGTCGCCGCTTTCCTCCTGCTCCTGCTGACCAGCTGTAGCTCGATGCGCTACAACCTCGAAGGCGTCGCCTTCCCCGTTCACGCCAACACCAACGGGTATGACGAAGGGGAAGCATTTGAACTGAAGAGCAAATACGTGATGTATGTGCACGGCCTGCTCGGCGAGAAGCAACCGAAAGTTGCCGAGCTACTCAAGGAGCACTGCGGCAACGCGAAGGCCGTCACCGACTTCCGCGTAAGTGCCGGAGCGTCTCTGTGGGATTGGCTCGGCACGCACTTGTCCCTCGGGCTCGTGCGTCTGAAGACCGTGACCATTCACGGTCGCGTCGTTCGATAGATCCCGAAGCGGTGCCAGCGCCACGCGGCGTTCAGTCCTGCATCGGCATGCCATGCACGCCCTTGTTCTGCGCGCGCTCCTTCCTTTTCGCAGCCCGCTTTTCAGCGCGGCCGGCATCCCAAAAGCAGCAGACGTCGCCGCAAGCGTCACAACAGCAACTGCCACCGTGACACGAGCCCGGCGTATCGTGGCACGAGCAATCGCACGCATCGCAACCGCCGCAGCCATCGCAGGCGCAATCACAGTCCCCCGCCTCCGCAGGCCGCATCGCGGCAGCCGCAGGCCGACCCAGCAAGTGATCTCGGCAGT
>CAXBFC010000576.1:0-4237 GCA_963974725.1 uncultured bacterium | reverse complement strand
AGCCCCGCGGCTACTTAGCCGCGCGGTGGGAGCGCAAGGCGCTCGGGCAGAGCCCCGCGGCTACTTAGCCGCGCGGTGGGAGCGCAAGGCGCTCAGGCAGAAGCCCCGCGGCGACCGGGTCGCCGCGCGGTGGGAGCGCAAGGCGCTCGGGCAGAAGCCCCGCGGCTACTTAGCCGCGCGGTGGGAGCGCAAGGCGCTCGGGCAGAGCCCCGCGGCTACTTAGCCGCGCGGTGGATCTCTTGGATCGACTTCAGCAGCTCGAGCGCTTCGGGGAGCGGGCGCTGGAAGGCGTTGCGGCCCATGATCGAGCCGAAGGCGCCGCCGTCGGCGAGACCTTGGATCTCTTCCTTCACGGCGTCCGCACCCTTCGCTTCGCCACCGGAGAAGATGACGATGCGGCGGCCGTTGAACGACGACTGGATGACGTGCTTGGTGCGCTCGGCGAGCGTGCTGATCGGGATTCCTTCCGACTCGTAGACCTTGCGCGCGGCGTCTTGCTCGATGAAGTCGGTCGGCGGCTTGACCTTGATGATGTGCGCGCCGAGTTGGGCGGCAATCTGGGCGGCGTAGCAGCAGACGTCGATCGCGGTTTCACCCTTCTTGCTCAGGCCTTCGCCACGCGGGTAGCTCCAGACGACGACGGCGAGGCCACAGGCCTTCGCTTCTTCGGAGATCTCACGCAGCTCCTGGTACATATCGTCGCGCAGGTCGGAGCCCGGGTAGATCGTGAAACCGATCGCGGCGCAGCCGAGGCGAAGTGCGTCTTGCACCGAACCCGTGACCGCCGGCTTCGGGTTCTTCGGACTGTAGAGCGAGTCCGAGTTGTTGAGCTTGAGGATCAGCGGGATCTGACCGGCGTAGGTGCGTGCGCCTGCTTCGAGGAAGCCGAGCGGCGCGGCGTAGGCGTTGCAGCCAGCCTTCAGTGCGAGCTCGAAGTGGTAGTGCGGATCGTAGCCACTCGGGTTCTTGGCGAACGTGCGCGCCGGACCGTGCTCGAAGCCCTGGTCGACCGGCAGGATGACGAACTTGCCCGTGCCTGCGAGTGCGCCGGTGTCCATCATCCAACGGAGGTTCTTCAGGACGCCGGGATGATCGGATTCATACCAGCTGAGGATTTCGTCGACGCGTTTGGTCATTTGGGCTCGGGGCTCTGTGGCCTGGGGGTTGGGTTTGTTTGGATGACGTTTTGGCCGAACATTGTCGGCATCGCGCCGCCGGTTGCAAGGCTTGCAACACGCTGAGGCCGCCAAACCCGCAAACGGGCTGGAACGCGCCCGCAGAGCGGACGGCGTTTGCGGCCCATCCCGTGGGGGCCAGGCGCCAGCAGTAGCCGCGCCACTACGTGGTAGTAGCGCGGCGGGCGAACGTGCAATCGCCAGTGCATTCGGCCAGCGCAAGCGACCGTGCGATCGACTGGACGACCCGGCCGTCGCAGGCGCGTTACTTGAGCTTCAGGCCCTTCTTCTGGCTGCCCGTCGCGAATTCCCAGATGAAGATCAGCGGCGGGTTGCCACCCATCTGCAGGGTCGCGCGCGCCTGGTATTGCTTGCCCGACTTCAGCGGGATCTTCGGGATCGCAAACAGAACGTCGCGCTGGTCGCGCTTCTTGTTGAGCGGAACCTTCGGCGTGTGCAGGTAGCAGTCGACCTGCTTCTTGCAGCGCGACTTCCAGTTGACGAACTCCTGCGAGCCCTTGAGCACCAGGTTCTTCTCCGGCGGGCGGCCGCCCTTGCGCGACTCCCACACCTCGAGGTCGCACTCGCCGAGCGTGCTCGCCAACTGCTGCTGCAGCTGGATGCTGACGACGTAGCCACACTTGGTCACGTCCTGCTCATCTTCCGGTTGGTCGGCGAGCGGGTTGGGACTCTCGGGGCTGCCAAAGTGCGTTGGCACACCCTTCATGTCCGGAGCCGGCCAGACGACCAGGCGCGGCGCCGTGTTCGGATCGTAGGGCTCAGTCAGCGAACCCATGTCCAACACCGACACGGACAGGTTGTCGCCATCGACGTGCGAGTAACCGAGGCGCTTGATGTTGTGACGCAACATCGGGAAGCGGTGGTACGGTGCACTCATCCAACCATCGACCGAGTCGCGGGCGAACGCCTTGGTGGCGCGGCCGGTGCTGGTAACGATGTTGCCGCTGCCGGCCTGCTGGCCTTGGCGGGTGAAATCTTCGTGCGCCGGGTCTTCTTCGTGGATCTTGCCGTCTGGATTGTTGACGAGGTCCGGGTGGTTCGACACGTACTTCGCATGCAGGTCGCAACCGATCGACGTCTCGGCATCCATCTCACACTCGGGCAAGTTGGTCCACGTGCCGTCCGTCAGCTTCGAACCGGGCACCCAACCGAACGCAATCGGCTGCTTGCGCACCAGATTGATCTGCTCGAGCGCAGTGATCTCGATGTCACTCGGACGTTCGGGCAGCAGCGGCGGGCCATAGCCAGTGCCGTAGGCAACACCACTGTCACCGCGGCCCCACTCGCGCCATTCCGCATCGATCTCATCGCTCGACTTGCCGAGGTGCTTGACGACGACGGCTTCGATATCTTCGAGAGTCGGCACCTTCTTGTCGGCGTCCGGCAGGTCCAGATAGAAGCTGAGCCACTGGTCCGGATAGGCAGCCATCATCCAGGTCATGATGCTCCATGACTTGAGGCGGCAATCGTTGCGGAAGCGGCTGAGCTTCTCACGCGGGACCTGGGCAAAGGCCCAGTCCTGGTGCGAAACCGCTTGGTCGCGAACCGTTCGCATCCACCAGTTGGTGCCTTCCGGCAGCGCCAGGCTGTCTTCGCCAACGGTGCCCTCGGGGATCGCACCCCAACGCGAGATCGACGTCGACTTCAGGTACCACGTGATCGCGTGGATGATGCCTTGCCCGACGCCATCGTTGCGCTGGCTAGTCAGACCATCCATCACGACGTACGCGATGACTGCGTCTTGAATGGCGCGGCCCGAAGCGCCGACCTTCATCACGGCGGGACCTTCTGGAGTGCGCCACGAGTTGTTCGCAAAGCGACGCGCTTCCTCGAGGCTGCGACCGTTGAGCACGTGCGGGTTGGCCTTCAAGAACTCTTCGCGCTCACGGCCAGTCGCCAGGAAACCCTGCCATGCCCACGAACGCTGCGCGCGCTCGGCAAAACGCAGCTTCTTGGCCTGCTTCTCCCCCATCAGGTAGGTGCAGAAGTCGACCGCGCGCTCGGCCCACATCGCCGAATCATTGGCGAGACCTTGCGAACCACGAACCCACATCGTGAAGCGCTCGGTCTTGGCGCCGTGGATCTCGAAGTTCGGCTTGAGCATCCACTCCGGCGCGTTGTCGATCAGGTTGGTGAACTCCTTCGGCGGTGCGTCGGGGTTGAGTTCGGTCACCGGGTATTGCTTGCGCGCAAACTCGACGGCCTTGATCTCGATCTCCTTCATGCGTTTCGCATAGGCGATCTGATGATCGGTGCCGTAGAAGCCGGGCCCTTCCTTGTAGCCAAGGGCGATGTTGGCGTCCTTGTTGTGCGGGTTGTAGTAGACCGCCTTGGTCAGGTGATAGGTGGCGCGATCGGTCTTGCCGGCTGCCTTCAGCTTCAGGCCGATCTTGGCGTGCTGGATGCTGAGCTCGGTCGCGGTCTTGGCCCAATCTTCAACGACCGTGTAGCGACCTTCGTAGTTCGCCTTGTCGCGCCACTTCTGACGCTTCTCCGGCGGCTCGCCAATCCACTGGCCCTTGACCTTGCGAAAGCCAAGCTGACTGCGGGCGCGCTTGTGGTCCGGGTCGTATTCGAGAACCAGGTCGAGGGCCTGCTTGGCGCGCGGACCGACCTTCTTGCTCTTGGCCTTGTTCGCAAAGCGAATCAACGACTTGATGCAGTTCTTGGTGAGCGTCTGCTCGTCCTGAGCGAACTCATCCTGGGCACGCACTTGCGGCACGGTGATGGCGAACGCGGATAGAAGCAGAAGAAGGTTCCTGAGATGCATATTCGAAAACATAAAGGTGGCGACCGAGGTGCAGTCGGCGAGCAGTCTACGGATTCACGGGCCCGCCCGCAGCCCTGGTTTCCGAATGCACGCCGATCCGATCAATCGACGGCATGATTCCCGGCCACGGGGCTTGCCGTTTGGGTCGCGGTTCGGGAAACCGTTCGGGCCGCCGTTCGCACCACCAGCAGAAAGCTGCCTAGGAATCTGCGTACTGTACCCGGTTCAAACCACAGATCCGCGGAACGCGGATCTGTGGTTTGAACCGGGT
>CAXBFC010000575.1:0-4248 GCA_963974725.1 uncultured bacterium | reverse complement strand
CTCAGGCCGGGCAAGGCCGTCATCTGCACGCCTTCCATTGCCGTGCCGCCACAGTCGAGCATCGCGCAGTTGCTGATGCTCGGGAACGAGTTGCTGTTGAGGTGTATGCCGTGCGAGAACGCGTTGCTGGCGGTGCAGTGGCTTAGCGTGATGTCACTCGAGTTGAGCGTAAACGCCGGCACGAAGCTGGAGCCTGCCCACCGAGACTCGGTGTAGTTGAGGATGCTGTTGCTGGCCGTCGTTTGGAAGATGATGCCGCGCCAGGCGGCGGGCGCACCGACAGATGCTCCATTGTTGTTGGTGTCGCCACCGGCGGAGTCATCGGCGTCATCCGTGAAGATGACCGGGTTGCTGGCCGTGCCATTCGACAGCAGCGTGCCACTCACGTTCACTTCGTAGCCCGCCGTGAACTTGACGATCACACCGGCGTCCATCGTCAGCGTGATGCCCGAGGGAATGCTGATATTGGCGGCCAGCATCAACGCACCGTTCATGATCGAGTTGGTCGCGATGCTCATGCTCGCGGGAACGGTGCCGATCGTGACGCGCAGGGCGTTGAGCGAGTTGCCACTGGCAGAGTTGTTGCTGAACAGCGGCACTCCAGAGAATCGCACGCCATCCACTGCGCGGCCGCCATTGTCGGCAAACGTGCAATTCGACACCGTCGGGAACGAGTTGCTGTTCAGTTGCATGCCGGCGCCAAAGTTGTCGCGGCTGGTGCAGTTCGTAAAGGTGGCGTTGCACGTATTGAGGGTGAAGCCCGGCACGAAGCTTGAGCCGGCATAGCGCGCTTCGACGTAGTTCAGGGTGCTGGCACTGGCTGATGTCGCGAAAATCAAGCCACGCCACGATGCCGGAACGCCGACGCTCGGACCATTGTTGTTGGTGTCCCCGCCGGCCGTGTCGTCGCCGTCGTCGGTGAAGATAATAGGGTTGCTTGCTGTGCCGTTCGCGATCAGGGTGCCAGCGATCTGGACCTCGTAGCCGGCGACGAATTTGATGATGACGCCCGGATCAAGCGTGAGCGTTTGGCCAGCCGGAACCGAGAGGTTGCCGACGGCATTGTAGACGCCCGCGCTGATTGTGCCGGTTTGCACCCCCGAGATCGGTGTTTGCGCGCAGGCGTCTTGGTGGAATCCTGCGAGCAGGGCGAAGCAGGCCATCATGGCTGGCACGGAGGTTTGGAATACGTTCATGGCAGATCCATTGCACACTCTGGCTAAGACGGGAAGAGCGTTGGGTGTCGCTAGGGCGGCCTGCTCGGATCGAACCCGCCACGAATTTTCGGTTGCGTCCTCACCGACGAGCTAGCCCTGGCCAGCGGCAGGGCTCGGCACCGGTGGCATGGTCGCCGTGCGAGCGGTGCCAACCGCGTCAAGGTGCTGGCGCCGTGCGACAAGAGGGTCGACTGCCAACTGGCACGCCCAGTCGCGAGCGTATTGACGCATCGCAGCGCTGTCAGGCGAACGCTACGGTCAGTGTAGTGTTCGCCGATTGCGTGCGATCTGGTCGAGCGGTCAAGGTCCTGCCTGTCTTGGGTATGGTTTGCCAAGTCCAGGGCAGCGACGGGATCGTTACTTCGATCTCTCGGACAACCGACGTGTGGCACATCCGTTGCGCGGCGCGCATGGGTATCCTGCTTGGCCGGATACGAACCATGATCTTCCGCAAGCAACTGATGTGGGCGCTGCTCGCCCTTCTAGCCGCGTGCAACTCTACACCCCGATCATTGGTCGGCCCGGGCGCTGACAGCGAGGTCGCGGCGTGGCAACAACAGGCCAGCAGGGTCACCATTATCCGAGACGATTGGGGTATCCCTCACATTCATGGCAGGACGGACGCGGATGCGGTGTTTGGTCTGATGTACGCACAGGCCGAAGACGACTTCCATCGCATCGAGATCAACTACCTGAATGCCATGGGGCGGTTGTCGGAAGCCGAGGGCCGAGCCGCGCTCTATCGCGATCTGCGCATGAAGCTGTTTATCGATCCCGGCGACATGCAAGCGCTGTACGCCGACAGTCCCGCCTGGTTGAAGCAGCTGATGAATGCCTATGCCGATGGTCTCAACTTCTACCTGCACACGCATCCCTGGGTCGAGCCACTCGTGATCAAGCGGTTTGAGCCGTGGATGGCGCTGGCGTTTAGCGAAGGCAGCATCGGCGGTGACATCGAGCGCATTTCGACAGCGCGCTTGCGACGGTTCTACGGCAAGCAAGCAGCCCGCAAGAACGGCGGCAAGACTGCCATGGCTGACCGCGAGGTCGCGCCTCTGGTGGCGGCATTGCCGCGCGAACCATCTGGCTCGAATGGCATTGCCATTGCACCGGCCAATGCCGCCGACGGCCACGCGCTGCTGTTGATCAACCCACACACGTCCTTCTACTTTCGTGCCGAAGTGCAGGTTTCGAGTGATGAAGGCCTCAATGCCTATGGCGCTGTGACATGGGGGCAGTTCTTTGTGTATCAGGGCTTCAACGAAACGTCTGGATGGATGCACACGTCGAGTGGCGTCGACAACATCGATGAGTATGCCGAAACCATCGTGCAACAGAATGGCAGCTACTTCTATCGCTATGGCGAGGAGCTACGGCCGGTCACCAGCGAGAGCATTGTCGTGCCCTACCGCACGGACGATGGCATGGCGCAGCAAGAGTTTACCGTCTATCGCACGCACCACGGTCCGATTGTACGCGAGGCCGACGGTCGTTGGATCAGCGTGCGTTTGATGGAAGAGCCGTTGAAGGCGCTCATGCAGTCCTACTCACGCACCAAGGCGCGCAACTACGCGGAGTTTCGCGAGACGATGGACCTGCATACCAACTCATCCAACAACACCATCTTCGCGGACGCGGAGGGCAACATTGCCTATCTGCACGCCAATTTCGTGCCGACGCGCGATGTCAGGTTTGATTGGAGCAAACCGGTGGACGGCAGCGATCCGGCTACGGAATGGGGCGAGTTGTTGACGGTGGAGCAGAGTCCCTTCGTGCTCAATCCGGCTTCGGGTTGGCTCTACAACACCAACAACTGGCCGTACTCGGCGGCTGGCAATGACAGCCCGAAGCAATCGGACTTTGCGACGTACGTCGACGCCTACACTGAGAATGCGCGCGGCGTGCATGCGATTCGCGTGCTTGAGAATCGGCGCGACTTCACACTCGATGGCCTGGTCGACGCCGCCTACGACAGCTATCTGCCGCTGTTCGAAGAACTGCTGCCGCCATTGCAGCGTCACTACGAAGGCCTTGGCAAGGACCATGCATTGAAGGCTCAGCTCGCGGAGCAGATGGCGCTGCTGCAAGCGTGGGATCGACGCTGGTCTAGCGACTCGATTGCGATGTCACTGGCTGTGTTTTATGCCGAAGAGCTCGGCCGTCGCCGCCGTGGATCGGCGACCGAACCTCGCTACTGCCAGGTGCTCGCTGCTGCATGCGAGAAGCTGGTTGCCGACTTCGGCAGATGGCGCACGCCGTGGGGGGATATCAATCGCAGCCAACGCCTGACCGGCGACATCGTGCAACCATTCGACGACGCCGCCGAGAGCATGGCGGTACCGTTCCCGTCAGCGCGCTTGGGATCGTTGGCATCCTTTGGTGCCCGCGCCTATCCGCAGACCAAGAAGCGCTACGGCACCAGCGGCAACAGCTTTGTTGCCGTCGTCGAGTTCGGAGCGAAGGTGCGGGCACGAGCCGTCACTGCCGGAGGTCAGAGTGGGGACCCCAGTTCGCCGCACTTCAACGACCAGGCGACGCGATACGCGGCTGGCGACCTGCGGCCGGTCTACTTCTACCGCGAAGATCTCACGAGCCATATCGAGAGTGAATACCAACCCGGTCAGCAAGTGCAGCGACCATCTGCGAAGTAGCCCGCATGGCGAGCTGCCGGGTGCGCCATCTCCTCAGTCGTTCCAGCGCCCTCCCGGGATCTCGAAGGTCAGCTTGATGAGACCCCGGTCGTTCGGTGTCGGGTTCGAGAACGCTGCGTAGCGGTTGTTCGAACCCCTGCCCGCCGTAATGCCTGGCGAGGCCATTGCAATCATCGTCGGGTTCGAGCACGACAGCATCGATCCGTACCCTTCGTCGGGCTGTGGGAACGCGATCGGCGTGGCTGCTGTCGGACAATCAGGGCGCAGCCGCTGCCAGTGGGCGGTTGCTTGCACGAAGCGGCGGGCCAGGTGCGGCTGGATCATCTGCAGGCAGGAATCATCTGCAGACAGTGATAGGTGTGGC
Source organism: uncultured bacterium (assembly GCA_963974725.1). Taxonomy (GTDB): domain Bacteria; phylum Planctomycetota; class UBA1135; order UBA1135; family UBA2386. The sequence continues at coordinate 16 of CAXBFC010000575.1, read as the reverse complement.
GGGTTCGCTCGAAAAA
>CAXBFC010000574.1:0-4266 GCA_963974725.1 uncultured bacterium | reverse complement strand
CGTGCCCGTCGAGACGTCGCGCGACCTACCAAGAACCGTCAGGGTGGCATCGCTGCCGGCTGCGCCATTGCGCGCCACAACGTGCCCGTAGACCCAATCTTGGCCGTTGCCGACCACGCCTGCGCCGGTCTCCACCGCAACGGCGCGAATCGTGCCACCGACGGACGCGGTATCCACGAGTCCCTGCACGTAAATGCGTTCGCCAAGGTGGTTGACCAACGAGCCAAGGCCGACGTCACCAACGAATGCGACGCCGCCCATCTGAAAGATCGTGGTCGCGCTGGTGACGACCGGGAACACATCGACCACGGTGTTGTCGATTGCGCGCCGCTCGACGTAGAACGTGCGGGCAGTGGTATCGATGCGCTGCAGGGTGCCCGAGGTGATCGCTGGCTCAGGGCTTGTCGGATCGGCTTCAACGCTCCACACCGGTGCGAACGTCACGCTGTTGCTGCCATTGTCGACCGACACGCTTTGTTCGAGATCGAGATCGAGCACGAGCAACATGCCACGATCGGCGCGGACGAACGGCCGGGAGCCGTTCTTCAAGTCGACCTCGACCTGGAACTCGCCAGTGATGGCGTTGCCATTCTGGTCGAGGATCGTCGCTGCGGTTACTTGATCGACGATCAACACCCGCGCCTCGGCGAAGTCGAGCGTCATGGTAATGCGCTCGTAGAAGCCAGCTTCAAGGCTGAACGCGGCGATCAATTCACTGATCGAGTCGAGCTGCAGGAAGTCGATGCGCTGGCTGCGCGGCATGACGCTGACGGTCGCGCCAGATGCTTTCGTAAACACGACGTTGCTGACGTCGACTTCGAACTGCGTCAGCTCCTCCGAGGCGTTGTCGGTCAGGACAAGGCTGACGGAGCCGCTGCCAGAGGAGCCACCGCCCCCACCGCCGCAGCTGGCAAACAAGGTGGACAGGGCAACGAGAGCGGACAGAGCGAGGTGCTTCATAAGCCTTTGAAGATCGAGCGAGACGCGAGCAGCTTGGGTGCCAGCAGTTGCCCCGCGCCCCGCCTGCGGGGACAAACCGGGCACTCTTCGCCAGCGACGCGGGCAAACGCACATTGCCTGCACCTCGTTGCAGAGAAGCCGTATTTCCCGCCCCGCTTGCCGACCGGGCCATCTCGCGAACACCACGACCTACCGATGCGGCGGGCGAAATGACCCCGCGGCGGCCTAAAACGGCTGCAAGGTCACATCGATACCGCGATCCTTGAAGGCCTTCATGACCGCAGCTGGCGGCAGATTCGTAACATCGTATTGACGGCCATAGCGCAGGGTCAACGAACGTAACCTCGGGGCAGTCGTCAACAGAGACAGGTCCTTAGCGCCATGATTGTCTCTGGCACCATGAATGCGAAGCGTCGCACTCTCCAGAGTACGGTGGCGCGCCAACGCACGCACTACGTCATCATTGAGCCAGCCCCTCAGCCACAGCCTCTTCAAACGCAACGACTCCAAGAGATCGACCAGGTCTTCGTACTTGGTTGCGTGGTTGAACCGCAGTTCCTCAAGGCCCTGCAATCGCTTCAGGTCGGCGATCGTGGCAGGAGTCATGCGATAGTCTCCGAGCCGCAAGTAGTGAAGCTGCTTCGGTAGCTCAGCCATGAACTTGTCATCGAACTGCGACTCGGCCAGATCGAGAGCGACGAGCTTGGGCAAGGCGCGAAACGCCTTGAACGCATCCTCGCCCAGTTCGAACAACTCGTAGCGTTTGCCTTCGATCGTGCTCCGGCCCTTGCCAGCCATCATGACTGCCAACGACTGCAATGACTTGATCTTGGCAATCGCCGCAAACTCAGGGACATCGAGGTTTGGGCAAGCCAACAGCTCGAGCGCTTCCAGTTGACCAGCCTTCAACTCCGCCAGAAACGAAGCGGGCAGCAGCGCGCCGTGCACTGTGAGCTGACGAAGACTCGGCAACGCAACGAGTTCTCTGGCAACTTCAGCAGTCAACCGCTTGGAACTGCCAATCGACAACGAACGCAGCGACCTGATCGGCCTGAGAGCGCGCACGTGCGATGGGGCCAACACGATGTTCGACGGCAGCCATAGGATTTGCAGGCTCTGCAGCTTCTGCAACGGGTCGAGGACTCCTGCCTCATCGCCAACGCCCGCCCAGAACGTGTCCGGGCCATTGCCGCGGAGATGGAGGCGACACAGACTGGAGAAACGCGCCAAGCGCTCGAGGTCTTTGAGGGAAGACAACTCGACACTCAAGTTGACGATGTCGCCGGGCAACTGCTCGAGTTCCTCGATGGTCTTGCAGACCGTCAGCGGCAACTCGGGGAACGAGAAGCTCGGGTTCAGTGGCCAGAGCCTAGGAAACGGTTTGCCCCGCCCCTGATCATCCTGCGCTGGGCTATCCTGCACTGGGTCATCCTGCACTGGGCCATCCCCCGTTCCCGCTGCAACCTGCTCATCGGGGCGGGACGACGCCCAACTCCCGATCACTACAGCGCTGCCGAGCAAGACAAGCGCCGCAGCCAACCAACCGTTGTTCCTCGTGGGTGCCGGACTAGCCGGTAGGGACAACTCCAACTCGGGGGACGACACCGCCGGCCTACCTAACACTTCCGAGAGAGACGCATCGAGCAGACGCTCGCGCGCGGGATCTTGATGGTCGCTCATTGCTGGTTCCTCCGTCGTTCAATGCACTCGTGCAGCGACGAACGCAGTCGGCGCAAGGCACTCTTGATGCCGTTCTCGGTCATGCCAAACTCGCGCGCGGCTTCTTTGCGACCGGCGCGTTCGCCATAGGTGGCTTCCAACAGCGACCGACCGCGCTCGGGCAAGGCTTGCAGGCACTGCCGCAACGCCGCCAGGTATTCGGTGCCGTCACCCCCGCAGTGCTCATCCCAGACAACGTCTGCATGCTCAACCTCGCGACGCGTGGCCCGACAACGACGCGACTTCAGCCAGCGATGGCGTGCTGTGGTGCGTAAGAATGCGAACGTGCCGGCCGGGCTCGATGAATCGAAATCCGGCCGTTCGAGCGCGATGAGGAACGCCTCCTGGACGAGGTCATCGGCGGTGGCATCGTCGGCACCGAGCACTCGCATGTAGCGCCAGAGGGCCGAACGGTGCTGCTCGACTGCAGTGCCGAGATCCGCCGATCTGCGTTCACGGGGTATGGTCATCGAAATCACGATGATGGATCCCCTGAGGCCGCAAAAAGGGTGCGGCCGACTTCGAGAATCTCGGGGGGCGCCCCAGGCAATGGGGCAAGCCTACTCGCGCTTGGCGGGCATCGCGCACGGTGGCATCGCAGTGGCTGCCAATGCACGTCAAGCTGGAGTGCACGTCGACCTTGATTGCCGACGGAACTCGCACAACTAGTGAACGCCAGTGCCAGCAAGGCTGGCACGGCGCTCCGGAGCATCAGGTCTTGATCTTGGCTCCCGGCTCACCCTTCTTGATCGCTTCACAGATCTTGGCAGCGTCGATCTTCTTGCTGTCAAAGTGAACGGTGAAGCCATCGGGGCCAGGAGCGATGACGATCTCGCCAACACCCTCGATACCCTTCAGCGAGCTACGCACGGTAGCTACACAGGCGCCTCATATGGGTTTGCCAAGTTCGAACTTGGATGAAGCATCCGTGGCGACTTTGACTTCGTTGGCGTTCGGGGTGTTGCCACCCTTGCCATCGGTTTTGGCGTCGGCTGTGCAGCCGGCCAGGAGGAGCGCGAACGCGCCGGCCGTAAGGAATCGAATCATGGGTATCTCTCGAGTTTCGGGGACCCCGCAGGATGTCTGCGGGTGGCGCCATACTACGCGAGGATTTCCGTTCGACTCACAATGCCTGCTTTCCTGCGCGCGGGTCCCCGAAGGTCGCGCCAACGGGCATGGCCCGCAGCGACGAATGTAGTACCTGGAAGTGCGGCCGCCCCTGTGCATCTGGGCCACGGAAGACCAACGTCGCAGCCGCACCGCTTGGCACAACCCGACCCAACATAGAGGCTAAGGGCGTTTGCCGACGGACAGGTGCATCGACTCCACCTTGGTTCGGGATCAACAGAACCGCGCGACCGCTAAACCGCGGCAGATGCGCTTGAAGTTCTGCCTCGACCGCGGCCACATGCCCCGGATCGTCGCCAGCGGCGATGCCAATGATGACCGTCGGCGGCACGGACTCGTCGCGACGACCGAGCAACGTAACCAGGGCACCGGCGGCAGCCGGGATCGGTGGAGGCGATGCGGCGGCGGCAGCCTTCGGGGCGGAGGCCGGCGTCGCCGACGCTGCCGAAGCCGCAGCCT
>CAXBFC010000573.1:0-4282 GCA_963974725.1 uncultured bacterium | reverse complement strand
CGCAGCGCGCGGACGCAGCGCGGTTGCACGCGACTTTTGCACGCGTCCTCTGCACGCGATTTGGCCGGCACGATTTGGCCGGCTCGACGGCCGGCACGACTTGGCCGAACCACCGGCGCGTTCTAGTCGCGATCTTGGCTCGCGGTATGCCGCGCGGTGGGTAGCCTTCTCCCCATGATGCTGTCCGCGGTCCAGGAAGTTGCACACGATGGGGGCGTCGGTTCCCTGCCGATGGCCGTGCTTGGGTTGACCATGCTCGGCACCTACACGCTGATTGCCACCGGCAAGCTTCACAAGGTGACCGCGGCGCTGCTCGGCGCGATCGCTTGCACGATCCTGGCGCTGCTGTTCGGCGTGTTGCACGAATACGACGAGGTGCACCACGTCCTGGCCAAGGACATTGGCGTGCTTGGCGTCATCGTCGGCACGTCGATCTTGGTCGACGTCTCCGGCAAGTCCGGGTTGTTCCAGTTCTTGGCGGTGAAGATTGCGAAGAAGGCCAAGGGCGATCCACAGAAGCTGTTTACGTCGTTGATCGTTTTGACGGTCGTGTTCGTCAGCTTGCTGACCATCGCGCCAGGAACGTTGATTGTCGTGTCGCTCGCCTTGGTGCTGTGTCGCACGCTCAAGCTCGCGCCGAAGCCGTATCTGGTCGGCATCGCGATCAGCGCCAACTCCGGTGCCTTGGTGACGTTCGCATCTGGCATCTGCACGCTGATGGTTGGCTCGGCAGCGAATCTGCCCTACATGCACTTCTTCGTGGTCTCGACGCCGATGGCCATCGCTACGGCGCTGGTTGCCTGGTTGGTCGTCAAGCGATTCTACAAGGCGGAACTGACTGCGGATCCGGCCACTGCCGGCGACCGTGCCGATGCGGTGGCTGCCTTCGATGAATGGGCGATGGTGTCCGATCGCCGCATGTTTTGGCGGTCGGCGATTCTGTTGGTGCTGACGATCGTTGGCTTCGCGACGGCGCAGCCGCTCGGCATTGGCCTCGACTTCGTGGCGATGGCCGGTGGCGCCGCGGCGATTCTGTTCTCCGGACAAAACCCGGAGGAAGCGATCAAGAAGGTCAATTGGACCGTGATCGTGTTCTTCATCGGCTTGTTCGTGATGATCGGTTGCGTCGAACACTCGGGCTTGCTGCAACAGGCGGCGGGATTGCTGAGCGACGTTTCCGGCGGCAACGTGCACATTGCGACTGTCGTGCTGGTGCTCTTCACGGCGGTGACCAGCGGTATCATGGACAACATCCCGGTTGCGGCGACGATGATTCCGATCGTTGCAACGATGACCGAGACGCTGCCGGCAGCACCGCTTTGGTGGGCGCTGACGATTTCGGCCAACCTCGGCGGCAACGGCACGCCGATCGGCAGTATCAGTGGCGTGATTGCGTTGTCGGCGCTTGCCGAGAGCGGTGGCGGCAAGGTGTCGTGGGGCGAGTGGTTTAAGGTGGGGGCCGTTGCGATGGTGTTCCAGATCCTCGTCGTGCTCGCCTGGCTGTCGATGTTCACGGTGTTTGACCTGTATCCCGAGCTGCCCCCGATCAAGTAGCGCCGGCCAAGCCATCAGGCACGCCACCCAACACTCGCAATCCAAATTGAGACCTTCGAGATGACTGACAAAGACCTTCGAGAGCAGATGGCGCAGTTCGAAGCTGCGCGCATCACGGCACCGGTGGAGTTGACGCCGCAAGTGGTTGGCAAAATCGTTGCGGTGCACGATGGCACCGATCAGGACGCGACGGTCGATGCGTTGGCCAAGGTGATGGCCGAGCGCGCCGGCGCGGAACTGCATACGATTTCGCCGCCGGTCGGCGCCGAAGACGCGGCGCTCGCCGAGTTGCTCACTGCAGCGGGCAAAGGCGACGTGTTGGTCGTGCCTTCGCCGTTCGGTCGCGACTTCCAAGTCGATGGCCAGTCGAGTTTGTCGACGACGATTGACCTGCTGCTGGCCAAGAGCAACTCGGCGGTCTGTATCGTTCGTGCGCCCGTCGATGACCCCGAGCATACGATCATGCATCCGCTCGTCGCGTTGCAGATCGATCGCCACCGCAAGGTGCAGGCGACCGCGTTGGCGTTGGCATTCGCCAAGGACGGTGGCGAGATCCTGCTGCTGTCGACCGTCGATCCGCACAGCCGGTTGCGCGACGAAGAACTGTTGGCGCGAAACCTCGATCCTGGGGACCTGTCACCGGAAGTGCTGTCCGGGCTGGCAACGGCGCGGGCGGCGGCGTTGACCGCCGAGTTGCAACGCCACGCCGGCGATTGGGACATCACGCCGAGGGTGCACTTCGCGCTCGGCGACACCGTCGAGTTGGCACTCGAAGAGAACGAGGAGCGCTTGGGGTTGCTTGTGGTCGGGCGCGACCCCGATGCGCGCAGTGAAGAGGCGCAGCGGGCGCGCCGCCTGGTGCTCGCGAGTTCGTTCCCCGTGCTGTTGGTCTGATATGGCCACGACCACCTTGGCGGTTGCGACCTCTGGGCGCGGGCTAACAGAAATCACCCGTGAAGTGGCCCGGCACGTCGCCGAATCCGGTGTGGCGGATGGCTTGTGCACCCTGTTCGTCCAGCACACGTCCGCAAGTCTGGTGATCCAGGAGAACGCCGACCCGGATGTCTGCCGTGATCTCGAGGCGTTCTTTCGTCGATTGGTCCCCGAAGGCGATGCCCTGTGGACCCATACGGCGGAAGGCCCAGATGACATGCCGGCGCACGTGCGATCGGCGCTGACCCAGACCAGCCTGGCCGTTCCGATCCTCAGCGGGCAGCTCGCGCTTGGCACGTGGCAGGGCGTCTACCTGTGGGAACATCGGCGCCGCGGCAGCAACCGCCGAGTCCTGGTCCACATCCGGTAGCCGCGCGGTATCCTGTTGGGCATGCTCGCGATTGCCCTCGTTGGTGTGTTGTTCTGTCAGGATCCGGCGCCGAAGGTCGGCCAAGGTCAGGAAGCGAAGTCTGCGTCTAGCACTTCGAGCAAGAAGCTTGAGACCTGGCCGGACAAGTTGGCCCGCAACAAGGTCAAGGCGTTCGAGAAGACGCTGAAGCCAAAGAAGGTCAGCATGATGGTTCGCAAGCAGGCGCTCGACTCGCTCAACGGAGGGATCAGTTTGCGCCTGATCAAGCCGCTACAGCAGTTCATCGAGAAGGACTCGTCGATCGTGCTGAAGAAGCAGGCCGTCGCGATGCTCGGTGACCAGCCGAAAGACCGCGCCAAGCCGGCGATCCTCAAGCTGTTGAAGAACCTGAGTTTGACGGCGAACCCGCAAGTCGAAGCGGGACTGGTCAAGGCGTTGAGCCAGACCGGTTACGACGCAGGCGACTGGGATCCGATCAAGGAGGTGCTCGAGTCGGACTATGACAACGAGCGCATTCCGGTGCATGAAGCCGTGCTCGACCTGGTCAAGAAGCACAAGGAAGTACAGGCGATCCCGATGTTGCTGCGCAACCTTGAGGAGCCGATCCCGGCCAATGTCGATGTCGCCAACAATCCACCCGCCGAATACTGGAAGGCGCGCTGGCATGCATGGGCGGTTTGGAAGGGCAAGGTCAAGGACGCCCTGTTTGCGATCACGGGTCAGCGTTTCAGCACAGTCAAGGAAGCGAAGGCCTGGCTGAAGAAGAACCCGATCGAGCGCAGCAAGAAGACCAAGAAGGACAAGAAGCGCAGGCAGAGGTAGTCGCCCCAGCTCGATCTGCGGTGAATTGATCTGCCGCTACTCAATATGAATGTGGCGGCCGCCGTTCTCTTCGGCCAACGGGCCGAGGAAGTCGGTGTCGTTCTGGTCGCCAAACGTGATGCAGTGAATCGCGATCTTGCGCAGCTGGTTGGCCTCACGCACGCGCTTGCGAATCTCGAGCTTGTCGGTCACAGGCCCTGCCGTCGGCGCGCCATCGGTGATCACGTAGAGCGTGTCAAACCCGGCGCCGTAGTATTTGTCGTAGAGGCCGCGGCCACCGAATCCGAGTGCCGCTTGCAGCGCGTCGTAGAGGTTGGTTGGGCCGTTGGGGCGCAGGCCGTCGAGGAAGTTGCCGAGCAGATCATCGCGTGATTCGTCGTCGAGTTTGATCAACGCCGGGCGATTGCCTTCAGAACGCCAGATGCGCACGTCGTTGCTGAACACGACGAAGTTGCAGAGCGCGCCGTCGGGCAGCGACATGACCAGCTTCTTCAGTTCCTTGACGACCAGTTCGGCCTTGGTGGTTTTGGTGCCGGCTGCGCCGCCCGCTGTTGTGCCGGTGGCCTTGATCTCCATGGGCTCTGCCATCGAGCCGCTGAAGTC
>CAXBFC010000572.1:0-4294 GCA_963974725.1 uncultured bacterium | reverse complement strand
AAAAAACCCGATGCGCACTCAGCGCAGCTTGGCTGCGCCCAGCATCGTATTGGCTGCGCGATGGAATGCGGTCTCGCGGTCCTGATGGTTCGCAAGGTAGTCGACGGCCGCTGCGACGAGCGTGGGGCGCAGCGACTCTTCAACGCGCTGCGATTCCTCGAACATGGCCGCTGCATACTTGTATTGGTGGTGTTCGCTGCCGGTGCGCACCAGAGCCGCTCGCAGTCGTTGGCAGGATTCCGCGAGGTCGCGTTCGTCTCTTCGCAGTAGTGCGCGCAACGCACTTGGTGAGCTGGCTGCGAACGCGTCGTCGAGGGACTCCGGTTCTTGCCGTGCGTCGATGCGTTGTTTGGCGTGCATCGACAGGTTGACCATACGGACCAGGTCATCGCGCAGCGCAACCGTCCACGCTGCCGCTTGTAGCAGCAGCAGCTTCTTGGTGTCTGCGTCGCGCGACCGCAAGAACGAACTGCGCATCGCGTTGGGCACGGTCAGTGCATGCACCGGCAGCAGCGCCGTGCGCCCGTCGGAGGCGCGCCGTCCGGGCCGGCGTTGGAAGACTAGCGAGCCCAAGCGAATGATGGCATCCCATGCGCGGCTGGAGTCGAGGCCGCGTTGCACGTGTTGGCTGACCAACGCGGCGGCGTCGTTGGCCCTGCATGCGCGCAGTTCGTCAAGCAGCGCCTGCCCATCCCCACCCGATTGCGTGAGCCATGCCTCTGGCACGGTCTTGGTCAACTTGCGAACGGCATCGAAGCTCTTGGTGTCGCGCCCGACGAGGGATGCGAGCACCAGCGAGCGCAGCGCGGGTTCGGCGTATTGCCAGCCGATGCGCTGCAAGACGCGTTCGACGTGCGCGGCATAGATCACCTTGTGGCCGATGAAGGCGTAACAGCGCGTGGAGAATGGCCGAAACAGTTCGAAGAACTCGGTGCGGCTCACGTGTGGCAGCAGTTGCACGACCGCGTGTTCGGCGCGCTTCGAATCAAACGTCTGCATGGCCGCGACAAACTGCTGCTTGGCGTCCGCGGCTGTCAGGCTGCGATCCACCGCGATCGCTTGCATCCGGTAGTCGTTGTCTTCGCGGCTGTCGCGGACTTGCGCAGACTTGAAGTCCTGCAGATTGAACAACACCAACTGCCATGCGTCGCGCGGTGTGGTCGCAGCATCGGCGAGTTGGAACGTCGACTCGACCATCATCACCGTGTGCAGGATGCCGTGCGGCCGCGGTCGGATGTCGCGCGCGCCAGCCAAGAACACGGCGGCGAGCAGTTCCTGCCACGAGGCGCCTTGCTTGATCTGCTCGGCTACAAACGGCAGCGTGTTGGCCGCCTGCTCCTTGCGGACTCGCTCTGCGAATTGCTCGAGGTCAGCCGGTGTTTGCAGGAACGCGCTCGCTGCGCGTGCGTGCGATCCGCCAATCAGGCCGGCAGTTGTCGCCCCGAGTTGCCAGATGGCCTGTCTGCGATTGAGGTCATGCGCCACTCGTGCATCGTAGCGGGGTCCAGACTTGAGGAGTGCAGTCTCAAGGAATGCAGTCCCGAGAGGGGGGCTGCAAGACTCCCGTTCTATCGTGTCAGCGGCGGCGTGCGACGAACAAGCTACTGACGATCATCGCCATGCCCAGCCAACTCCACAGCCCTGGCATGGTGCCGAAGATCACCGCGCCGAAGACGGTTGCGAACGCTACCTGCAGGTAGCCCACCGAGATGGCTCGGCCCGCAGGTTCGCGCATCAGGCCGTTGGTCAACGCGATTTGCGCGATTTGCGTGACGACGCCGACGCCGATCAGCAAGGCCCAGCCGTAGATGTCTGGCCAGACCCAGTCGTAGATGGCGAACGGCAGGCTGATTGGCACGGTGACGATGGGAAAGTAGAACACGACCAGTTGTGGCGGTTCGGTCTTGCCGAGTCGTCGCACGGCGACATATGCGAGCGAGGCGAACAGCGCGCCGCATACTCCGACCACGACGTATGGCCACGAGATGTCCGACGCGGTGTCAGGATCCGTCAGCCCAGATCCAGCAAGTAGCGTCGCCGGTTGTGCGATCATCACGACGCCAAGGAACGCGAGGGCCATGCCGAGCAAGACCTTCGTCTCGAGTTTCTCGCCGATCCAGATCGCTGCGACGACTGCGGTCAGCACCGGTGAGATCTGGTGCAGCACCGTTGCTTCGGCAAGTGGCAGGTGATTGACGGCGGCGTAGAAACACATCAGTCCGCCCGAGCCAAACAGTCCGCGCAGCAACAGCAACCGCGTCTTGTTGCCGAAGGGGCGAATGCGGCCGCGCCGCAGCGCGACCGAACTGAGCGTCAGCGTCACGAGCGCGCGGGCGAACACGATCTGCATCGTTGGCAGACCTTGCGCGCCGGCCAGTTTGACCAGCAAGGCCATGACCGCAAACCAGAACGCGGCTTGGATCATGTAGCCGAGACCGCCGCCCGTTGGCTGCGTGAATGGCGTGCCCGATGCCGAACTCAACGGCCCAGCAGCTTCTTGGTGGGCAAGTTCATCGCTTGGCAAAAGCCGAGCGCCCGGTTGCGAGAGAGCGCGCTGACTGCATCAAGCTCCGTTGGCGTCAGGCACGCGATGATGGAGCCGCCTTCGGGGAGTAAGTCCTGCACCAGCTGGGCGGCCGCTTGCCCGAGCGTCGCCGGTGCGCAGCCGATGACGCAGGCTTCGTGCTGTTCCATCAGTGGGTCGAGCACGATGACTGACACACCCCCGTCGGGTGCTTTTGCTGCGGCAGCGACGACCGCCTGCGTTTGTTTTGGGTCGCTGGTCGTGAGCAACAGGGCGCGGCAGCCTTGTGTGATCAGCAGCTGCGCTTGTTCGATCACCGTGCCGGTAGCTGAGTTGTCGGCCGTCGTCAGTTCTAGTTGCGGGTAGCGCGCGGCCGCGGCGTCGGCTTCGCGGCGAATGCGCTGCTGTTCGGGGTTGCTGGAATCCGCTTGCAGCAGGCCGATTCGGTGGATTTCGTCGGTCTCGGGTGTGGTTGTCAGCAGCTTGCCGTGTGGCATGCAAAGGACCACCAGGCCCGCATCGCCAGGGCCGGGGCGCGAGGTTCCGCCGGCTGCCCGATTGGCGGGCGTGAAGGTGCGCAGTCCGACCTCAATGCGAATCGGGGGGACCGCGACGCCGTTGCAGGCCAGTAGGGCAAGGTCGATGGCCGAAGTTGCACCGGTGTCCGCGACGATCACCGCATCGGCGAGTTCTTCTTCGTCGTCGGGCGCGTCCCCGATCACGACGAGGAACGGGCGGGTGGCGCGCTTGGCTGCGTTGGTTGCCGCGACCACATCCTTGTTGCTCGACTCGAACGCCAGGATCAGGGTGGCCTGCGGCGTAGCTGCGACCGTCTTGTGCAACGCCTCGGGGGCGCAGCTGGCGGCGAGATGGAACTTCCCCGTGGGGTCACTTGCCATTGACTTGCTGCCACAGGCGGAGGTCAGCAGGCATGAAAGCAGTGCCACGGTGCGAATCGACATCTGCCAGAATGATGGCCGCGGCGGCTGTTCGGTGCCAGCACCGGTTCGTTGGGCGTCATGGTTGTGCGCCAGTTTGCGTGCCGTGTCAGCTCGCGAAGAACTCGACGAAGGCCGCGACGACCTGATCCGCTGCCAGCTTGCTCGGTCGCAGCTCGCGCGTGATCTCGCCGTATTCCTGCTCGGCTGGCACCCCGAAGTAGAGTTCGGGGATTGGCGTCGTCGGTGGGTCCGCCTGCCACGAGGCCCCGTCGTGCTCGGGTTCGAGCGCCGCGAGTTTCTGCGCCAACGGACGAAGGTCACGGCGCGGCAGTGCTTGCACGGTGACCAAATCGAACCAACTCTCGGTGCGGTCGTGGTAGCGGTAACAGGTCTCACCCGCGTCCTGTTGCACATGCAGCACGCGATAGGCGCCAGCGAGTGTGTTGAGGGTCATGCGGTGGCGCGGGCCTTGGCTATGCATCGACGAGAACCCGAGTGCTGGGTGCTGCCGCAGCTCAATTGCGCCGCGTTGGGCTGCGTCGATCTCGCTCTGCACGAACGCCATCTCTTCTTCGTAGAGGGACTTGTAGCTGCCGATGTGCGCCAGCATCGATTCGCCACGTTCCATCAGCCATTGGTAGCGCCGCAGGCAGAGTTCGTCTTGGTCCTTGGTGCGACCGATCGCTCCGCGCACCGGTGAGTGTTCGTCGCCGAGGTGCTTGACGATGCGGTCGATCGCGAAGCCGCGCCAGGTGGTCCAGCACCCGAAATCGCCGGTGGCCGCGGCGGTCAGCAGCAGCTCTTCGTGTCGGAATGCTACATCCGGCTG
>CAXBFC010000571.1:0-4299 GCA_963974725.1 uncultured bacterium | reverse complement strand
ATCAGCGTGCTCGGAGCCGTGCAGCCGGCGCGACAGATCATCTTGAGTCCACGCGTTGGCGGTGAGATTCTGGAGGTTGGTCGCGAGTTCCGGCCCGGTGGACTCGTTGATGCGGGCGAAGTGTTGTTGCGCATCGATCCGGCGGACTACGAGCTGGCTCGCGTGATGCGCGAGAGCGAGTTCGGTCAGGTCGAGGCCGAGCTTGCCATCGAACAGGGGAGGCAGCGTGCGGCCGAGCACGAGTTCGAATTGCTCGGCGAGAACATCGATCCCGCCAACCGGGCGCTGGTGCTTCGCGAACCGCAGATCGCGTCGCTGCGCAACAAGCTGCGCGCCGCGAAGGCGGCCGTCGATCAGGCGAAGCTCGACGTCACCCGGACGCAGGTTGCGGCGCCGTTCGACGCACAGATCCTCGAACGCTTCACCGAGCGCGGTGCGCGGGTGGCTCCCGGTGACCAGCTTGCCCGCCTGGTCGGCACCGACGAGTATTGGGTGGTGGCTACGGTTCCGCTGGCGGCGATCCGCTGGATCCAGTTCCCCAGTAGCGACGACGACGATCTCGGCGCGACCGCGCGGGTCCACCATCGCGGTGTCTGGCCAAAGGGAACGACTCGAGAAGGCGTCGTGCGACGACTGATCGGTGAGGTCGACAGCAACACGCGCTTCGCCCGCGTGATCGTGTCGCTGCAGAATCCGATCGGCAGCGACGATGGGCCGCCGCTGATTCTCGGCACTTTGGTGCAAGTCGAGATCGAAGCGATCCCGCTCGTCGATGTCGTCAAGCTCGATCGTGCCTACCTTCGGCAAGGCGACACCGTCTGGGTCATGAGCGGTGACGAACTCCGGATTCGCAAGGTCGAGGTCACCTTCTCTGATAGCTCGCACGCCTACCTCCGGTCGGGACTTGCAGCCGGCGACAAGGTCGTTACGACGAGCCTCGCGACGGTCGCCGATGGCCTCTCGATCCGCGAGGATCGAGCGGAGGAGCGATGAGTTCCGAGCATTCGCGACCGACGGAGCCTTCGGATGACATCGACAGCGGCGCGATCGCTTGGATGGCGCGCAACCCGATCGCCGCGAACCTGCTGATGGCGGTGCTGCTGGTCGGCGGCGTCATGGCGGCGTTCAGCGTGCAAAAGGAGGTGTTCCCGCAGTTCCAGCTCGACATCGTCGGCATCTCCGTCGGCTATCCCGGCGCCGCCCCTGAGGAGGTCGAAAACGGCATCCTGCGCCCGGTCGAGGAGGCGATTCGTGGCGTCGACGGCATCCGTGAGGTCACGTCCGAGGCGCGCGAAGGAAGGGGGTCGGTAACCGCCCAACTGGTCAACGGTGCTGACCGGATGAAGGCCTTCCAGGACATCGACCAGGCGGTCTCGCGAATCCGAACCTTCCCCGACGACGTCGAGCAGCCCGAAGTCAGTTTGGAATCGCGTCAGGTCGAAGTCCTGCGGGTTGGGCTCTACGGCCCGGTCGATGTGTGGACGCTGCGCCAGCTGGCCGAGCGTGTGCGCGACCAGCTGCTGGCCAGCCCCTACATCACGCAGATCGAACTGTCGCGCGTGCCGGACTACGTGACTCACGTCGAGATCCCGCGCCAGACCCTTCGAGAATACGGCCTCACGCTAGAACGGGTCGCGAGGCTCATCGAATCGTCGAGCAACGATGTCGCGGCGGGCTCGGTGCAGACCAGCGCCGGCGAGATCCTGCTGCGCGTCAAAGCCCGCAAGCAATGGGCGCAGCAGTTCTCGCAGATCCAATTGCTATCCAGTGAGACTGGAACACCGCTGACGCTCGGAGACATCGCGACGATCCGCGACGGCTTTACCGAGGGCAACTTCCATTCGCAGTTCAACCAGCAGCCGTCGGTCGAGTTGCAGGTCTACCGCGTCGGCGACCAGTCGCCACTAGTGATCGCCGACAGCGTCGAGCAGATCATGCGCACGGCGGAGACGACGTTCCCGCCCGGTGTGCAGTGGCGCACCGACAACAACAACGCCGAGGACTTCCGCAGCCGCCTCGCGCTCGTGCTCGAGAACGGCATGCTCGCGGTCGTCATCGTGTTGTTTACGCTGGCGCTGTTCCTCGAGTTGCGCCTCGCGTTCTGGGTGATGGCCGGCATGGCCGTCTCGTTCATTGGCGGGGTGCTGTTCTTGCCGGCGGTCGACGTCAGCGTCAACATGATCTCGCTGTTTGGCTTCCTGATGGTGCTGGGCATCGTCGTCGACGACGCCGTCGTTGTCGGTGAGAACGTGTTCGAACTTCGCCAGAAGGGCATGAGTCCGTTGGCGGCCGCGATCCAGGGCACCCGCGAGGTGTCGGGGCCGGTCGTGTTCAGCATCCTGACCAACGTCGTCGCGTTCATCCCGCTGCTGTTCATCCCGGGTGAGACCGGCAAGTTCTGGCGGCCACTGCCGATCGTCGTCATCGTTGTACTGCTGCTGTCGTTGTTCGAGGCGCTGTTCATCCTGCCGGCACACCTCGCGCACATCCGGTCGATGCCGAAGCGTCCCACCGGCTTGCGCGGCCGACTGCACGCGGCCCAGCAGGGCTTCACCCGCATGTTCGGTCGCGCCGTCGATCGCTGGTTCCGTCCGGTGCTCGAGTTGTCACTGCGCATCCGCTATGTGACGGCTGCAGCGGCGCTGTCGTTGTTCGTGATCGTCATCAGCTACAGCACCAGCGCGCACATGGGCATGATCCTGATGCCTGAAGTGTCGGCGAACGAGATCGAAGCCGGCGTGCGACTGCCGGTCGGTACGACCCCGGACCAGGCGGCCGCGGTCGCCGAGATGGTGACCACCGCGACGGCACGGTTGTTCGAAGAGCAGAACTTCGACGAGGTCGCCGAGGGGGTCATGACCAACGTGCGCGGCGACAATTTCATCGACGTCGAGCTGGTCATGCTGCCGCCCGACGAGCGCACGCTGTCGGCGGTCGAAGTCATCCGTATCTGGCGAGATTCGATCGGCGACATCCCTGGCGTCGACCAGATCACGTTCGAGGCCGAACGCGGTCCCGGTGGCCATCGCCGCGATATCCGCGTCGACCTGAGCCACGCAGACGTCGCCCAGCTGGAGAGCGCGTCCAAGGCGTTCGCCGCCGAGATGTCGAGCTACCAGTACACGCGTGACGTCAACGTCAGCTTCAGCAAGGGCAAGCGCCAGCTCGACTTCGTGCTGCTGCCCGAGGGACGGGCGCTCGGCCTGACTCCGGCGGACATCGGCACGCAATTGCGCGGTGCGTTCTTCGGGTCGCTCGCACTGCGGCTGCTGCGCGGCACCAATGAGATCGAGGTCCGCGTCAAGCTCCCCGAGCTCGAGCGCAAGGACGTCTACAACTTGCAGGAACTAGCCATCCGCACGCCGTCGGGCGTGGAAGTGCCGCTGCTCGACGTCGCCGAGGTTAGCGCTAGCGAGGCATTCGCTCGGGTCGAGCGGCGCGATGGTCGCCGGATCGTCGGCGTTTCGATGGACGTCGAACCCGACCGGGCGATGGGTCAGGTGATCGAGGCCGTACAGACCGAGGTGCTGCCACGACTCGCGCAGGACTACCCGGGGCTGACGTGGACGTTCGTGGGCAACAACGCGCAGATGCGTGAGGCGATGTCCTCCCTCTGGGGCGGGTTCGGGCTCGCGATGTTGGTTGTCTACGGGTTGCTGGCGATCGCATTCCAGCGCTACATGCAGCCGCTGATTGTCATGGTCGCGATTCCGTTCGGGATCATCGGCGCGGTCGTCGGCCACATGCTGCTCGGATTCGATCTTTCGCTGATCAGCTTCATGGGCGTCATCGCCCTCGCCGGCGTCGTCGTCAACGACTCACTGATCATGGTCGACTACGCCAACCGCCACCGCGAACGCAACCCCGCCGCGAGCGCCTATGACGCGATTGTGACTGCCGGCGTGCGGCGCTTCCGCCCGATCTTCCTGACAACGGCGACGACGTTCTTCGGCCTCGTACCCGTGATCCTCGAATCGTCGCTGCAGTCGCAGCACATCATCCCGATGGCCATTTCCCTGAGCTTCGGCATTGCCTTCTCAACCGTGGTGACGCTCGTGCTGGTGCCGTGCTTGTACCTGATCGTCGAGGACGTGACCGTGACCGCAGTGCCGGCGGGCGAACAGCCCCGTTCCTGAACAATGGTTTCGAGGACGCGACGCGTCGATCACGTTGCATGGTCAGCGTGCCGGCAGCCCGCCCGTCGTCGCCTGGGGCAGCTTGACCGATCGTGTCACGGTCGCGAGCTTGGCGTTGGCGTCCTGTCCGGCAACAGAGCTGACGCTGGTTTGGATAGAATTG
>CAXBFC010000570.1:0-4320 GCA_963974725.1 uncultured bacterium | reverse complement strand
CCGCTCGCCGAGCGCGGCCCGTTCGCCGCAGGCCAGATTGCGGAGCTGCCGGCGACGCTTACCGACTGGCAGCAGCATCAGGTTGTCGTGCTCTGCGAATGGGATGCAAGCAAGGCTTCCGCGGCGTGTGTGTCTTCGCTGGCGCGGTTTGTTGCCGCCGGCGGTGGCTTGATCACCGTTGTCGACGGCCAAGCTGCCGGTTGCTACCGCGACGATCGTTGGAGTTCTCTGCTGCCCGTTCATCTGAGCGCGCCGGCGGCTGCACGCAAGCCGACGAAGACGACGCTCGCCGTGGCTACCGGTGCGGCCGAGCATGCAGCGTTGCAGTTCTGCGGCGAGCACGCCGTCGAACAGGTATTGCCGACCTTGCCAGCGATCTACTTCAGCCCGTCGGTCGCCTCGTTGGCGCAAGATGCCACGGCGTTGGTGTTGGCAGAAGCCATCGGCGACGCGTCCGAGAACACGCCTGGCAACCTGCCTGGCAACACCGTCATGGCAATCCGCCCGGTCGGGGCGGGGACGAGTCTGTGGATTGGCACGAGCGAACTGTGGCGTTGGCGCGATCCTCATGGCGAACGCTACATGGATGCGTTCGCCGGGTCGGCCGTGCGTGCCGTTGGCGGGCGTTGAAATCTCAGCGCGCGGGAGAATCCGAGTAAGCTTGGGGCTGTGCGCGCGCCCATGAGAACCCTTCGTCCGTCGTTGTTCTCGCTGTCGCTACTGGCAGCCCTTCTTGCACCGGATCTGCCTGCGCAAGAGCCGGTCAGATCAGGCCAGCAAGCCAAGCCTGAGCCTGCCCTGCAGATTGAGCGCGAACTGTTCCAAGTCGGCGGCGAGAGCCACGCGCTGCGCTTCTCGCCAAATGGCAAGTGGCTCGCATCGGGCGGCGATCGCGGCGACGTTGTGGTTCTCGACGTCGCCAGTGGCCAGGTCGTACACCAGTTGGAGGCTTCGGATCATTGGGTGGGCGGGCTTCGGTTCTCGCCTTCTGGCGATCGCCTGGCAGTCGTCGGGCGTTCGTTGACGGTCTGGAATCTGAAGACCGGCAAGCAACTCGGTGGTGCCGGCAGTGCCAGTGCACAGGCGCTCGATTGGAGTCGCGACGGCAAGTTTCTGGTCGTCGTGACGAGCAACAACGAAGCGGCGTTGCTCGATGCCGACGACTTGTCGGTCGTGCACACGCTGCCACTTGCCGGCCCGACTGCCGTCGATGCGGTCGCGATCGACGCGACCAGTTCCAGGGTCGCGGTCGGCAAGCGCAGTGGCGATACGTTTGTGTTTGATGCCGTGACCGGTGCGTTGCGCGAGACGCTCAAGCAACCCGACTGGGTGCATGGCCTGCAGTTCCTCGATGACGGCCGTTTGTTGCGACTCGGTTGGAAGGGCACGTTGCGCGGGTTTGCCGAAGCGGATCTGCCGATCGGAGCGACTGGGTATTCGTTCGCAGCGCAGTCAGACGGTTCGCGTGTGTTGGTGCGCACGGCCAAGGACTTGGTTTGCTTCAAGCCGGGCAAGCAGCCAGTGCGCAGCGAGATCCAAGGCCCGATTGCGTTGCATCCCGATGGCGTGCATTGGGCGCACGCGAGCAACGGTATCCTTGGCATTCATCGCGGCGACAAGCTCGTGCGCACGCTCGGTGGCGCCCATCGCGAAGCGCCCGGCGATGCGGTGATGACCGGCGATGGTCGCTATGCCGTCGTGGTTGGTGTCAAATGGCGCGAGGGCACGACGCAAGTGTTCGACGTCGCGACCGGCGAGCGATTGAAGGTTGCAGGTTTCCCGACCAAGGGCGAGTTGATCGCCAACGCGCAGGGCACCGAAGTCGTTGTGCACGTCAGCGCCGATGGCAAGAAGGGTTCCTTGCAGCGCGAACTGCAGTTCTGGTCGATCCTTCCCGGCAAGCAACCGAAGGCGCATCTGGTGCGCAAGGTGTCCTTTTCGATGAAGGTGCGCACTGGCAACCCCGACACTCCGCCGTCCGTCTTGTCTGCCGACGGTCGCTACTTCGGCCACGGGGATCAATTGATCGACCTCGAAGATGCGACGAAGTCGTTTCGGCCCAATCGCATTCTGTTTAGCGAGACGCATCCAGTTGGCAGGGACTACATCATCTCGCGCATGGCGATGCACAGCAGCTTTCCGGGAGCTGGCTTGGGCGAGCTACATGCGTTCTCGCGCGATGGTGCCGAGTTGCACAAGTTGCGGTTGGACTCGCCGCCACGTGCCATCGCGCCATCGCCAGATGGCCAAACCGTGGCGGTCAGCTTGCCCGCCGCCGTCGAGTTGTTGACCGTGCCGGAGTTGAAGAATCAGAACACCCTGTCGTTCAGCTTTCGCGATTTGATCTGGGTGGATGATCACCACCTGCTCGCGTCGGGTATCAGTGACCAGTTGTCGCTGGTCGACGTGCGCACCGGCAAGGTCGTGCAGACGTTGCGTCTGGGGTCATGGGCGCGGCGCATCGACTACCACGCCAATCGCGGTGTGGCCTTGGTGACCGTGCAGGATCGTGCGCTGATCGTTCGCGTGCAGGTGCCAAACTGATTGGGTGGCGCTCGCCGGGGCGTCAGGTTTCCAGCGACACGCCAAGGCCATCGGCAATGCGATTGGCATACGCGTAGTAGGCGACAACTTCACACAGTTCGAGGATGTCCCCGTCTTCGAAACCTGCCGCCCGCAAGGCGTCGATATCGCTACGCGCCATCTTCGACGGGCACTGCGTCAACTTGATCGCATACCGCAGCATCGCAAGCCGAGGCGCATCGAGTCCGGCGGATTCGAAGTCCGCTTCGACCCGTTCGGCGAGGGCGTCGTCCGATAGCAACCGCCGCAGACCGCGTCGGTGGTGGGTCAGTCAATAGTGACAACCATTGGCCTTCGAGACGACCACGGCGACCATCTCGCGGTCGACTTTGCGCAGGCGCTGCGTGCTGGCCATCGAAGCGCGGTAGATCGCCAGGTGCGCTTGTAGGCCAGTTGGGTGCAGCGAATGCACCTTGAGCACGTGGTCGACCTTGTCGGTGCCCGGGTCGACGCATTGCGCGTACAGCGCGGCGAGTTCGGGGTCCGCGTGCGCTTCGTCGATGGTCCGGATCCACGCCGCTTCATGGCGCGGCTCGGTCACTTCTGGGTTCCCCTGTCCAGCACGACGGGTTGCACCCATGCTTGCCGCAGCTGGCCTTCGAACACCGGGTTGTCCGCCGGCACGCTGGATGTCACCGTGGCGCGAACAAACAGTTCATCTCCGCGGAACAGGTAGGTCGCATGTTCGCCGGGCACGCGCGCCAGCACTTCGCCGATTTCGTCACTGCCGCGCCGGGTGCCGATGAACTCGGTTACGTAGGTGCCATCGTCTTGCGATGCAATGTCGATGCTCAAGGAGCTTCCCGTGCTTCGCACGCGGTCAAGCACGACGCCACTCGAAGCGTAGAAGTCGCCGTTCTCGATCGCGGTCACCAACGCATCGGCAGTCAGTTCGGTCGCGCGCACCATGACCCAGCCGCGGCCCGGCGTCGAACCCGAGGCGTTGTGGTAGTTGTGCGAATCATCGGTGCCGAGGCCATAGAGCACATGCGCGTTCAGATCGCGAATGCGCGTCGTGTTGGCGATGTCCCACAGTCGCTCGGTACCGGGGCGGGTCGCGTCGCCCTTGTGGTGCACGCTCGGGTGGCCGTTGTAGACTTCGAAGAAGTGCTCTTCGGTGACGGCCGCGAGGTCTTCGGCAGAGACGCCCCAGCCAAAGTTCGGGTGGTTGAGGTGTACCAGGACATTCAGGTCGTTCGCCTTCTCGTGTTCGGCGACCGCTTGCAGCGTCTTGCGCATCACATCGCGCACGTCGGTGCCTTTTTGTGGCGGGATGCGTTCGGCGATGTTGCTCGCGTTGATGTGGATCGGCTTGCCTTGGAATGCCGCCGTGATTTCTTCGGCGGCGATCAGCAGGAAGTCATCGCGGTCGTCAAACCGAGAACGGATCTCGTCGAGCTTCTTCAGCCGCACTTCCAGCTTGCCATCGGTCTCGCGCTGTTCGACCCAATCAGTGCCGAATCGCGTGCGGTAGTTGGCCAGTGCGCGACGGCCACCCTTCCTGACGACCAGGTCGTTGGTAACCCATTTGTCGTGGTCGGCGACGACGTTGTGCTCGGTGAGGGCAAGGAAGTCGTAGTCACGGCTCGCATACCAATCGACGACCATCTCGGGGAACTGGTTGCCATCGCTCCACAGGGTGTGCGTGTGCAAATTGCCCTTGTACCAACGCGGTTGCGATTGGCACGCGCCCAAGAACAGCGCCGTAGTGGAGAACAAGCAGAGTCGAGTAGGAGT
>CAXBFC010000569.1:0-4360 GCA_963974725.1 uncultured bacterium | reverse complement strand
AACAGGCGCTGCTCGGCCCCAAGGGCAATGGCGTAGGCATTGCGGCTGGTCACCTCGCGACCATCTGGGTCGAAGCGCGTGGCCGCGAACTGCGCGCCAACATCGCGGGCAAAGCGCAGCCACCGTTCGTTGCCGATGATGTCTACGGCATGACCTCGCTGATCGCCAAGGGCGGCAAGGTGGTCATCCATCGCATGGAGATCACCCCACTTGGCTTCGCCGACTGGCCTTGGTCGCCATGGCTGTGGGCCGGCATCGGTTTGCTTTCGGCCGCCTTGCTGTCGGTGCTCGCGTTGCTGCGCAAGAGCGCGTGCCGCCTTCTGTGGGCTGGCGCCACGTGGCTCGCGTATGCGTGGCTGTTGGTGCGCGGGGTCGACTTGGATCTGGCCTTCCCGGCAATGGCTGGCATCGGCATGGCGGTCTGGCTGCCGTCGCTGCTCGCCGGAGCGGTGTTGCTGATGCCGACCGGCAAGCTCAAGTGGCTGCTGATCCCGTTGGCGTTGCTCGCGTCGTTGGTCGCCACCCGGCATTCGGTCGCCTGGCCTGGGCTGTTGCGTTCGGCTGTCGATGTGGTGGGGGATGGTTTTGGTCTCGCCCAAGGGCTCGTCGTCAACGCCGCACGAACAACGGACTCGACCGAGATCGATGCCGTCTTCGGACCGAAGGCGGGTTCGCAGATCAGCGAAGCGCACGGGTTGTTGGTGCGCGGTCCGGCTGGCTTGCTCGATGTCGATCGCGAGGCGCCGTGCGTCTTCATGCTCGGCGGGCAGTTGCTCTACGACTTTGGCATGCCGGGGGATCACCTCGCGTTGATGCTCGAGCGGCAGTTGCGCGGCGAATTGCGCGTGCCGGTCGAAGTGCCAAGCTTGCCAACGGTCGATGGCTATGCGTCCCAGCAGTGGCGGCTGTTCGACCAGTTCTTCCACGCATTCCGGCCCGATGTTGTGGTGCTTGGCATCGGCCCCGACGAGTGCGCCATTCCAGAAGGGGAGAGCGAGCCGCGGTCGTCGCGAGCGGAGCTTCACAAGACCATCCAAGCGGCGCGGGCTTCGTGCGAGCAGCACCAACGGCAACTCGTGCTGTTTGGCGATGTCGGGGTGCCGAAGGACCTGATGCTGGAGCTGCGCGAACAGGAGGCGGCGGGCGTGCCACTGGTGGTTGCCGTCGAAGGTCGCGAACGCATCGAGACCGTGCGCAAGCTTGCCGAAGTCTGCCTGCCGTTCTTGAAGTGACGCGATGAGTGATTCCGACCGCGAATACGAAGAGTTGGCGCTGTTGGCCGCGAGCGACGATCCCGCCGACGTCGACCGGGCCCACCAGCAGGCGCTGATCCGCATGACCAAAATGCCGCACGCCAAGATCGTCGCAGCGATGGCCTACGACCGCACGCGAGCCTTCGCCGGCCGGCCCCAGAAATTCGGCACGCAGGCCGTGCGGACGGCGGGGGACCTCGTCTTGTGGCCCGTCGATCCTGGCACGACGGACAGTGAGCGATCGAAGTGGTTCGTCAAGACGCTCGCCGAACTGCGCCAGCGCGTCGACTTGGCGCCCGAAGTGACCAAGGCTCATTTGCGTCGGTTGTTGCGCGCGCGTCGGGACGAGTTGTCGGCCGAACAGCTGGCGACGTTTGCGGACCAGATTGCGGATCATGGGGTCGCGGCGCTCACGGTCGACGATCGTGCGGTCGTGGCTGCGTATTGGCCGCTGCCCGGTGAGGCGGATCCGCGGCCGCTGGCACGCCGGCTGGCACAGCTACACGGTGTGAGGTTGGCGTTGCCCGTCGTCGCTGGCGACGACATGACCTTCCGCGAATGGCTCGACGACGACTCGTTGCAGCCAGCTGGGTTTGGCACGCTTGGCCCGAAGCCCGAAGCAGCTGAGCTTGTGCCGTCGATCGTCTTGACGCCGCTGGTCGGCTTCGATCCTACCGGCGCGCGCTTGGGTCAGGGCAAGGGCTACTACGACCGCAAGTTGGCGCCAGTCGATGGTCGCCCGGCGCCACTGGTCGTCGGCATCGCCAGCAGTTGCCAGCAAGTGCCGGTGGTGCCGACGGAGGCACACGATCGCCGCCTCGATCTGCTGATCACCGAAGTCGAAGCGATGACGTTCGACGCGCCTCGGTCATAGTGAACCGATCGTCAGCAACAGTGCGTTCGAACTCGTGATCGCCGCGAGGTTGCCGTTGGTGGTGACTTCGATGCCCAATACCTGATGGTAGAACTGTGCGCCGACCAGTGCCGTCGCATTGGGCACGAAGATCTCGGGGGACGCGCCGCCAGCGCTGACGTCGAACTGCAGCAAGATGTCGTCGGTCACCAGCAGGTTGCATCCCGAGGTGCCGAGCGGATGCAAGGCCGGCAGTGGCTGCATCGTCGTCGACGAACCGAACACGCCGATCGCCAGCGCGCCGGCGGGCAAGGCGTTCGCGCTCGTCTGCATCGTTGCGCCGAGCCACGCCTGGTTCGTTGCGGTTAGCGCAAGCGGACCAGCGGCGCCAATGCAGCCGCCGCCGAGGTCTTGCACGTCCGCAGGACACGTCGTTTCAAGGCGCGCCAGATAGGCATTGGCCGCGCCACCTGCTTCGGTGAACTCGCCATACATGATGATGGCACCCGCGTCCGACCAACGCACGTCCGCTCGTCCGTCGGTGTCGGCGAGTTGGGTCCAGGTGTTGCCTTGCCACCGCCAAACGCGGCTCGCCCACGCCGGAAAGAACGAACGGGTTTCGCTGGCGATCAGGTCGCCGTTGGGCAGCACGGCCAGGGACGTCACGTCGTCGATGAGCCCGGTGCCGACCGGCTGCCAAGTGATGCCGTCCCAGCGTGCAACCCGCATCGGCGTGCCAAATCCACCCGCCGCGACGAGGTCGCCATTGGGCAGCTGTCCGAGTTGCAGGATCGGACCGTTGAGTGGCGGCGCAAAGGTCGTCGTCTGGTTGCCATCCCAGTGCAGCAGATTGCCGAGTGCGTTGGCCAGCAACCAGTCACCGTTTGGCAGTTCCAGCAAGGCCCTGAGGAAGTTGGTTGGCACGGCATGGAACGTCAGCGTGGTTCCGTTCCATCGTGCCATGCCCGCGCCAAAGGTCGTGAGATCTGTGTACGCAAACATCACGTCGCCATTGCGCGCCAAGGCCATCGCTTCGACGACGCGCGCGCCCCACAGTCCGCCGTAGAGCGGTGTGATCGGCCCGCCGTTCCACTTCATGACGAAGTCCATGCCGCCCGTCGTCAGGTTGGGGAACTCGCCGACCAACACGACTTCGCCATTCGGGCGAGCAAGCGCGTGCCGAATCGGGCCGATGGCGGTCGACGCGATTGCGGTCCAAACCCCGTTGTCGTAGTGCGCGAGGCGATTGGCTGTCTGGCCGCCGATCGTCGAGAAGTGGCCGCCGACGACGAAGCTGCAGAACAACAGCGCATTAATCAACTTAAAGAGGAAGCTGCCGTCCGGTCGCTCGGCAATGGCGGTGACCGTGTTGTCGTTGCCGACGCTGGTGGCGTGCCAGCTGCCCGCTTGCCACCGCGCGAAGTTGCGTGCCGGGACGATGGCAGAAGGCTCGAAGTAGCCCCCGGCGAAGACGTCGTTGCTCGATAGCGCGAGGGCGCAGTTGAGTTCGGGCGTGCCTTGCGGCCACGGCGCATACTGACTCCAGACACCTGCATTCGTGGCCCAGATGCCAGCTGGACCGATGGCGAGCAGTTCGTTGTTTGGCAGGGGCGACAGCAAGGCAAAGGTCATCGGCAAGCCGACGCCGATGTCTTGCCACGCGGACCCGTTCCAGCGGGCGATGCTTGCGGTGCCAGTGCTGGTCGCGAACGAGCCACTGGCGACCACGTCGCCGTTGCTGGTCACCGCCATCGAATACGGCGGCGTTGCGGATCCGGCGGCGTAGGGATGCCACGCGGTCCCGTCCCATCTAGCGATGTACGAACAGGGCACGCCGCCGATGATGACGAACAGTCCGGTCGCGACCAGGTCGCCCGACGGCAGCACGTTCAGTCGGGTGATGGTGCCGGGGATCCACGTCGTCAGCGGCGCGCCCATCGCATGCCACATCGTGCCATCCCAACGCGCGATGCCATGAATCGGCGCGCCGTTGACCACAGTGAAGACCCCGCCGACCACCACGTCGCCGTTCTGCAGAATGGCAACGGCATTCGGCGAGCTGCTGAAGGTGCCGCCGAGTTGTTGCCAGGTGGCACCGTCCCATTCGAACACGCCGTCCGGTTCGCTGACCGCGACGAGGTTGCCGTTGGGGCGTTGGGCCACGGCGCGAGTCAGTCCTGGCAAGCCAAGGCCGAGCGCGAGCCATTCGCCGCTGCCCGGATCGTAGGCGGCGATGTTGGGACTGATGACGTCG
>CAXBFC010000568.1:0-4395 GCA_963974725.1 uncultured bacterium | reverse complement strand
CAAGCGAACACATCGACTGACTGACGTTCGCGTGCGAATCGAGGGTGATGGCAATGGGGATCTCCGCGCCGATTTCCGCGCGAATACGTCGTAGGATCTCGCCTTCGCCATCCTCGCAAAAGTCGAGAACCATGGCGCCATGCAAGCCGAGCAACACGCCATCGAATCGACCTTGTTTGGCGGCTGCGACGATCGGATCGCATAGCCACTCGAATGCCGTGCGTTCTACCTTGCCACTTGGTCCCGCCGCGGCGCTCAGGACGTGCTCGATCTGCCAGCCATGTGCCCGGCCGGCATCGAGAAATCCAGCCAGTTCGGTATTGGCCTTGCTGCGCGCGTCGATGGCCTCTGCTCCGAACAGCGCATAGCGGTCTTTGAATTCCTTCTTGTCGGTGCGACGACTGCTGAAGGTGTTGGTCTCGTGTGCGAGTTCTGCGGTCAGGACGCGATAGCCCATAGGTCAGCTCCGTGAGCGTTGCACGCTCACAAGATCATTGGATCGAAGGGTGTCAGGTGGCGGCATAGAACCTCAGAAGTTGCGCACCGTAGAGTGCTGCGTCGACGCACGTGCTCGCAAACGAGCTAATCCACGGCTCTTCTGCGTCTCTATGAGGTGGCGGCGCCATTCTTCGCGCTTCTCGTCGCGCAGGGATGGCGGCCCTGCTGGGGGGAGGACTGTGGTAGAGTGACTGCCTACCCTTCTTAGCGGGAGCCTCGTCGTCGACCGACCAATCCTGGTTGTCGCGATCCCGGCGCCTCCTCTGAGTAATACTCGAGGAACGGCGATGTCCGATACCCCGCTACCCGTGCGCAATCTACCCGTGCGCAATCTATCCGTGTGCAATAACGCGCCACGGCAATCAACCGATCTGGCCGCAGCAGATCAAGCAGCCCCCCCTGCCAAAGCCTCCGGTAGCCATCCCCACCACTGCGGCTGCAGTTCCGGTGCTGCCGGTGCAACTCGCAGCGCACGACGGTGCCTCGCGCAAGGCAACGGCCATCATCTATTGCGAAGCCAACCTTGGTGAGATCGATGGCAAGACCGCGAATGGACTCGTTCGTCACTCGGAGATCTACGAGATCCTGGCGGTCATCGACAGCAAGCATGCGGGTTCTGACGCAGGCGTCGTGCTCGGCGAAGAGCATCAAGGCATTCCCGTTTGTCGCGACCTGGCCGACGCGATTGCGCGCGGAGGTGCCGTGCCGGATTACTACATCTATGGCGTGGCCCCGGCGAGCGGCATGCTGACGGTTTCTCAGCGTGCACTGATCCTGGAGGCGATCGCTTCGGGAATGAACATCGTCTGCGGCTTGCATGAGTTCTTGAACGACGATGAAGAGTTCGCGTCCGCAGCGGCGCGGCACAACGTCACCATCCTGGATGTTCGCAGGCCACGTGACAAGAAGCACCTGCGCAGCTTCAGCGGTCGGATCGCCGAAGTGACCTGTCCTCGCATTGCCGTGCTCGGCACGGATTGCGCGATCGGCAAGCGGACCACTGCGACGGTTTTGACTCGCGCTCTCAACGAGCGAGGAATCCGTGCGGTGCTGGTTGGCACGGGGCAAACGGGATTGATGCAAGGGGCTCGCTACGGTGTCGCACTCGACGCTGTGCCGTCGCAGTTCTGTTCGGGTGAATTGGAGGCGACGATCGTCGAGGCGTTCGAAGTCGAGCGTCCCGACGTGATCATCGTCGAGGGACAGGGATCTCTGAGCCACCCGGCCTACTCCACGTCCGCGGTGATCCTCCGAGGGTGTCATCCGGATGGTGTCGTATTGCAGCATGCGCCGGCGAGAGCGCACCGGTGTGACTTCCCGTCGATGCCGATGCCGTCACCCGCCGATGAGATTCGCCTGATCGAGTTATTTGCTGCTACGAAGGTGATCGGACTAACGATCAACCACGAAGGCATGAGCGATGCCGGGGTCAGTGCGGCGATCACGAGCTACGAATGCGAGTTGGAGATCCCGGCAACGGATGCGTTGTCGAGGCCGGCGGACCGCTTGGTGGACATGGTTGTCGCTGCGTTCCCCGAGCTGGAAAAGAAGCTGACCGTCGCTGTTTCATGAGCGCGCCGCGGTTGGAGATCGACCTCGAAAAGATCTACCGCAACGCACGAACGCTCGTTGACCGGTTGGCTCCGCGTGGCATCTCCGTCACCGGGGTCACCAAAGCTGCACTTGGCTTGCCGTCGATAGCGAACGAACTATTGCGAGCTGGCGTCAGCTCGTTGGGCGATTCGCGTGTCGTCAATCTCGAGACGCTGCGCCGTGCGTCGGTGTCGGCAACCATCAAGCTGATCCGGTCTCCGATGCTGAGCGAGGTCGCGAGGGTAGTGCAATACGCCGACGTGAGCTTCAACACCGAGATGGATGTGATCTATCAGTTGTCGGTCGCGGCGCAGGCGGCTGGCATCGTGCACGGCGTCGTGCTGATGGTCGAACTCGGTGACTTGCGTGAAGGGATCCTGCCTGCGGACCTCGAGCACGCGGTGCGACAGACACTGCTACAGCCGAACATCTCGTTGGCTGGGATTGGCACCAATCTCGCGTGCCGAAGCGGGGTCGTTCCCGATGCGAACAACATGGGCGAGCTGTCGCGTCTGGCCGACGAAGTAGATGCCGAATTCGATGTGGTGCTCGGCACGGTCTCAGGCGGCAACTCCGCCAACCTGCAATGGGCGTTGAGCGGTGCTGACACCGGCCGCATCAACGACCTGCGCTTGGGCGAAGCCATCCTGCTTGGCCGTGATCCTTTGGATCGTCAACCGATCGACGGGTTGCATCTCGATGCGTTCACGCTGATCGCGGAAGTGATTGAGTCCAAGGCCAAGCCGTCGGTCCCGAATGGTGAGATTGGGCAGAGCGCGTTCGGGCACACGCCACGCGCCATCGATCGTGGTCTGGTTCGCCAGATGATTTTGGCAGTGGGGCGACAGGACTGTGATCCGGCTGGCTTGACGTCGTCGACGGACATCGAGATTCTGGGAGCGAGCAGCGATCACCTGATCGTCGAGTGCGCGGGCGAGCCTTTGCAGGTCGGTGGCGAGGTGCGGTTCGAACCCGACTACAGTGCGCTGCTTCGCGCCATGACGTCGCCGTTCGTTGCCAAGGTCGAGGTGGTGACGGAGGTGGGGGCGTTGATGTGAGGTTGATTGGTGCGGCCGGCTGTGCGCCTTGAGCGCTGTGCCGGCCTTGCCAATCCCCTACACCGGAGCTTGCAAGGAGACTGTCCCGAAGTCGTGCGAGTCCAGTTGGCAGGGTTCGGAGGGGTCTGAATCCTTGTATTCTGGGTCGTTCCTGGCACGCAGTGTTCGGCGGTAGCCGGATACGCAAGTGCACCCACCTGACTCTCTTTCGACCCATGAACAAGATCAATTTCCTCGTCGCAGCGAGCGTTTTCCTGTCGGCCACGGCCGCTACCGCACAAGTCACCTACATCGACGCAGACGCCAGTAGCAATACGACGAACGCCGACGGAACCCCGTTGACGCCAGTCATCGGCCCCGTCGCGAACGACAACCTTTGGCAGCAGCGGCCGTTCGCCAACGGTGGCACAATCATCTCCAGCAACGACTCCGGAAGCGGAACAGAAGACTGTCCGATGTTGCGGACGACGATCTCTGGGTTGATCCCGACCTTGTCGTACCATGTCTATGGCTATCAGTGGAACACGCAAGTCGACCAGTGGCGCCTTGGTTTCGATGTCGATACGCAGCAACCAGTCGGACCGTTGTCGCTTTGGCACACGCGCGGCAGCGGCACTCCGATGAGTACGCCGCTCGCCTTCGACTCGCCGACCAACGCGGTGACGAGTCTGGGCCTGCAGTACGGTGCGACTGGTCTCGAGACGAGTGGCCACTTTGTCAATCCCGTCATGATCCAGGAAGGCAACCGCTGGCTGTTTGAAGTGCCACTCGGCATCTTCGCGGCTGACCTCAACGGCGAGATTCACGTCTACGTCGATGACGATCCACAGAACGGCAACTTCTACCGCAACTGGTACGACGGCGTTGGCTACGAATTGGCGCCACTGCCCTACGGCCCCGCATGTGGCGCTGGCGCGATTGGCTTCCGCGGGCAACCGCACGGCAACACCGACTTCTCGGTCGACCTGGTCGGCTCTGATCCAAACTCGTTGGCACTCGTGATCGTTGGCCTGAACGCAATTGCGCCATTCGACGTCGGCAACGTCGGCTTCACGCCGGGCTGCTTCCTGAATGTCGACTCCGTACTCATCGACATCACGACGACCGATGCCAATGGCGACGCGACGTGGGCTGCTCAGTTCAGCGGGCTCCCCGCAGGCCTCACGCCGGTGTTCTTTCAGTGGGCGGCCTTCGACGCAACCCTGACGCTGACGTCGATGACCAGCGGCATGCAGGTGGACTTTCA
>CAXBFC010000567.1:0-4400 GCA_963974725.1 uncultured bacterium | reverse complement strand
GGCCGATGTTGGCGCACAGAGCACCGCGAGTCGCTGCACTGGCACGGGCCCCGTCACCTTGCCTCGCACCCGCAGCGGGATCGCCAAACCGGCATCGAGTTCGAGCTGCTTGGTGTCGTGGTCGAGTAGTTGCTTGCCAACAATCACTTTATCAGGCCGGCCCTGACGAGGCAGCCGCTGCACCAACACTTGAAAGTGCCGCTCGCCCACTGATTGCTCCAGCAACCGGAAGGCCCCGGTCGCCGCGACCGGCGCCACGCCATCCAAGGCGGCGAACTCACGACTATCACCACCGGGAAGGTTGCGCAGCGCCCGCAAGCCAATGAGCTGGCGGGCGAGCGACTCGGGTTTGATTTTGCCCGGCAACGGGACCAGCGGCTCGAGCGCGACTTCGATAGGTTCGCCTTTGCCGCCGACCTCACAAGGCCGCCACGTGGGCTCGTAACCATCGACCGAGAAGAACAGGCGACCCTTCGCGATCGGCGCATCGCGTAGCACAAAGCCACCGTCAACCGCGGTCTTCACGCAGAACGCGTCACTCTGCAATTCTTCAAACTCGCCGGCGTGATCCTCAAGATCCATCAAGAACCAGACCCGCACTCCAGCAACTGGCTTGCCACTGCGTGCATCGGTAACGACACCGCGCACGGGAGCCGCGGCGACAAACTCGAGATCCACTCCTTCTGTATCCACGTCGACCTGCCGGCGCACCGTGGCACAACCGGTTGCAGACGCCAGTACCAGCCACCCCCCTTTGCCATAGCTGTCATAGACCGGCGCGGTTGCGACACCGCCCACTGCTTCAACGGCACAGCCATCGAACGAACCGAGCTGCCGCACGTCCGTTCGATACTTCTGCTGTCCGGGATGGATCTGAAAGACCGCGACCCGAAACGATTCGCGCACCTTGCCATCCGGCCCCTTGGCCGTGACTCGCAACTGCTTGTCAGGCTTCACCAGGTCCGCCTGCGGGCGCGATCGAGCACCCGCCGCAGGATCTTTGATTGGCGCGAGTCGAAGCTCGCAGGCTTGCGGTTCCGACACATCTTGGAACACGTAGTTGCGCACTCCAGAGATGCTCGCGTAGGCACTGATACGCGTTGCACCACCGTACCAATTGCAAGCGAAGCACCCCTTGTCGTCGGTCGTGGTCGTCGTCGACGTGCGCGGCGCTTGCCGCAATTGGGCGCGCACCGCGACACCTGCGGCGGGCTCGCCGGCCGGATTCCAAACAACCCCGGTAACGACTCCCGGCACCTTCTGCAACGCTAGCGACAACGGCTCGAGCTTGGAGACGGGGCCGACTTCGAGGTCGTGATAGCCCAGCGCCGAAACCGTCAAGCGAACCGCCGTATCGTAGACTCCACGCAACACGAACCGACCTCGCGCATCGGCGACGGCGATGCTGTACAGCCAAGCCTGGGTATTGCCATCGGCCTTGTCCTGAACAAACGGCAGGCCACGCAGGTAGTCCTCGGCAACGATTCTGGCGCCGGCAATCGGCTCGCCGTCCTGCCCCCGCACCTGCCCAGCCAACGCCCCAGCCTTCGCCAACTGTACCGGCCAAATCGCCAGCAATTTGAGCGACTGCACCAGCCGAACCCGCCCGCGAGCGACAAACAGCGCCTTGGTCACGCCGACACCGGTCACCGTCAAGTCAAAGCGACCGCGCTCATCCGTGCGCACCTTGCACGCGGCCAGCAACGTCTCCGGCAACCAATGCGATTCGTTCGGAACCTCACAGACCGCAACGCCAGCCAGGGGCTCGCCGCGCTCATCGAGCACCGTGCCGGTATAGGTCTTGGCAGCGGCAATTTCCGACTGGGCCTGCGCCGCGACCACAAAGCACGATGCCAGCAACAGCGAACGAAGGAACAACGGGAAGCGTGTCACCATGGGATCTCGCCATGATAGCCGAACGCCACGCGACCGCGCAGTCCGCGCAAGCTGTGGCGCCCAAGTCGTGACTTACGACGGCAGACGAACGGTCTCGCCGTCGCGTTCACACTGCCCGGTTTCCTGCAGGCGTTCGAGCGCGCGCCCCATCACCTGGCGCACGACGCTGCCGAGTCGTTGGATGCCAAAGCAGCGAGCTGCTTCGCGCGCGAGGTCGTCGCTGGCCAACGCATGGTGCTGCCGCAGCAACCACGCCATCGCCGCGACGACTTCGACGGTCGGCAGTTCGTCGATGGCCCGTTCTTCTTGCTCGTTACGCGGCACGCGGAAGCCACGGAACGACCCGCGTTGGTCCGCGACATGCCACAACACGCCATCTTCTTCGACCGCGGTGGTTGGCAACGCCGATCGCACCCGTTGACGGATACGGTCGGTGACTCGACTCACGTCCCACGTAGCGGCAAGCGTGCGCACCAAGCGATCGAATGCAATCGGCGCCTCGGCCGCGAGTAGGTTCGCTGCCGCCTGCTGATCACTATCGGAATCCGCCAGGTCCGCGGGCACATACGGGCGCGGGCCATCGGGGTCTTCGGGTGGTTCGTGCGATTCATAAGCCTCGGCAGACTCGACTGGCTCAACTACTTCGCCAGCGTCACTCGCTGCGGGCACCTCAGCTTCGAGTTGTTCGGCATCGACGGGATCCACTTCAGGGGTATCAACTTCAGGGGCATCCACTTCGAACGGGGCCCCCTCGTCAACGGGCGCGTCGACAACCTCGGCAACATCCGCCTCGGCCGCAGGCACGTCTCCCGGCGGCGGTGCCACCGACGATTCGATGCGCGCAACATCCGTGTCCCGCAGCGCCGTGCGAGCCAATTCGATCTCACTTTCGATGCGATCAATCTCGCGCACGGGATCGTGCCAATAGTCCGTCGACCAGATTCGCGACAACTTCCAACCGAGACTGCGCAACACCGAGGCTCGCAACCGGTCGCGGTCGCGCGCCGTCGCGGCGGAGTGATAGGTCGCGCCGTCACACTCAAGCCCGATCAAGTAGCGGCCAGGCGCCTCTGGATCGACGACGGCGAGGTCGATTCGATACCCGGAGCAACCAACCTGGCAATGCACTTCGTGGCCGCGGTCGCGCAAGGCATCCCGAACCGACGCCTCAAACGGCGAGTCGACTTCGCGCGACGGATCGTGCTCGACGGCACCGATCAACGCCGCTTCGCCACGCATGGCGTAGTCGAGGTAGTAGCGCAGGTGCCTGGCACCGGTCGCTTGCGTGCGGTTCGCAATCTGCTCTGGGCCAACCGACGAGAACACGATCAACTCGCGGCGCGCGCGCGTCACCGCGACGTTGAGCCGACGTTCGCCACCTTGCAGGTTGAGCGGACCGTAGTTCTCATAGATCTTGCCGGCGGCGTCCGGGCCGTAGCAGATCGAGAACAGGATCACATCGCGCTCGTCGCCCTGCACGTTTTCGAGGTTCTTGACGAACAGCTCTTCTTCCGCGGTCAGCAGCGCTTCCTCCAACGACGGATCGGCGCGGCGTTCGGCATCGAGCAAGTCTTCGATCAACGATTGCTGGGCGCGACTGAAGGTCACGATGCCCATGCTCAAGCACGCCTGCGATGGATTGCGCAAGCGCTTGACCACGGTCGCCACCAGCGCCTCGGCTTCGATGCGATTCTGCTGGGACCCGGCGCGGTCGTAGATGCCGTCGACGCGCACACAACGAACGCCCGCACCATCCGAAGCGGCGCGCGGCGCCGGAAACGTCAGCAGTCGGTTTTGGTAGTAGTGATGGTTGCTGAACGCGATCAACGACTCATGGCGACTGCGATAGTGCCAGTCCAGATGCATACGCGGCAAACCGGCGGCGCCGCATTCATCGAGCACGCTCTCAAGATCTTCAGGAATCGGGCCTGCGTCGCCGTCGTCACCTTCGGCCGCACGCTGGAAGAAGTTGGTTGGCGGCAGTTGCTTACTGTCTCCGACGACGATCAACGAATCACCGCGACCAATCGCCCCGACCGCGTCCCACATCGGAATCTGTGAAGCCTCGTCGAATACGACCAAGTCGAAGCGCTGGGTGTCTTGCGACAAGAACTGCGCCACCGATAACGGGCTCATCAAGACGCATGGAGACAACCGCGGCCACAGCCCACGGATCTCCGACAACAACCGACGCACTGGCTTGTGCCGGCGTTGCTTCTTCAACTCACGCTCGAGCACACCTAGTTCACTGCTCGCGACTTGCGTATCGCGCAGCTGCGGCAACTTCGCGGCGAGCCGAGCAATAACAACCTTGGCGCCGAGCTTGATGATCTTGCGATCGAGCTCGGCGAAGCGATCAATCGCGGCTTCGTGATCTTGGCCCCGAAACATCGCCAGCGCCGGTTCGCGCCGGTGGACCAGGTCCAGCCAACCTTCGTAGAGAGATCGCTCGTAGGTCGCCCGCAGTTCGTGCACGAGCAGTTCGCCGCATGCGTGCTGCTCTA
>CAXBFC010000566.1:0-4418 GCA_963974725.1 uncultured bacterium | reverse complement strand
ATCGTCAAGCAGTTCTTGATCGAGACGGTGGTGCTCAGCGGTTGCGGCGGCGTGCTTGGGCTGGCCATTGGCCTCGTGGTGCCGTTTGCCATCACGCAGATCAGCGGCAACCTGACGATCGTTCGCATCGAACACGTGCTGCTCGCGTTCTCGATCTCGACTGGAGTTGGAGTGGCCTTCGGTATCTATCCTGCGTGGCGCGCCGCGAACATGGATCCGGTGGATGCCCTGCGTCACACCTAGCCTGTGCCACTCCTAGGCACGGTGGGGTTGGTCAGCGTGAGGTTGGTCAGCGTGGCGTTGGTCAGCGTGGCGTTGATCAGCATGGAGCGGGCGAGCAGTCTGGCACCCAGGTCGCCGGCGTTGCGCGTCGCTCGCCGGATTGCGCTTCGGGATTCATGCGTCACCGGCCGGTCGGACCGAGCAATTCCCGGTATGATCCCGTGGCAAAGGCCGTCTAGGAGGATTCCATGCGCACGCTCTACCTATCGCTATCCCTGCTCATCGCCGCAACCGCAACCGCCCAGCAGGTCGACTATGTGGTGCTGGCTGCTGTTGCGGCAGGGGATGAGTTCGATTCCGCTGCCCGTCATCTCGAGAAGCATCATCAAGCACGTCTTGTCCGGTTTGACCCTGGCGATCTCGAGCCCGTGCGTTCGGCGCTCGAGACGATGCAGCCGCGCTACGTCGCGTTGGTCATGCGCCCGGAGCAGATCGACTTCGCGTTCCAGCGTCGCTTCCTGCAGCTTGCGTCCGAGATCGATGACGACCCGTTCGTCGATTGTTCGTTCGGCTACATCACTGGCATTCGCGGCGAAGAGGCGTTGGCGCTCGCGAAGCGCGGCACCGATCGTTCGCCGAAGTCCGGCGAGCTGACGCACACGGTCGTTGCCGGTGGCTTGAAGCGCTCGTTCGTTCAGGAGCAGGGATTCCGCTTGCGGAGTGGCAAGCTCGATACGCTGCGCATCTACTCAGCCGGCGAGGATGCGTTTCCCGACGACGGGCGGGATCGCAAGTTCTTGGCCAAGCATCTGCCGCGAGTCCGTGGCCGTGACACAGTCACGTTTGTCGGGCATGGCTATCCGCGAGAAGTGCACGGCGGTCCGGACTACCGCGATCTCAAGGACATGGACCTGGCCGGTACCGTTGCGCTCAACGTCGCGTGCTACACCGGCACGACGCACGGATACTTCGACCGCGACTGGCAGCGGCGGCGCATCACCAAAGAGCACGTGCCGTTCGAACAGAGCTTCTGTCTGACGTTGCTGCAAAAGGGTGTGGTCGGCTACACCGCCTATGTATGCCCGCGTCCGGCGGGGCCCGAACTCGACACCGATCTGGTCGCGCTCGTTGTCGACGGCATGTCGCTCGGGGCGGCGCGTCGCCGCGACTACGACAAGACTGTGCTCGGCTTTCTTGGCTTTGGCGAAGAACGCATGGTGCTTGGGGAGATCAAGAACAACGATCGCGTGCCGCCCAACATGGATGCCGTTCGCGACATGATGCTCGAAGGCGCGACTGGCGGGGTGTTGTTCGGCGATCCCGCGTGCGTTCCGTTCGCAGGTCTGCAGAACGAGTCCCCGCTGGCGATCACGACCGAGGAACAGCCGTCGACGGCGGGCAAGGGCAGTCAGTTGTTGGTGCGCGCCGAGGTGGGAGTGCAGGGACTGTACTTGCAGTGCAGCGATCCGACGGCTCGCTGGGGGAGCACCATGGCGATGAAGGTCTACACGCGCATCCCGCTGGGTGATCGACGGGTCCAGGATGTCGTGATCGATCGACTTGCCATTGACGGCAAGGTGCAGCCGACTCGCGTGCTATGGGCCATCGAGGATGACCACGGAGAACGCTTCCTGCAGCTCAAGGTCAATTTCCCGCGGCCGAAGCTGGCGCGGCGCGGCTTGAAACTATCACTGCACGTGGCGACCACCGAGGATACGAACCTGGCAAAGAAGCGCGGCGGAGAAGTTCAGCGTCGCAAGCAACCTGGTCAACCCGCGGTGCGCGATCCGTATGCGATCGCTGCCAAGCGCGAGATTTCGCGGCAGGCCATCGATGCAGCATTGGCTGCGTCCGGAGCGTTGTTGAAGAGCGAGCCGGACAGCGATGCCAAGCTGGCCAAGCTGGGCAAGTTTGGCAGCGAGGGTTTTCGGGCTGCGTGCGTGCTGCTCGAAGCCGGCAACAGTCATTGGCAAAGCTGGCGCATGCTGCAGGTGACGTGGCGTCCGGGCGATGAGAAGCATCTGATCGCGCTTGCGTCGGGTGATCCTCTTGCCAACTACGCTTCGTGGGCGGTGCTCGAGGGGCTCGGAGTAGCCGATACGCCGCAGGTTCGCGCCCTGCTATTGAAGCGGCTTGAGACCGAACAGGATGCTGGTCTGTATATGGCAACGACCAAAGGGCTCGCGCACCTTGGCGCCAAAGAAGCCGTTGCGCCCGTCAGCGCGCGCTTGCTCGAGTATCGTGATGCGTGGTCCGGAGTGGCCCCGCATCTGATCCGGTCCTTGGCGACAATCGGCGGTCCGCAGTCACGCGCGTGTTTGCAGAAGGTCGCGGCGAGCGACCACAAAGAATTGGCGAAGGTTGCTCGCAGCGCACTGGAACGCATGCAGTAGGCGCAACGCCAGAGCGCCCGAACACCAGACCGCCAGACCGCCAGACCGCCCGACCGCCCGACCGCCCGAACGCCAGAACGCCAGACCGCCCGAATAGCACGAGGTTGGCGGACTCGCGGCAGGCGAGCCTTGCGTGCAAACTCAATCAGACGAGCGCAGGCGAATGCCGTCGCGGCCAAGGTCGATCAGTTCCCGCTTGAACAGTCCACCGATCGCCGCTTTGAACACGCGCTTGCTGAAATCGAAGTGATCGGCGATCTCCGCTGGCGAGCTCTTGTCGTGCAGCGGGAGAAAGCCTTCGTCGCTGTCGCGAAGGGCTTCGAGGATCATCGCTTGCGCGTCTTGTCCGGCAGCCATGCCGAGTTTGCGCAGGGAGATGTCGATCTTGCCGTCGTCGCGAAGGCGTTGCACGTAGCCCTGCAGCGCGTCGCCGACGTGCAGGTCGCGTGGCACCTGCGTGGCATAGATCAGCCCTGAGTGGCGCTCGTTGACCACGACCTGGGCACCGAGGTCGTTGAAGGACCACACCAGCAGCTGCACTTCGCGTCCGGGGCGCAGATACCCGATCTCGAGATCGAAGAACCTGCCGAGTCGCGTCGAGCCGATCAGTCGATCCGTGCGCTTGTCGAGTCGCACTTCGACGACGTAGCGCGAGCCGATCTGCATCGGGTCATGCTGTTCGATCTCCGGCACGAACAGGTCCTTCTCGAGATTCCAGTCGACGAAGATGCCGTGCGGTGTGCGGTCGACGGCCTCCATCACGGCGACGTTGC
Source organism: uncultured bacterium (assembly GCA_963974725.1). Classification (GTDB taxonomy): domain Bacteria; phylum Planctomycetota; class UBA1135; order UBA1135; family UBA2386. The sequence goes on along the minus strand of CAXBFC010000566.1, from coordinate 1,030 downwards.
CCAACGTGGCGGAAGGCATTCGTGTGGTTGCGACCAGGCGATCATCGGAATCGGTGTGGACGAACACACGCAGCGAGTCACCCACCTCCAAGTCACTCGGCACATACTTGCGCGGCAGCAGCACCTCGCCATTCTCGTCTCCGAGAATGGCGCCGTTCGCGACAAGTTGCAGCACTACGAGTTCCTGGCAGCGTCCCAGTTCGATCATTGCTTCCCAGTCTGGCGCCGGGCCGCCGAGATACCATCTTCGTCAATATGCAAAGCGCGTAGTGGGGGCGCATTCACAGCGAACCAGGTGGCCCGAAACTCTCGTCGCCGGAACGCGCCGAATCTACTGCAACGTCACCTGCACGCCATTGCTTGTGCGGGTGCTGGCTAGAGCCGCGCTCTCCAACACTGCGCCCTGACAGGTCACTACTACGCCTGAGGCACCCAACGGCAATGGCAGCGTCATCGAGCCTTGGCCCGAACCCGGGCCGCCGGTGCCCGTGACGAACACGCCGGCGATCACTGCTGCCGGGCTCACCAGCAGCGCACAGCTCGGCGAGAAGGGGGGTGGTAGCACCACGGAGGTCTGGGAGTTGCCGAATACGAACAAGCCAATCGACTGCGGCGCAACATCGTCGAGTTCCAGCTGGATTGCGCCTCCCGGACGGGCGTCGCCAGTCGCGCGCAGCGTCGGTTCGATGCCGCCACTGCCAGGGCAGCCAGAGCCGAAAGCCAGGAATGCGGTGACGGCAAACAGGTAGACGGCACGGTTGCTGAAGTCGCAGATCGCCAGGGTGGCGGTCGCTTCGTCGTAGCTGAAGTCGTAGGCACCGCTACCCGAAGGTGCGGCAAAGCCGCCGAAGTCGATCGCAAGTGCTGCACCGTCGCTGGTGCGCGCGGCCTGCACGACGTTGGCGAATGGCTTGCCTGGAAACGTGTTTGGCCGATCGTTCCAGATCAAGAGCTGCTCATCCTGTCGGATGAAGGCGAGGTTTTGGATCGGCACGAAATCGGCTTGGAAGCTCGGCACCAGGACTTCTGC
>CAXBFC010000565.1:0-4420 GCA_963974725.1 uncultured bacterium | reverse complement strand
TCCAGATGGACGGCTCTTCGGCGCCTGCATCGGCTCTGCGTTGGGCTTCAGCGACGGCGCGCTGCGACTTGCGCGTCGCGTGGCGCCGAGGAAGAAGTCGTCGCTGCCAGTCTGTGTGCTCAGGCGTTCGCTCTTCAGTGCCATGTCGAACAACGCCGCCAGGTGCGTGGTTGCGACCGGGTTGAGTTCGAGGGTCTCCCTGAGTGAGCGAGCTACCGCCTCGCGTTCGGCATCGCCAACTCGCTGCGCCAGCAGGATCTTCTCGATCAGGTTGAGCTGCGCAAACTTCCACGGTTCGAGGTAGGCCTTGAGGTCCATCTCAAGCAGCCACTTGTCGAGGAACGTCTTGTCCAGCTTGTTCGCCAAGAACGGCTTGACCGCGCTGCGGAAGAACTCGGGGTCCTTCTGGCTCAGGAAGAAGTGCAGCTCGTGGCACGCGTGCTTGCTGTACTTCTCGAGCTTTTCGGTGCGAGTCATGCCAGGCCATTCGAGTACGAACGCGAACGACTGCAGGTCGTTGTTGTTCGAGATCGTCGCGAACAGGCGGTAGACGCTGCCGAGCGAGTCGTGAAGTTCGAGTTGCGAGGCGTGCGCTTCATCGAGCTTGGCCGTGCCTCCCGCGGCGATGAACTCGATCTTCTTGGTTTCGATGAAGTGTTGATCACTCGCCAGGGATGCTGGCAGCGTGCGCGAACGTGGCTGCATCGGTTGCTCGCTGCGCACGGTCGTGTTGTAGACCGCTTGCGTGCCGTCGAGCGCCAGCACGTGTACGTGTTGGCCTTGCCCCAGATCGGCGAGCGGCACCGTCACGAAGCCATCCTTGTCCGGTTGCAGGTTGTCGAGCATCGCCGAACCTTGCGGCAAGTAGTCAAGGTTGGCGCTGATGCCCGAGTTGGCGCCTGCACCCGGCTTGTTGGCACTCCCTTGTTGTCGGCCGCGCCCTCTCTTGCCGCCACCGCGGCCACCAAAGCGGCCGCCGGCACCGCCGCCGAGGCCGATTGCCTCGTTCCAAGAGCTCTCTTCGAGTGCCATTGGGTTGAGCAGCATGCTCGGGCGTTCCAGCATGTTGCCGGGGTACTTCTTGGTGAAACGGCGCTCCAGCACGTAGCGGTACTCTTCGCTCAGCTTGCGGCCAGCGTGGTAGCTGCTGTCAGACCGTGCCTGATCGATCGTCTGCGGCGTTTGCGGTTGGCTGCCGCGCAGGTTGGCGAACATGTCGTAGGTCGGCATGTATCGCGTTGCGACGACGTGCACCCGCGTGCCGGTGGTCGCGTTCGCAACCTTGATGCGCAGGTTCTCGCCGTCGATGCCGACTTGCTGCACTTGCAGCGGACGCGTTGGCGTCGTTTCGAGCACCCGGTCCCGGCCGATCAGGTAGCGGCCGTCGCGTTGGCCCTTGGTGATGCGCAAGGTTACGTGGTCACCCGTCTCGTGCATCTGCAGCGTGTAGTCACCTGGCGCGAGGTTGCGCACTTCGACAAAGCCGTCGGCGATGGCGAGGTGCTCGAACGCATCGTGGTTGTGGCCGAGCAGCGTGAACTCGCCGCGCGTCGGGGCCGCGAGCTCGCCTTGGTAAGGCAAGCGCAGCGTGTCACCAACGGATCCGTGTAGCACACTTGGCATGCGGCACGTGGCGCCGGTCAGTTCAAACGTGCCGCCCTGGCCGCCGGTCTTTTGCACGAAGACGCGATCGATGCCCGTCAGCCGACCGAGCTGGATGCGGCCACGTTCGTCGGTTTGCAGCGACACGTTGATCGAGTCGCGGTAGTCGCGGTGGAACAGCTGGAGGCTGCAGTTGCGACCGGCTTGCACTTCGCCGCTCTTGCCGCGCAGTTCGACGACGTAACCGCCCGTCGTGTTGAGCAGCATCGGGATGCTGGTCTCCGCACTCGCGTCAATCGTATTGAACTGGAATGTGTCCGACCAGCTATTGAGCTGCACCCGCTTGCCGTTGAGGTCTTCGACGTGGCCGCTGAGGTTGACGCGCAGCGAAGACAGTCGGTTGGGCACGCGGATGTCGTGGGCCAGTTCTTGCGCGGTGACGAACTTCAGGTCGCGCAGTTCTTGCGTCGTCGATTGGCCATCGAGGTCGGTTGCGATGATCGTCAGCACCGGGTCCTTCAGTAGCTCAAGCGAAACGGCGTGGCCTGCCAACGCCAGTTGCGGTCGGACCAGCAAGCGTGCCGTGTTGCCGGCGATCAGTGCTTCGCGGTCGACGTGCACGCTGTTCTGCAGCTGGTAGGACTCCTTGTGGTGGGCGAAGTTGACGACCGACGAGCGGTTGCCGCTCTGTAGCACGAGCTTCTTCTGCCCGGGCGATGTCGAGAACGGCACGAGGATTTCGCCGCGATCGTCCGCCTGGTATTCGCGACCACCAAACCACGCGCTCGCGTTCTCGACGTGCTGGCCGGCTTCGTCGTAGACGCGCACCAGTTGGCCCGCGGCCGACGTGCGCTCGACGATGCGCAGGCCACCCTTGTGAATGACGGCGCGACTCGAGATGCCGTTGCCGACAAACTCGACCACGTAGGTGCCGGGGTTCTTCAGCATCGGCAGGTCGAACGAACGCTTGACGCGCCGCATCGGCGACTCGTCGTAGTCGTAGGTCTGCTCGAAGTTCGCAACGACACCGTCGAGCTCAATCGAGGCGTCGACGGCCTTCTGCCTCTCGACGTGATAGCGGAAACTGTCAATCGCGAACACCTTGACCAGCAGCTGCTTGACGTTCTTGGTCTCGATCTCGAGCGCGACTGCATCGTTGGCGCCGTAGTATTTGGTGAGGGTTCCGGGGAAGCGCAGTTCGACCTGCTTCTCCAGCTCCTCGAGCCGCCCCGGGTTGTTGAGCAGGGAATACCACCGCTCCATGTCGCCTTCGCCGTAGAGGATCTTTGTCTCGGCGAGTACGCGCTTCAGCCAGTTGGCGTCGAGGTAGTCGCTGTAGGCATCGATGCTGTCTTCGCTGCGGAAGAAGTGTTCGAGGCATTGCCTGACCAGCGCGCCGATGCCAATCGCCCGCATCAGCGTCGGGTAGTTGCTCCGCAAGTTGACGTGTTGCTCGCGCTTGGTGTGGCGATCCAAGTGCGACTTGGCGGCGTAGCCATTGCGCCGCGGCAGGCGGATGTAGGCCATGAAGCGATCCTTGTCGGGACCGCCGGCGGCGATGTCGTGCTGCAGCCAGTGGTAGAGCACGTGCGCCTTCAGCGAGTTGAAGCTCGGGCTGAGGCCGCGCACGTAGTTCCACAAGTTCGTCAGGTGCTGTTCGCGCGTGCTCGCATCTTCGACCCACGCGGTGTCAGTATCTGGTTGCAGGCGCGTCAAATAGGCCTGTACGAAGCGATTGTCTTGCGTCAGCTCCGGGCGCAACTCGGCGCATTGCTCGAGCTGCTCGCGGCGCAGCATGTTGTGGATCGGCAGCGTGCCAAAGCCGCGGCTCTCGCGGTGCGACAGGTTGCGCGTGATCAACGCCGGCAGGTTGGGCACGTCGGGGCGATCCAGTCGCTGCAGCAGGCTGTGCAGTTGGCGGTCGTCGAGGTTGCTCGACGCGAGCTTCGCCAAGGCTCGATCGTGGAAGCCGTTGACGGTGTTGCGGTGGTTGTTGAGCGCGCGTTGTGTCAGCGTCGCCGGCGAGACCAGGGTTGGATCGAGTCGCGTCGGCAGGTCCGAACGCGCGCCGGGCACGACGCGTTCGTGGTTGAACTGCACGCCCAGTTTCTGACGGAGGAATTGGTAGGTGCGTTCTTGGTTGTTGCCGAAGCTCAGCAGTGCTTCGCGGTTCTCGATCTCAATGACTCGAGCGGTGCGTCCATGGCGCTTGATCCAAGTCGGCAGCACGTTGTTGACCGTTTTGAAGTCGCGCGCATCGAGGCGTTCGCGGCAGTGGTAGTAGTACCAGTCTTCGGTGCCAGGGATCAGGTTGGCGACGATGCTGGCTCGGTCTTTGGCCAGTGCGTAGGACTCTTCGAATCCAACTGGGGTGCCTTGGGCGCGCAGGCCGTGTGCCGTCATCGCGGCGGTGCAGGCGGCAATAGTCAGTAGGGTGGCGAGCGGACGGCTTTTGGCTGTGCTGAGCATTGGTCTTGTCGGGTGCGTATCGTCCGTCGCAACGGACTTCGCGGAGTCTGGATCAGTCTTCCTGGCAATTCTCTGGCCAGTGGGGGCCGCAGCAATGCGTTTGTTGCTTTGTGGTTCCGAGAAAGTTGTTGGTAGGCCTTAGTTCGGGCCGGATGAGGTGACTGGTCCTTACGGCCGCGGAACATGGCCTGGGTCGCGGCTGCTGCGATCTTGCCGGGTGAACTGCGCCAGCAAAAATCCGGCCAACGCCGGGAATCGAGTGGTCAGCTGGTCCTCTGGGCAACGACCGACCTATGGCCAGGCGTTAGGCTACGGGTCGCAGCCGCGCTTGGATGGATGCGTCAGTGCC
>CAXBFC010000564.1:0-4432 GCA_963974725.1 uncultured bacterium | reverse complement strand
AGAAGAACAGCAACGTCAACGAGCTTGGCGCCGCCGCTTCGATCGTCGCCGAGAACGCTGCGTTGCCGGGAATGGCGCTACCAATCGCAAGCGATGGCACGCCGCTCGCGCCGGCACAACCCGTGCCGAAGATCGCAAGGTTCTCGAGGCGCTGGTAGCCACCGTTGGCTGGATCGGGAACCAACTGGTCGAGGTCGCCATCGAGATCGAGGTCAATCATGCCGCCCACCATCGTCGTGCCGTACGGCTGCGGCGAGAACCCTCGGGCGCCGTCGTGACGGATCAAGAAGTAGCCGGGACTGTTGCGGATGACGGCGAGCATTTCGTCGGTGCCATCCCCATCGATATCGAACGGACCGATGTAGTCGCTACCGTTCGGGCCACCACCAGGAATCACATCCGTCGGCGCGCTGAGCATGGTCGTTGCATCGCCAAAGAACACGTTGACCAACCACGGCGGCGACGAAGACTTCTGCATGATGAGATCCTCAAGACCATCGCCGTCCAGGTCCTGGCTGTAGCCAAGGCCCAACCCCGGAACGACCGTGAACGTCAGCGGCGGAGCAAAGGGTGTGCCGCCGGGCTGCACGGTCATGTTGCCAGCGAAGTTCAAGGCGAGCTCATCGTCACCATCGCCATCAAAGTCGCCTGATACGATGCCGCCAGGGAAGCCCGGAAACGTCAGCGCCGGAGCAAACGAACCGTTGGTCTGCAGGTAGACGACGACGCCGGAGGCATTGACGTAGGCGAAGTCGGTCTGGCCATTGCCATCAAAGTCGCCGAGCGTCGAGGAGGTGAAGTTGCCGTAGGTCGCCATCACCACCCTTGCACCGAAGCCACCCTGACCGTCGCCCGGCAAGTACATGATCTCGGAGCCATTGAAGAGGGATTCGAACTCGACCACGATGTCTTCCATCCCGTCAGCATTCATGTCCGCAAAGCCGATCAGCTGCGCGTAGCCGCCAAAGATCGAAATCTGGGAGACCAGAAAGGCCGCGCTGACGGTGGCCGTCGCTCCCGTCATCCCTGGGTCAAGCAGCACGTAGAGGCCTTCTGCGCCGGAGGAGTTGACCTCGAGGACGAGATCGAACTGGCCATTGCCGTTGAGATCGCGTCGATGGAAGCCACTGTAGAACGACTGGTTGGTCTGCAGGAACGTCGCTGGCTGGTAGTCCTGAGCGCAGATCGAAGCGGCGAGCCCCGCGCATAGTACTGCGCGGCCAAGAGGGAGATTTCGAGTCATGGGTGACGGGGATATTGCCTGGTGATTCCGGCCGCACAGCAGCTGCCGTGTGACTCCGTGTGGAGGGCGCCCAAACGAGCGGCGCATCTCAGCCTTTCTCAGATTTATCGGGGGCGGCCGTATCCAGCCGTGGCTCTCGGTCCTACCCAACCAAACACGTGGCGCGAACTCCCCCGTCCGCAACGCAGTTCTTCGCGCATCCGCACTGGCCTTCGCCCTTCCGCATTGGGCCATCCCGCTCGCCCGTTGGGTCTTCCCGCTCGCGCATTGGGCCATCCCGCTCGCGCAATGGGTCTTCCTGCTTGCGCATTCGGCCTGGCGGGCGAAGACTGCGACCGTGACCACAGCCGACTTCCTCGCCGCCAACCGCAGCAGCCTGCTGCAACTGCTTGCCAGCGATTACGAGCTCAGCGGAGAGCTCACGCCACTGCCCGGCGAGCACGACGCCAACTTGCGCCTGACCAATGGCGAGCAGTCGTGGATGGTCAAAGTCGGCACCGCAGACTGCGACCGCGAGTTGCTTGAGATGCAGATCGCGGCGTTGACGCACGTCGCGAAGCACGAACGCAGCTGGAACATGCCTGAGGTCGTGCTCAGCAATGCAGGCGCTGGCAGTTGCGAAATCGACACCAGTGACGGCACCCGCCCAATATGGGTCACCACCTGGGTTGCCGGGCAACTGTTCGCTGAGCTGCCCGCAATCGACAAGCGACACTGCACCCAGCTCGGCAGGACCTTGGGCGAACTCGCCACCGTGCTGGCGGACTTCTCACACCCAAAAGCTGAGCGCCAACTCAAGTGGGATCTGCGACAGTCCGCGTGGATTGCGCCACACATCGACGCCATCACCGACCTGCCGCTGCAAACCGTCATCGCCGACGTCTACGCAACGTTCGAAGCCATCTTGCCGGCGCTCGACAAACTGCCGCGCAGCGTCATCCACAACGATGCCAATGACTACAACGTGCTCGTCGCGGGTCTCGGTAAGGTTCGGGTCTTCGGCCTGATCGACTTCGGCGACATGTGCCACACCGCGACCATCGCCGAAGTTGCGATCGCGGCAACCTATGCGGCGATGCACCTCGAAGACCCGCTGTTGGCGATCGACCACGTGGTGGGCGGCTTTCACAGTCGCCGCGAGCTGAGCGACGCAGAGCTGTTGCTGCTGATGCCGCTGATCAAGACCCGCCTCGCGGTCAGCATCACCAACGCCGCGGTGCAACAACAACTGCGGCCGAACGACCCCTACGTCACCATCAGTCAAGCTGGCGCAAAACGACTGCTGCTGTTCTTGCATGGCCGCGACGACCGGGTCGCTTACGAACGCCTCCGCGTGCCATGCATGCTCGGGCCAAGCCAGGCACCGGCTCGTATCGCAGCGTACTTGCGTGAACACCGTGGCGAACACCCGCGCATTCTTGCGACTGCCGAACCGCTCGACTCCGCCCCGATCCTCGACCTGTCCTTCGGCTCAACCACGGGCGGCGACGATCCACTGCACTTCGATCCGGATCAAGCTGCCGATCGCATTCGCGCCGCGATGCGCGACGCCAACAGCGAGCTGGCGATCGGTCGCTATGCCGAACCGCGGCCGATCTACACCGACCATGCGTTTGGCGACGCAGGACCCAACGCTCGTCGCCGCACCGTACACCTCGGCATCGATGTGTTCGCGGCAGCAGGCACCGAAGTCATGTCGCCGCTAGCGGGACATGTGCACGACACCGAAGTCTGCGAAGGCCACCTCGACTACGGCGGCTTGGTCATCCTGCGCCACCAACTCCCCGACGGTACGAGTTTCGGAACGCTTTACGGCCACCTCGATCCGGAGAGCATCGCCGAGCTTTGTCCTGGTCAAGCAATCGAAGCTGGAGAACCGTTCGCACGCTTGGGGGATCAAGACAGCAACGGCGGTTGGCCGCCGCATTTGCACCTGCAGATCCTTGCTGCCGACCCGCATGAGCTGTGCGACGTGCCACGCGGCGTCGCCGACCCCGACGACGTCGACGGGCATCTCCACATCTACCCGGACCCAACGGATCTATTGGGACTGGCGGATTCGCGCGCGGTCTATCAAGATCCAGTCGACGACCTGTGGCGCGATCGCGAACAGAGCTTCGCCAGCAATTTGAAGACTAGCTACCAACGGGCGCTGGCACTGGTGCGCGGCCATGGCCACGTCGTCTTCGACAGCCAAGGTCGCAAGTATCTCGATGCCTACAACAACGTGCCACACGTTGGCCATTGTGATGCCCACGTGACGCGCGCGATCCACCAGCAGACGGCGTTGTTGGCGACCAACACGCGCTACCTGCATGCAGGCATGCACCGCTACGCCGAACGCCTGCGCAAGCTGCTACCCGACGAGCTCTCGGTTTGCTTCTTCACCCCGTCGGGCAGTGAAGCCAACGAACTGGCGCTGCGCCTGGTGCGCAAGCACACCGGTGCCACGGATCTGTGCGTCATGGACCACGGCTACCACGGCCATACGACCAGCACGATGGCGATGAGCCCATACAAGTTTCGCCAGCCGGGCGCCCCAGCCAAGCCCGATTGGGTTCACGTCACGGTGCAGCCCGACGTCTACCGAGGGGCCCATTCAGGTCCTGATGCAGGCGCGAAGTTCGCTGCCGAAGTCGCTGAGAGCATCGACGAACTGCTTGCCGATGGCCGCAACTTAGCTGGCTACTTGTGCGAATGCCTACCGAGTGTCGGCGGCCAACTCGAACTCCCGCCCGGCTTCCTCGCTGCGGTTTATGACAAGGTCCGCGCGGCAGGTGGACTCTGCATCGCCGATGATGTGCAGACTGGCTTGTGGCGCACCGGCACGCATGCGTTCGGGTTCGAAAAGCAACACGTCGTGCCGGACTTGCTGGTGCTCGGCAAGCCACTCGGCAACGGTTTTCCACTCGGTGCCGTCATCACGACCAAGGCGATCGCCACATCGTTTGGCGAAGGCCCCGAGTTCTTCAGCACATTCGGCGGCAGCACGGTGGCCATGGCGGCCGGCAATGCAGTTCTCGACGTGCTGCACGACAAGAAGCTCGCCGACAACGCGCGCCTGGTTGGCGACCAGCTGCTAGCGGGTCTGCGCGAACTGCAGCAACGCTACGAGATCATCGGCGACGTGCGCGGCACGGGGTTCTTCCTCGGCGTCGAGTTGGTCGCCGACCGCACCACCAAACAGCC
>CAXBFC010000563.1:0-4469 GCA_963974725.1 uncultured bacterium | reverse complement strand
CAAGAAGCTCGGCGCCTTTGATCGGCCGCTGGGCGTGTGGCTGCTCGAAGACGAACGCATGGTGCCGTACGCACCGTTGGTTGTGCCACTCGGCAAGACCGGCACGCAGGCCGACACGCAGGCCGACACGAAGACAGACGACAAACCGACGGAGGCGCGCAAGCCCGATGCCACCGTTGGTGTTCCGTTTGGCACGTGGCGCACGCGTCAGTTCCAATTCGAAGCGGGCGCGCAGTGGGTGCTGTTGTTGTGGAGTGACGAAGCCGAGTTTGCCACGTCCGCAGACGACCTGCTGCAGATGGGCCTCTCGACGGGCGGCAAGGTGCCACTTGTGGATCACTTGGTGCGCGAAGAGATCTTTGCTCGGTGCATGGCGATCACGTCGACCAAGTGGGGGCGCAACGAAGATGGTTCCGCGATCCAGGGCAAGAGTCTGCGCATCAGCTTCGGCAGTCACATCGACGCCAAGGCACGCAAGAAGAAGAAGCAGCGACTATGGGTGGCGCGATTTGGCGGCGACCACGAAGGCGCCGGTGGCCAGGCTTTTGGCACCTATTGCCGCGTCTACACGAAGTTCATTCGTCGCACGATCTTCGACAAGAACCCGCTCAATCCGGTCCTGTCGGCAAGCGATCGTGAGATTCTCGATGGCAGCTACATCTACGGCACCAACGTCGCGAAGGATAACCGCAGCAATCGCGTGCGTGCGTTGATCAACGCCTATGCGGGGTCGATGGCGTTGACGTTGGCTCACGAAGTCGGCCACCTGGCGACCTTGGGTCACGTCACCGATGATCCGGTCGAGATCATGAACGTCGAGGAAGGTGCTGGCATTGACTACCCCGAGGCGAGGTTCGGCGAAGGGTCGTGGGCGACGTTGACGAAGCGGCTTGGCATCGTCGGCGACGGCACGAAGCGGAAGAAGTAGGACGGCTGTTGTGCTGCGCCGGCTGGCCGTTGTGCTGCGCCGGCTGGGGGTTGTGCTGCGCCGGCTGGGGGTTGACGCGAAGGATCTCTCGATCAAGTATGTTGCCCAGCCCTTCGACGCGGCTATCGGGAAGTTCTATGCGCAACACGATGCTCTCTGCATTCGCAGCAATTGCTGCGGCGATGCCTCTCGCGACGGGCCTGGCCGGCCAGTGCACGACCACTTGGTTGCCAGGCTTGGGCGTTCCCGGTGCCGACGGCGATGTCGTGGCCGCGATCAACTGGGATCCTGACGGGCCTGGTCCATTGCCGACGATGCTGGTGGCCGCCGGATCGTTCACGGTGATCGGCAGCGTCGCGGCGACCAGCATTGCGATGATGGATCCGGCGACCGGTGTCTGGTCACCAGTTGGGCCGTCCGGCACGGATGGCTATATCTCAGCTCTCGACGTGCTGCCAAACGGCACCCTCGTTGCGGGTGGCTACTTCAGTCAGATCGGCGGCGTCGCAGCGAACAACATTGCGCAGTTCGTCAACGGTGCGTGGCAGCCGTTGGGGGCTGGCGTTCCCGGTTCGGTTCACGCGGTGCAAGTGATGCCAACTGGTCAGATCACAGTTGGTGGCAGCTTCGTGGTCGGGCTGCTTGGCTCTCGAGGTGTCTTGCAATGGAATGGCACGGGTTGGTCCCCGGTCGGATCGGGCCTGCAAGGAGCCTTGCCGATTGTCTACGCATTGGCGCTCGATCCGGCTGGCAACCTGATTGCAGGAGGTCGTTTCGACATCGCTGGTTCTCGCGCGCTTGCGCAATGGAATGGTGCTGCGTGGACGGCTGTCGGTGGCGGCGTGACCTACTCGCAAGTGCCCAGTGCCGCGTCGGTAAGCACGCTTACCACTCTGCCTTCTGGTGACTTGCTGGTCGGTGGCTGGTTCGACTTGGTCGGTGCCACACCGTCAGAAGGGCTCGCCAGCTGGAACGGAACGACTTGGACCAACATCGGTGTGGCTGGCGTCGGCTTTGGTCAGGTGGCGACGAGTTCGGTTGCTGCCAACGGCGATGTTTTGGTCGGCGGATACTTCGGCAGCATTGCCGGTGTTCCAGCGACCGGGGTGGCTCGGCGCAGCGCCGCAACCGGTTCGTGGTCGGCACTCGGAGCCAGCCCCCAAGACGTTCACGCCATCGCCGAAACGAGCACCGGCAGCGTCTTTGCTGGCGGGTGGTTCCGCGAACAAGGACCGCCCGAGCTGGCGAACGCGGCGCTGTGGAACGGAGCGACCTGGAGCTCGATTGGGGCGGGCGGCTTCGTCGGTCAAATCGAGCAGGTGTTGACCTTGCAGAATGGCGACCGCGTCATCGGCGGGTCGTTCCAAGGCATTGGTGGCGTCAGCGCGAATGCCATCGCGCGGTGGGATGGCACGAGTTGGAGCGCGTTGGACCAAGGCAGCATTGGCAGCGTTTTCGACCTGGTCGAGATGCCTGGCGGCGACCTGGTTGCGGCCGGCACGTTGCTCGATGCAGGCGGGCAACCGATTCCTGGAGTGGCCCGGTGGAACGGCTTGAATTGGACCCCATTGGGCGCCGGCTTGCCGATGATCGGTGGCCAGTTTCCGCTCGTGACCGACGTCGATGTGCTCAGCAATGGCGACCTGATTGCCGTCGGCTACATCTCGTTCGGTGGGGCCATTCACGGCGTGCTGCGATGGGACGGAACTTCGTGGTCCACAGTTGGCACGTGGCCGCCCCTCTCGGCGCCATCTGCGGTTTGCGAATTGCCAAACGGCAACCTGGTCGCGACTGGCAAGAATGCCAACCAATTCGCCGTCGTGCGTCTGTGGGATGGCAACACGTGGACGCAGCTCGGTGCCACGTTCGCCCAGAACTCTGGTCTCTACAACTCGATTCGGCACCTCGGCCTCGATGCCGCAGGCGACTTGATCGCCGGTGGTCGCTTCTCGTTTGGCAGCAACGTGCCGGCCTACCTGACGCGATGGGATGGCACTGCGTGGCAGCCAATTGGTTCCGGGGTTGGCTTTCCGGTTCTCGACACGCTGGTGATGCCGAACGGGGATTTGTTCGCCGTTGGTGAGGGCTTCGGGTCGTCGTTGGCCCCCGTTGCTCGGTTCGATGGCAACACGTGGACGGCCGTCAACACCATTGCCCCTGTTGCGCAGCATGCTTCGATCCGGGATGTCGAACTGACTCCCGACGGCGATCTGTTGCTGGTTGGTGCCTTCAGTGAAATGGGCGGGCAAGTTTCGTCCGGTCTCGCCACGCTGCGGTCAACATGCCCCGCCTCGGTAGTGCAATCGGGCGCAGGTTGCGTCGGCAGTGGTGGCCTCAACGAACTGCGTGCGACCTCGCTGCCGTGGATTGGTAGCACGTTCACTTCGCAAGCGCTCGGACTTCAGTCGAATGGTCTGGCAGTCACTGTCCTGGGGCTTGCTACCAGTGCGGTGTCGTTGCCGTCGATCCTGCCGCAGGCGTTGCCAGGTTGTTCCCTGCTCGCCACGCCAACAATCCTTGGCCTGGAGGTCAACGCAGGGACGACGTTGACGGTGTCGGTGGCGCTGCCGAACGCCCCGGCGTTGATCTCGCAACAGATGCATCAACAAATCGTGCCGTTCGAGCTGAATGGCACGGGCAGTATCGTTGCGGTTACGAGCACGAATCGCCTGACGATGACGTTCGGGGTGTTTTAGTACGGCCGCTATCGCACCCTGACGGTGCCGGTGACGGTGTGCGCGTAAAACGTCGCGCCGCCGCTGCCGACCTGACCGTTGGCACTCTCGCTGGTCACCGAGCGTTTGGTTTCCAGGCCGTAGTGCTTCGCGACGGAGATGTCGCCGGTGGTTGCATGCAAGTCGAACATGCCATTGGTGCCCTTCGGCAGAGTCAACGCGACCGTGCCCGTCGTGCAGTTGAGGTAGCAGCCGCCCGTCGGCCCATTCTTGGTGACGGCCAAGGTGATCTCGCCGGCCTGGTTGTCCGCGGTCACCTTGCCGGTGATTTCCGCGATCGTGATGCTGATTGAGCCGGCGGCGCTGTCGACCACGACGTCCTTGGCGCTCGGCAGCTGAATATCCACCTGACCGGCGGCCTGGTGGATGGTGATGGCCATGCCTGTCGGCACGTTGATGACGAACCGCAGTTGCCAATCCTCGTGATCGACTGCGCTGTCGTGACGGTTGGTTACCGTCAGCCTGGGCCCGCTGCGGGCAAGCTTGACGTGCTTTGCGAAGTCCCTGACGTAGTCTGTTGCTGGCCGGTCGGCCGTCAGCAGCACCTCGACTTCGACGGAAGCAGCCGGTGCTTCGCAGGCTCGGATCGCGACTTTGCCGGCATGGTTCTCGACCTGGATCGCATCGATCGCCTGCGCGTCCACGATCGCGCCGCTCAATTTGCCAACGACGCGATGGTTGCCACTGATGGAGAACGAGCAGCTGCTCGCCAGGAGCGTGGCCAGCAGTGCGGTGGAGGGGAGCTTCATGGGTTCATGCTAGCCCACATATCTCACCAGCCACGCAGGCAAGCACGCCCGAATGTC
>CAXBFC010000562.1:0-4471 GCA_963974725.1 uncultured bacterium | reverse complement strand
GGCGCACCGGCAGCGCCGATGTTGTAGTGCAGCAGTTCTTTCAGCACGGGGCGGTCGAAGCAGAACGCCGGCTTGTGGGGGGCCGACAGGTAGCTGATGCCGCTGCGCAGAACGGTCGTCGCCAGGTGCCCGATCAGCATCGCCCAGACGTCGTGCCACGCGAAGGCCAGCGCGACGGTGACTGCGGCGCCGAGCACGGCCGCGCTGAAGTCGCCGACGACGATGCGGCGGAAGTCGAGGCCCTTCATGCGCGCGGCGCGAGCCGGACTCTGCAGCGCATCAAGTACGCCGTTGGGCGCGAGTACCAAAAACAGCCCGGGCAGCCAGTAGCGCGTCGGGTTCTCGGCATCCTCGAAGAACCAGGCGAGCGGCCAGGACAACGCGCACAAGATTCCACAGATCACCAATCCGCGCAGCAGTCGAATCGTGAAGACGGTGTTGAGGTAGGCGCGGTTGACGAGTCGTTGGCTGCTGATCGTGGTCTGCTCGCCGACGAACAGGGTCAGCGATTCGATCACGCCGATGCCGGTCAGCAGCACGATGAACAGACCGATTTCCTTTTCGGGCAGCAGTCGTGCCAGCAGCATGAAGCTGCCGAGCTGCAGCAACCGCTGGCCCCCGACGCCACAGAGCTGCCAACCGAGGCTACTCAGCGTGCGGCTGCGGAGATCTTTGTCGCCATCCGTCATCCGTTCGCGGCGGCCGCCGGTTTCGACGCGGAGTGCGAGGCTTCGCAGAAGACGCGATGCCACGAGGCGAGTACCAGCAGCGAATGCACGGTCAGCGCATTCTGGGTCACGGAATCCTCAGTCTGTAGCAGGCCTTCGACCCACGCCTTGGGGAACGTCTGCGCCACGAAGGTGCCGGGATCGCACAATTGCGCACGCACCTCTGGGATGGCTTCGGGCGACAACCACTTCTGCACCGCATTGGGGAAGCCGTGTTTCTTGCGGGTCGAGACGTCGCCGGGCAAGTGGCGTTGCGCGAGCTTGCGCAACAGCAGCTTGTTCTCGAACTTGTTGCCGAACTTGTGGTCGCCGTGGATCGACAAGGCGAACTCGGCGACGCGGTGGTCGAGGAACGGCACGCGTCCTTCGATCGAGGCGCCCATCGTGGTGCGATCCAACAGGCTCAGCAGTTGGTGCGGCAGGTAGGTCTCGGTGTCGGCGCTCAGTTGTTGGTTGCGCGGATCGAGGTTGCTGGCGTTTCGGAAGCACTCGGCCAGTTCGCTCAGGTGGTCGTTGGCCACCAGCGGTTGCAGGGCGCTGCGGTCGGCATCGGTCAGGTGCGTCATGGCGCGCCCGTGGTAGGGCATGCGGTCGTTGCCGAACGCGCGGATCGCACGACGCTCAGCCGGGGCCCGGTTCATGCCGACCGCTTTGGCGGCGAGGCCGTCGCCGAGCACGTGCGCCAGCAGTCGGTAGGCGGTGCAGCGCCCGGTCAGGCGGTAGTGACCATAGCCCGCGAACAGTTCGTCGGCGCCGCTGCCGGCGAGCAACACCTTGACGTGTTGGGCGGCCGCGCGCGACACCAGCAGCGAGGGGAACACGGCCGGGTCGGCGACCGGTTCGTCATTGAAGAATGTCGTGTTGTCGAGTTCGGCGAGGAAGTCGCCGGCCGCGGCAGTGATCTCGATCTGCTCGATGCCGAGCTTCTTGCAGACTTGCCGCGCACAGTCGAGCTCGCCCGGGTCGGTATCGGGGAATGCGATCGTGAACGCGCGCACGTTGGCGCTCGAACCCGACGCCAGCAGTCCTTGGTGGGCGTAGTGTGCGATCAGGCTCGAGTCGAGGCCGCCCGACAAGCTGATGCCAACCGGCACGTCCGCCATCAGTTGCAGGCGGGTCGCGTCTTCGAGCAGGGCATCGAGTTCGTCGAGTCGGTCACCGGGATGCGCGGTGACTCGATCCGCCAAGCGCCAGTAGCGTTCGCGGCGCGGGCTGCGACCTTGCTCGAGAACGAGTCGTTCGCCGGGCAGCAGCTTCTCGATGCCCTTGCAGATCGTCTGCGTGCCCGGCACGTAGAACAGTTCCAAGAACGGCACGAGTTGCGCGGTGTCGATCTCGGCCTTGAGCAGCCCGCTGGCGAACAGCGTCTTCAGCTCGCTGCCAAAGACCACTTGGTTTCCCTGTTGCGAGAAGTAGAGCGGCTTGATGCCGAGGCGGTCGCGATACAGGCGCATGCTGCGGTCGCGGCCATCGAGCACGCAGATCGCAAACATGCCGTTGAGCAGTTCGACGAAGTCTTCGCCGTAGTGCTCATACAGATGTGGCAGGACGGCGGCGTCGGAGCCGTGTTCGATTGCGACGCCGTGTTCGCGACGCAGCTTTTCGCGCAGTTCGAGGTGGTTGTAGATCTCGCCGTTGAAGAACACCTGGATGCGTTCGTCGGCCGCGCGCACCGGTTGGTCGCCCGTGACCAGATCGACGATCGCCAACCGGCGGAACCCGACCGCGGCGTACGGCTCAACCAACACGTTTTGCGCGTCGGGACCGCGGTGTTCGATCGAGTGCGCCATGGCGCCAATCCGTGCCTCGAGATCGGTAGCACTTGGATTGCTACTGGCGAGACAATCGATCAGGTAGAGACCGGCGAAGCCGCACATGGAATCAGCGAAGGCGAGGGGGTTGCGACTGGGAACGGGCGGAGGCTTGGCTGTCGATCCTATCGGGATCAGCTGTCTGTGACTGGAGTTTCGAATACTCGCAGCAAGCCATCTGCGCCGCTGTCCGGCCGAACCAAAACAATCTCGGCAAGCCGCCGCAGCCACGACGTTTGCCTGCGGATCAGTTTGTGGGTGTTGCGGCGGATGCGATTGCGCAGTTCCGTGCGGTCTTTGTAGCGGCCGCGGAGAAAATCTCGACACTCGGCATAGCCAATCGCGGCGCCGGCAGTCCGCGAAAACCCGCAGTCGTGCTCGATGGTTTCGGTCTCCTGCACCAGCCCCTGGTCGAGCATGCGTTCGGTGCGTTGTTTGACGCGTTCGTGCAGTTCTTCGCGGCCGCGGCTGACCATCGCGACGCGACAATCGCGCAGCCAGCCCTTCTGTTCGAAGTGTGCTTGCTGGCTCGAAATGGTCTGGCCGGTTACTTCCAGCACTTCCAGCGCCCGGACCAGGCGCCGCAAATCACGACGGTGGATGCGTTCGGCGGCCGCGGGGTCGCGCCGCAACAGTTCTTCGTGCAGGCAGCCGGGCTCGGCTCGTTCGCGGGCTTCGAGCGCCGCTCGCAGCTCCGGTTGGGCCTCGGGACCGTCCATCAGACCCTTGAAGAACGCCATCAGGTAAAGCGGTGTGCCCCCGACAAACAGCGCCTGACGCCCGGTGGCCCGCAGTTCGCTCAGCTTTTCGGCGGCAGATCGGCACCACAGGGCCGTGTCGAAAGTCTCGTTGGGATCGACGATATCGACCAGGTGGTGGGGCACACGGGCCAGTTCTTCCGGGGTGGGTTTCGCCGTGCCGATGTCCATGCGCCGGTAAACCGCCATCGAATCCATCGAAAGGATCTCGCGGCCGGTACGTTCGGCTAGTTCGATGGCCAAGGCGGTCTTGCCGGACGCCGTTGGCCCGGTCACGACCCACAATGGGGACTCGCTGCTGCCTTCTGACGGAATCTGGGTGCTCAACGGCTGCGAAGTTACCGGCTCTACCCT
Organism: uncultured bacterium; assembly: GCA_963974725.1. GTDB lineage: Bacteria > Planctomycetota > UBA1135 > UBA1135 > UBA2386. The sequence continues at coordinate 820 of CAXBFC010000562.1, read as the reverse complement.
TCCGCGTCGCGCTCTTGCCCGGTACGTTGCTCCGCTAACTTTCCGATGATTGCGCTTCTCTCAGATATCCACAGCAACATCGAGGCCCTAACCAACTGCCTGGCAGAAGTGGAGGCACTCGGTGCCGACCGCCTGATCTGCCTCGGCGATGTCATTGGTTACGGACCTCAGCCACGCGACGCACTGCGCACGATCATGGATCGCTGCGAGTTCTCGCTGCTCGGCAACCACGAGCACGGCGCGATGTTCTACGCCTCCGACTTCAACCCGCGCGCTCGCGCCGCGATCGACTGGACCCGAGACCAGCTCAATCGTCGTGACTGCCCGCGCGAGGAGAATATGCAGTTCTGGAACTACCTGGACGGCATGAAGAAGGAATACCGCGAGTCCAGCATGTTGTTCGTGCACGGTTCGCCGCGCGATCCGGTGCGCGAATACATGGTGCCGCGCGACATTCAGGACCAGCAGAAGATGACTGAGTGCTTCGCCAAGATGGGCGACGCCAAGCTCTGCTTCATCGGTCACAGCCACGTGCCAGGCGTCTACACGAAGTCCGGCAAGTTCTTGATGCCGAGTGAGATTGGCATGGAGTGGCAGGTCGATGAGCCGGCGATCGTCAATGTCGGTTCGGTTGGCCAGCCGCGAGATGGTGATGTCCGGTCTTCGTTTGTTACCTACGACGGCGATGGCACCAATGGCACCGTGCGATTCCACCGCATCGCCTACGACCACGAGGCGACCAGTGGCAAGATTCGCGCGATCGAAGAGTTGCCCGATTATTTGGCCGACCGCCTCGCACAGGGTCGCTGACCCTCACGTC
>CAXBFC010000561.1:0-4489 GCA_963974725.1 uncultured bacterium | reverse complement strand
CGATGGCGCCAGCTGGCGCCATCGAACGTGTTACTTCTGTGCCTGGCACCGTACCCGCTAGTCCGCGGCGATCTCTCGGACTTGGCCGGATTCGACGTGCCAGCGTCGGGTCAGGCGCACGTTGTCGAGCATGCGGCGATCGTGGGTCACCAGCAGGACTGTGCCGTCGAACGATTCCATTGCCTGTTCCAATTGCTCGATGGCTTCTAGATCGAGGTGGTTGGTTGGCTCATCGAGAACCAACAGGTTGACGCCTCGTGCTTGCAGCAGCGCGAGACCGACGCGGGTGCGTTCGCCAGGTGACAGCGACGCGGCCGAACGCGTGATGAAGCCGGTGCCGACGCCGAACTTGGCCAGCAGCGTGCGCACTTCGGAAGTCGAGTAATCGGGGACATGCTCGGCGAAGACGTCTCCCATCGGCGCGTCGGCGACGAACGTCAAACGCGCCTGGTCGACTTCGCCGACCTCGACGTTCGTGCCGAGGGTCACCGTGCCACTGGTTGGCTGCAGGCGGCCAAGTAGCAGCGATAGTAGGGTGCTCTTGCCACCGCCATTGGGACCGGTGATCGCCACGCGGTCGCGAGCCCGCAGCTCCAAGTTGGCCGGGCCAAGCTGAAACGTTCCGCGCTGCACGACTGCGTCCTTGGCGACCGCGACGACATCGCCCGAACGCGGCGCCGCCAGGATCGAGAACTGCAGTTGCCATTCCTTGCGCGGCGCCTTGACGTCGCCGAGCCGCTCGATCAGACGCTCGGTCTGCTTGACCTTGGCCGCCTGCTTCTCGGTCGCATCGCTGCGGAAGGCACGGCCGATCTTGTCGTTGTCCTTGGCCTTGCGCCGCGCGTTCTTTACCCCCTTGCTCATCCAGGCACGCTGCCGGCGCGCTCGGGCTTCCAGTTCGCTGCGACGGTTGCTGCTCTCGGCATAGGCATCGGATGCTTGCCGTCGCGCCGTCTCGCGCTCTTCGAGATACGACTCGTAGCTGCCGCCGTAGATCGCAACGCGCAGCAGGCTGCGATCAATCTCGACGACTTTGGTGACCGTTCGCGTCAAGAACTCGCGGTCGTGGCTGATCACGACCGCTGGCGCCGACAGGTTCTGCACGAACTCTTCGAGGTGGTCGAGGCCCTCGATGTCGAGATCGTTGGTCGGTTCATCCAACAAGAACGCGTCGTAGCGCGACAACAACAACGCCGCCAAACCAGCGCGCGCCGCCTGGCCACCGGACAGTGCCGTCATCTCCATGTCCAAGTCGACATCGAGGCCGAGCGAAGCCACGACCGACGCGGTGCGCTCGTCGAGGTCGGCACCACCGAGCGCCATCCACCGTTCGAGGGCATCCGAATACTGATCGTCGGAACCGGGCAAGCCGTCGGCCATCGCGTCGGCGGCCGCGTTCATCGCTTGTTCGGCTTCGCCAACACCGGTCCTTCGCGCCAGTAGACCGCGAACGCTCTCCCCCGCCACCCGGTCCGGCTCTTGGGCCAGATACCCGATCATGGCGGTCTTCGGCGCAACCGTCACCGCGCCGGCATCCGGCGGCCGGACGCCCGCGAGGATCTTCAGCAGCGTCGACTTGCCGGTGCCATTGGGACCGACCAGGCCAATCACATCATTCGGCCCGATATCGAGGTCGAAGCCGGAGAACAGTTCCCGCGCGCCATAGCTGGCGGCGAGACCCTTGCAGTTGATCGAGGCAGTCACGTGCATTGGACGATGCGGGCTACGTTGGCAGCCGTCAACGAAGGGTTTGCTAGCGGCTGTCTGCAGCAGGGCGTTCCCGCAGCTGGATGGGTTCGGTAGAGTGTTTGCCCCAATGTCGAGCGATTCGCAACGTGACCAGAAGCTGGGTAGCCCACAGAAGGGTAGTCCGCAAACTGGCAGCCAGCCCGACGATGCCCAGCAGCAGCGCGCCCTGGCGGCCGCTCGTGACGCCGTCGCGGACCCGGCAGCCGTTGCCGCTCACGTGCTGTGGCTCGAAACGCTGGCCGCCTCGCAAGAGTCGCTAGTCGAGGTCGACGAAGAGGTGCTGATCCGACTGCGCAAGGCCGCCGGCCAGATCGCGTTGCCGGATCGTATCTCGCGCCGCAAACTCGCCAACGCGCGCCGCGGCAAGGAGCGCCGCAAGGTTCGCGATCAAGATGACCGCGCGCTCGAGGCGACCAGCAACCGCGCGATGAAGCGTGCCCTGTCGTTTCCGACGGCGCCGAAACAGCTGGCGATCACGGCCGAACAACGCGCCTTGCTCGAGCACCAGGCGCGGGAACGACCCAAGGAACAGCGTGACGTGCTCAATGAACCGAAGGGTTGCTACGTTTGCAAAGAGCAATACACCGAGCTGCACCACCACTACGACTCCATGTGCCCCACGTGCGCCGACATCAATTGGCTGAAGCGCAACGCGACCGCCGATCTTACCGGGCGCGTCGCCGTGGTCACGGGCTCGCGCGTCAAGATCGGCTACGAGATCGTGCTCTACCTGTTGCGCGCGGGCGCCCGCGTCATCGCGACGACGCGCTTTGCGTGCGATGCCGCGCGTCGCTTCCAAGCCGAGCAGGACTTCGACGAGTGGTCGGATCGACTGGACCTGCGGGCACTCGACCTGCGCCACACCCCCACCGTTGAGACCTTCTGCAACGAACTGTTGACGACCGAATCGCGCCTCGACTTCCTGATCCACAACGCGTGCCAGACCGTTCGCCGGCCGCCCGACTATTACAAGGAGATGGCCGGGCACGAGAACCCGGCGGAGCTACCGCCAAAGCTGCAGGCATTGCTCGGCGAACACGCGGCCGAGCGCGCACTCGCGATCTACCGAACGCCCAACAACGTCGCACAGCTGAGCCAACTGGATTTGCTCGGCGAAGGCGACCAAAGCCACTTGTTCCCCGAGGGCATCCGGGATGGCGAAGGCCAGCAACTGGATCTGCGCAACACAAACTCGTGGCGCATGCAGCTCAACGAAGTTCCGACGGTCGAACTGCTAGAGGTGCAACTCGTCAATTCGATCGCCCCGTTCGTGCTCAACAGCAAGCTGAAGCCACTGATGGTCGCAGTCAAGACGCGCGACAAGCACATCGTCAACGTGTCCGCCATGGAAGGCCAGTTCAACCGTGCGCTGAAGACCACGCGACACCCGCACACCAACATGGCGAAGGCCGCGCTTAACATGATGACGCGCACGTCGGCCGCCGACTACGTCAAGGACGGCATCCACATGAACAGTGTGGATACCGGATGGGTCACCGATGAAGACCACTTCGAGAAGGCCGTCGAAAAAGAACAAGCACAGCGGTTTGCGCCGCCGCTCGATTCGGTTGACGGCGCGGCACGTTGCGTCGACCCGATCTTCGTCGGCTTCAACACTGGCCATCATTGCTGGGGCCAGTTCTTGAAGGACTACGCGCCAACTCCGTGGTAGCCCGCTGATCGCGCCATGACCGACGACGCCTACAGCCTGCTCGATGATGTGCACGTGGTCTTGCTGCGCCCCCGATGGGCGCGCAACCTCGGCTCGGTAGCCCGGGCGATGAAGAACTTCGGTTTGCACAAGCTGACCATCGTCGACTCGCAGATCGGCTCGTGGAACGACGCCTACCAAATGGCCGTGCAGGCCAACGACATCCTCGAAGACTCGACCACGACTGACTTGACGGCGGCGTTGGCGGAATCGAAGTGGGTCGTCGGCACAACCAACGAACCGCCACCGGGCACGCGCGTCATGACGCCGCGCGAGGTCGCCGAGCTGGCGCAAGAACGCGGCGCACCGACGCTGTTGTTCGGCGGCGAAATCAATGGCCTCGACCCCGCCGAATTGCTGCGCTGCCAGGTGGTCTCCGTCGTGCCAACCGCCAGCCAGCAGAGCTCGCTCAACCTCTCACAGGCCGTCGGCATCTACGGCGCGGAGCTCTATGCCGCTTGTGACCTGCGAGCAAAGGCCGCGTGCCCGCCGAGCAAGCAAGAACTCGCGGGCGCGCCATTGGCCTCCACCGAGATGCTGCAACGGGTCGAGATCGCCCTGCGCCGCCTGCTTGAAAACTCGGATTGGGTCAAAGCCAACCGGCCCAAGAACTCGATCGCAGCATTGATGCAACCGCTCTACCGCGCCGACCTGACCGAAAAGGAAGTGCACTCGTGGCTGGTCGCGCTGAACAAGGCACTGCCGCGCTAGGATACTGCCGCGTTGGGAACACCGCCGCCTTGGGAACACGGCCGAGCTAGGAACACTGCCGCGTTAGACACTGCCGCGTTAGGACACTGTCGCGGCAACTGCAACCACTCCCCAGCTACCAGTATTCCGACGGGATCGGCGCCTCGTCGGGCGACGACGCCATCACGAACTTGGAACACTTGCTCGGCGGCAGCGCAATGCCCTGAAGGCAACGCTCGATGGCGTCACGGTGTTGTTCGTCAGCCTTGAGTTCGACGATCAGCAGCTTCGGCAACGGCGTCGGCCGACGACACGTCAAGATTCGCTCGGTGCGTTGAT
>CAXBFC010000560.1:0-4493 GCA_963974725.1 uncultured bacterium | reverse complement strand
TCGGTGACACCCTGGCGCTACCTTTATCTCTCTTGACAACCAGGGGCCTTATGAGAGTTGGGCGGCGACAATCACGCCAAACGATTCTTGAGCCAGTCGAAGATGCAAACCATCTTAATGTACTGCGTCTTCACAAGGTCGTTGCCCTGCGATAGCAACTGCTCATTGTCGATCAAGAAACGCCGGATCGGCTCAGGTTGCAGCTTGGTCGCCTCCAGCAGTGGAGCATACATCACCACATCGCTAGGCGTCTTGTCGCTCACGACATCGGCGAACGAGTTGTATTTGGACTCAACGCTATCGCGCTTCTTCTGGTACCACTGCGGAGGCTGAAAGTAGTCAAGTGTGCAGATTGCCCGCCGCTTAACCTTTGTTGGGAGCCCGTGCTCACTGACGAGTACACCATCGTCGGCGAGAAGCCCAGCCAGGCGCAGATATCGAAAAAGAGGCAAATACTTACCGTGGTTAACTAGCCTTGGAAGCACGTCGCGCACAACCTCACCCGCGTCATAACCTCGGTCCTCGTGCAGCACGTCGTGAATGAGATCGTCACGACCCAACCCGCGGTAACCAACGCTCTTGACCTCGTCGATAGCGCCCACCCCAAACACAACGTCCAACTCAGCAGCATCGCCCTCAGCATCCTCGAGATCGCGAACGTAGAGTCGCTGCTTCGGGTCATTGGACTTGACCAGCTCATACACATGCTCCTTGAGCCTGCGAAGCACACGTGCCGGAAACGACCGCGGCACGGAAGCCAGAGCCTCGAACACCGGCTCAAAGCTGGCAGCTTTGATGAGCACCACTGGCAACGGCAGCCCATCAACCACAATCGAACTGTTGTCCATGGACGGAGAATCAGCACTAGCGTCCCACTGAACGAAGATCAAACGATCCCGAAGCTGCCCAATATTGCTATCCGTTAAGCACTTGGCGATCGACGAGAGAATTGCAGTGATGTTCTTATCCGTCAGGGAGTAGCCCAAGAATACGACAGGGTGCTCGACGAACACGGTGAGCAACTTTGCCGCTAGGTAGGGATTTCGAGCATCAAAGCGATCGTAGTCTTCCTGGGTCAGGACGATCGAGTTCGGACGTGTGGCGCACCCATGGATTTTGTATATCTCACCAACGCCGTGCGACTGCGAGAACAGGAGTTCGTCTTGCCCCACGAATACTTCGAAGCCATCGAAGACACTCTCAAGGAAAAGGTCGTAATTCGTCGTGATGACGCCATCCACTACCGCAGTCCGCAGCAACTCCAACTCCCTCCGAGCATCGTCACCGCCGACCTCTTCGAGGGCCGCCGATCGCAGGTAGTCAGCGATCTCAATCTTGATCGCAGAGTCTTTGCCAACTGCGTCATCCATGTACTTGGCGCGCGACGACGCATAGTCCTCTTTATCCCACCACACGCCGTGAAATTCGTTGGCGATGGCGCTGCCAATTCTGGGAAACTGGCCGTCCGCGGTCGATCGATAGAACTCGTAGGGGCGATCCGTCTTACCCGCGAAACGCTGCAGGAGGCCTTCCCAGCTATCCAACCCAAGATATCGGCGAGATAGGCCGGACCCCACGAACAAGAATGGGGACGCGCCCACTTGGCGCAGGTGATCTGTCAATCGCTCAGTAAACGTCTTCGCCATAATACTCCCCGGAACTCAACGCCGACGCCGTCCGCCCAACGTCACGTCTGTGGTCGATCAGCTGCGACGCGGAGCGTCGTCAGCTGCATTGACTAGTTAGGTTGCTGAGCATCGCGGGCCAGCATCGTCTCGATCAAGTACTTCGCCATGGATCCAGCGAGATTGACCGCAAGCTCAGCATGCCTCGGAGCTGGTCGAGCTGCGACGCCACGCTTGCCGTGCGAATCCCCAAGTCGGTTGCGCACGGCGCCCAGGCCCTCCACGATCGCAGTGCAACCACCGAGGATTTGACGGAAGACCTGCTCCGTATGCTGGCTCGGGGCGAGATCCAGAGACTCAGCAGTAAGCTTGTAGAGCTTGGGCAGCTCCAGCTTGTCCTCGTAGCTCTGCTTACGCATATCGAGGATGTGCTTGCAGACCGACTCCAGCAGTGACCGCGCCATCGTAATGGCCCCCTCAGGATCGGACTGCCGCCTGTCGAGAGCCTTTTGCCAGGCCGCCTGAATCGCATCCGCATTGACCGCCGACAGTGTCAACGAAACACCGGCGTCAGACGGAGTCTTACCGAGGCTCTCAAGGTGCTCCAGAAGTGGCTCGAACTCCGACCACAGATACGCACGCCGCTCTTTGTATGTCTCGAATTTGCTCTTGATGAACTGCCAGAACTGATCAAGGTTTCGGCAGGTCCGCACGAAGGCCGGCAGGAGCACCCTCAGGCCCGGCTCCTCGAGCAGGCTGGATCGAAGCTCGGCGTAGTCCGCATCAGACTCATGCCCACCAGTGGCATGCGAGACGAGCAGATTCTGCAGGGTTTGCGCGCTGTCGAACTGCTCGGTCATCCCGTCAACCTAACGTCTTTGGATGATCAGCTGCGAGGCGAAGCCTCGCCAGCTGCATCATCTAGTTAGCCGGCCAGCATCGCCCTAATCACTCTCAAGCTCAAGGTGCTCTGCGATGTCACCTGCGACAGGATAGGGCTCCTCACGAGGAGTGCTGAGCTCTGAATAGTCCGCCCCGCGAAGAGCAGCCCGCTGCTCCGCCACGAACTCCGACACGTCATCGATGCTCACAACCCACTCGCGAGCGTAGGCGGCGGCTGCCGCACCACGCAGCCCAAGCTGAATGGCTCGTCGGGCAACAGGCTCGCCGCCTGGCGCGTGATCAGGATCCCACTGCAAGCGAACGTCTGAGTGAGCCAAGCGCTCTCGCCAAGACTGCTCGGAATCGTAGACCTGTGCCCGGAACGTGGAGTGGACCGAAGCCCTCAAGATCTCGTCGAAGGCTGACCGCTTGATGCGAACGGCGAGCACAACCTCTTGGTCTGGGCTTTGGCCCCACGAACTGCGATACATCATCCACAGGAAGTTGGGCTTGATCCAAGTCATCCTGCCGAGCTTGAAGTCGCCACCGAAGTAGCCGTGCTCAACAGCGAACCGAGCAATCCCGGGCCGGTAGGCTTGGTACACCTGAACCGTTTCCGAATCGAACTGGGCGAGGATTACTCGTCCGGCTTGAGGCCAGCGCCTCTCCTGCGCCTGATACGACTCAACATCGAACGCCATAAGGTCAACAACGGTCCGGCTAACGTCTTTGGACGATCAGCTGCGATGCGAAGCATCGTCAGTCTGCATCGTCTAGTTGGGCAGCCACTCTACCGCGATTGTGGACGGGCGCGTAGCAACCAATGAGGTCACGCGACTGACCAATGCACTACCGACTCTTGATCGGCTCCATAGACTCCACACTGAGCCGGAAGATCTCGATGACATATCCATCCACGACCACCGACTTCACGCGGAATGTTCCCACCACTGTGACCCCATCTATGTATGAGTCCATGCGCACTGGCTGAGCGAACACAACGTGTACCATTTGGTGGTCTTTTGGCCCTCGGTGACTCTCTAGTGCAGGAGGGTCAGCGAGCCAGAAGTCGCAGCCCTCGAAGTCGTCGATAGGAAGCAACGCGCCGGTCATCTTGACGCGCTTACCAGACAGCGCCTTGACGCTCTCCGGCATACCCTCCAATCCCTCGACATATGCCCAACTAGTCAGCTCCTTGAAGGAGAGTAGTTGTGGTGGCTGCTTAGCTGGCTGAACGTCTCCACCTGCCGGGCCTGCAGACTGAGCGCATCCGACCAGCGCGAGTAGCAAGACTAACCGAGCTGCCATCATGCAGGGACTCTAGAAGGCACATCTGACCAAGTCCACGGGCATGCTTCTCGCCCGAGTTCTCCGCCACTCAAGTCTGTAGCAAGGGAATATGAGGCCACGCAGGACTGCCCAACGTCTATGACGATCAGCTGCGACGCGAAGCGTCGTCTGCTGCATCGTCCAGTTAGGCGCTGATCGTAGCGTCTCGCTCGCGATTGCCAACTGGCGCCGCAATGGTGAATGCTTGCGCCTCGCGCGAGGGCCTCAATCCGAATCTGGCGCCTGCTCGTAGGATTGGGCTGGATTGCTCGGACTGCTTTGCTGGCAAGCGGGAGGGTTGGCGTATCGCCCGGCCAGCGGCCCGAAGTCGCTTGCCAACTATGGCGTCAGCTCGCGCGGAGGCCGTAGGTCGCGTGCAATGCAAAGCCGGCTATCGGATCGGCTGATGTGCCTCCCCTGGGTCGTGCCGAGGCAAGCCGAAGGAGCACTCGTGCAGACAGCAAGCACACGAGCAACGAGTCAGGCATCAAAGCCGACAACACCGATCAAGCACACCAACAGCGAGCGCATCATTGCTACTGACGGCAGGTGCAATCTCGCGGATGGCTTGCGAATCGGTTGGCCAACGCTCACCTGGCGACGGCGTTGGTCAAGCGTCTAACGTCTTTGGATGATCAGCTGCGATGCGAAGCATCG
>CAXBFC010000559.1:0-4497 GCA_963974725.1 uncultured bacterium | reverse complement strand
GCCCACATATCTCACCAGCAACTTGGCAAGCACGCCCGAATGGCCGCGGCCTGCGTCAGACGGCAGGCGTTGCCTGCCGCCCGCGTTGCGGGCTTGGTCGATCTGTAGACGGGTTTGCGCTGCGCGGTGGGTCTACAGACCCGTCTGCGCGGACCTCGGTCGTCTTCCTTGTCTGCGGGCATTCGGATGCACTTGCCGGCGTGGCTGGTGAGATATGCGGGGCAGCGCCGAGGCCGTCCAGTATTTGCTCTAGCACCGACGTGCCGCTGCTGCTGCAATGGTTGGGGTGTTGCGCCCTTCCGTGAATCCGTTCGCTTCGACATCGGTCGGCCCCTACGAGCTGCCCCCTGCATTCGTCGAGCAACTGCAGACTCCCGCGCTGGTGGTCTACCTGGATCGCGTTCGCGAGAACATTCAGCGCATGATCGCCTACGCGGGGTCGCCCGACCGCTGGCGGCCGCACCTCAAGACGACCAAGATGCCTGAGGTCTGGGGCGAACTGTTGCACGCTGGCGTAACCCACTTCAAGTGTGCCACGACACGCGAAGCGGATGTGTTCGTCGCGCTGGCAGAGTCGCGACAGAACCCGGCGGATTTGTTGGTCGCGTATCCGCTGCGCGGTCCGTCCTTGCGTCGGATCGGTGAGATCGCTGGCCGAGCGAAGCACACGACACTGTCGGTGTTGGTGGAGGATCCGGAAGTGCTCGCCGAGTTGCCCGAAGGCGTTGGCGTCTTCGTGGACGTCAATCCGGGCATGAACCGCACCGGGATTCCGATGGCGGACGAAGCGGCGGTTCGCACCGTAGTGCAGGCTGCCGGCGATCGGTTCCGCGGTCTGCACTTCTACGATGGCCACCTGCACCACGCAGACCTGGCAGCCCGGCGTGCAGCGATCTTCAAAGGCTACCAGCGGTTGCTGCAGCTAGTGGATCACCTCGCCACCGAAGGCATCACAACGCCAGAGTTGATTACCGCTGGCACGCCTGCATTTCACCACGCCTTGCACTTCGATGCTTTCGCGGCGAAGGACACGTTCGTGCATCGCATCTCACCGGGCACCGTGGTGTTCCACGATGCGCGTTCGCAACTCGACAACCCCGAAGTGGAGCTGCAACCCGCGGCGTTGGTGCTATCCCGCGTGATCAGCCACCCCACCTCCAACATTGCCACGTGTGACGCCGGCTCCAAATCGATCGCCGCCGAAGCCGGCGACCCATGCGCGTTCGTTCTCGGGAGCGATGCGTTCGAAGGCCTACCCCCGAGTGAAGAACATCTGCCGTTGCGCTGCTCGACCGAGTTGCCGCCGCGCGGCACACCGCTGTTCTTGGTCCCGCGTCACGTCTGCCCAACCGTCAACCTTGCCGAGCAATGCGTGCTCATCGACGGCGACCACCCGCCACGCGTCGTGCCGGTTACAGCTCGAGCCCACGAGGTACTGTGCCAGGCACAGAAGTAACACGTTCGATGGCGCCAGCTGGCGCCATCGAACGTGTTACTCCTGTTCCTGGCACAGTACCTCGATAGCTGCGTCTACTTCGGCTGGCATGGTGACAGCTCGCATGCCGTCCTTGGTCTTTTCGACGCAGACTGCGGTGATGGTGCCGCGGGCTACTTCGATCTGGCCTTCGTCAGTGTCGAGTAGGAAGCGGGTTTCGTAGGTGATGGCTTTGGTTCGCTTTTCGAGCACGACGATGTGCAGTTCGACTTCGTCTTCGTAGCGCAGGGGGCGTTCGTAGCTCATCGACGCGGTGCGGCGAGCCCAGCCCCAGGTTTCGCCGTCGTCGCCGCCGTGCACGGAGAAGCCGAGGGAACGGAAGAAGGCGTGTTCGACCGACTCCATGAACTTGAAGTAGTTCGCGAAGTACATGATGCCGGCCATGTCGGTGTCGGCGAACTCGACCATGCGCCGCATGCGGTATTCGCTGGCCATTACGCGTAGCGCACCGCGCGGTGCTCTTCTGGGAAGAAGTCGTGCAGCAGGCGGTCGACTTGCAGCAAACCGTGGCGCGCGATCGTGACGCGAGTGCCTTCGATGCTCAGGTAGCCATCCGCTTGATGCTTGGCGAGTGGTTCTTGGAAGCGCACCAGCGGGTCGACGCCGAACTTCTTGGTGAAGTAGCTGGTGTCGACGGAGCCGAGCTTGAGTTGCAGGATGAACTCGCGAATCAATCGTTGGTCGGCATCGACCTGCATGGCGCGGTGGATCGGTAGTTGGCCGCTCTCGACGCATTCGATGTAGGGATCGAAGTCGTGCACGTTTTGGAAGTGCACGCCGCCAACGTGGGAGAAGGACGCGACGCCGACTCCGAGCAGGTCGGCACCGTGCCACAGACCATCGCGATACAGAAACTTGGCGTCGTCGCCGCGCGCGGCGGTGTAGGCGCTGCCGACGTGGTAGCCGTGTTGTTCGAGTGCGGCGAAGGCTTCGTCAACCCAGCGGCGTTTGGTCTGCCAGTCGGCAACCGGAGCCGTTGCTTCGCCGCTTTCCTTCATGCGACCTGCGACGGTCGTGTTGTAGGGGATCTCCATCTGGTAGATCGTCACGCTGTCCGGCGCCATCTCGATGGTGCGCTCGATGCACTTCTGCCAGTTGGCATCGGTCTCGCCGATCATGCCTGCGATCAGGTCGATGTTGATCTGGCGAAACCCTACTTCTTGCGCGATCCCGTAGGCCTTGTCGATCTCCTTGGCCCGGTGCGCGCGGTTGTTGCGCTCCAGGATCTCCGGGTCGAAGTTCTCGACGCCGAGGCTGAGGCGGGTGATGCCGAGATCCTTCAGCGCCCGGATCTTCTTCTCCTGCAGCGTGCCCGGTTCGCACTCGAACGTGATTTCGCGGGCGCCGTCCCACGGCAGGTATTGCTGGATCCCGTCGAACAGCGTCGTCAGTTGGTCGACCGACAGATACGAGGGCGTGCCGCCGCCGAAGTAGACGAACTCGGGTTTGCGGCCCTTGACCGCGGCGTTTTCCGCGTGCATGCGGACTTCGGCGATGACCGCATCGATGTAGCGCCGCACCGCACGCGAGTCCTTGTCGGTGTAGACCCGGAAGTAGCAAAAGTCGCAGCGCTTCCGGCAGAACGGGATGTGCACGTAGAGCCCGAACGGCGTGTTTTGGGCTGGAGGCTCGGCGAGCCGTGCCAGGGCCAGGCCCGCGTCTTCTCGCTTCCAGCAGGAGAACGGGGGGTAGTTCGCGACGAAGTAGTTGCCAGCTGTCGTGGCTTCGGACTTTTGCGGATCGGGTGTGGGCGCCATCGGGGCTGCGATCTTACGGTCCTTGCGGCGCGCGCGCCTCCATGCGAATCAGAACCGTGGTTCGCGAAAAAATCTGAGGTGTCAGAATCTCGTCCCGCCCGCCCTGGCGAACACGGATACATCATGATGCTCTCGCCTGTGACAGACTCCCATAGAAGCTTTGACGTCGTCGTGATTGGCGGCGGTCCCGCCGGTACTACCGCTGCCACGCTGCTTGCCCAGGCTGGCCATCGCGTCGGATTGTTCGAACGGCACTCGTTCCCGCGGTTCCACGTCGGCGAGTCGCTGGTTCCCGCGGTCAACCTGACCCTGGAGAAACTCGGCGTTCGCGAACGCATGGACCAGATCGGTTTCCCGCAGAAGCACGCCGTGCAGTTCATTTCGCCGAAGGGCCCGAGCCGTCCGTTCTACTTCTCCGAGGTGCGCGATCCGCGCATGCACAACACGTGGCAAGTCTTGCGCAGCGAGTTCGATCGCATGATGCTCGACCGCGCCGTCGAATGTGGCGCGCATGTCGAGACGGATACTCCGGTCATTGCGGTGTGTTCGGAAGGGGATGCCGTGACCGGCGTGCGCGTTCGCCGTCTCGACGAAAGCGAAGATGTGATCGATGCGCGGCTGGTCTTGGATGCTTCCGGTCAGAAAGGAGTCGTGGCGCGCGAACGCAGTCGCCAAAAGCTGATTCCCGGCCTCGAAAACACGGCGGTCTATGCGCATTTCGAAGGGGTGCAGCTCGACCCTGGAATCGATGCGGGGTCGACGCTGATCTATCGCCTCGACGCGCAGTCGTGGATCTGGTTCATCCCGTTGATGGGGGGCGTCAGCATCGGGCTGGTGACTTCGGCCCGCGAGATCCTGCGCTTCGGTCAGAACCGCGATGAGATCCTGCAGTCCGCGATCGATCAGTGCCCGGCACTGCTTGAACGCATGACGAATGCGGCGGTGATCGGCGAAGTGCGCGTGGCCCGCGACTTCTCCTACCGGGCGACGGTCGATGGTGGCCCTGGCTGGGCAGTGATCGGCGACGCGCTTGGGTTCATCGATCCGGTCTATTCCACGGGGTTGTTGCTGTCAGCGCGATCGGCAGAGATCGCGGCGCTCGAGGCGACGTGTGCGCTCGCTGGCGACCAGCACTACCCCAACATGCACGGCTTCAGCACGGACTGGCAGGTCGCGTTCGATCGCTTCTTGCCACTGGTCCGCGCGTTCTACACCGAAGACTTCCGATTCGGCGAACTGTCGAAA
>CAXBFC010000558.1:0-4506 GCA_963974725.1 uncultured bacterium | reverse complement strand
GCAGTGTGGCGCAGCCACTTCTCCGTCAGGTCAGGATCGACGAATACGACCGCGCGAGTCAGTTCAAACTTGTGGTTCCAGACGATCGTGAACCAACCATCGGCAGCAGGCTGCGGCGGTTGCGCGCCATGCTGCTTCGCCAGGGCCGCCGCGTGCCGCGGCGCCTTCGCAAACACCGTGATGAAGCCATCGCCGCCGATGCGCACGTCGCTCGTTGCGACGTGCTCAAGCTCGACTCGGTGCGTTCCTGACAGGGCCTGCTGCAGCTTCGCAAATGCCTCATCAATGGCGCGCCGCACGTTGCTCGGCGCCGCCACGACGAGGTATTGAATGGGCTTTTGCCAACGCACCACGGCGTCCCGTGCATCGCCGACCTCGGTGCCAAGCAGCACCGATTTGGCCCAATCGAACTCTGGATGCTGCTGGGGCGACGGGCCGACGGCCACGCAACCAGTCAACGCCAGTGCAAGCCAAGGGGATCGACGCCTCATGGCACGTAACGGTCGCGCGGCAGGCGAAAGATTGCAACTGCCGACCCGAACAGCCACCCTCACAGCTTGGCTCTCCAACGAGAACTTGCCTGGCTGCGCGCGTATGCGTTGGTGACCTACCCGTTCGCCTGCGTGCCGTTCTTGTTCCTGTTTTTCGCCGACCATGGCATGGATGCGGGGCAGTATGGCGAGGTCTTGACGGCCTACTACGTCACCATGTTCGTGGCCGAAGTCCCGACCGGCATGCTGTCTGATCGCTTCGGTACCAAGGGCATGTTGATGCTCGGTCCGGTGATCCTCGCGGCGGGCTTCGGCATGATGGTGCTCAACCCCACCTACTCCGGGTTCTTGGTCGGCGAGATCCTGCTTGGTCTGGGCCACTCGGTGCTGTCGGGGCCGCCCACCGTGGCGCTGTATGACACGTTGCAGCGACACGGCCAAGAGCACCGTTACCTCGCGGAAGAGAGCCGCATCCACGCCCGCCGCCTCTACGGCACTGGCTGTGCGTTCTTGCTCGGGGGCGTGTTGGTCTACCTGGGCAATGCCGACGGCACCGCCTACGAAGTGGCGATCGCGGTTACGTGCGCGCTGCACTTGCTGGCGGCCTGCTTTGCGACCCGCCTGGCGAAGGCTGTGAAGACTCCGCCGGCGGAACGCCCGGATGTGTTCCTCGGCCATGCCCGCGAAGAATTGAAGAAGCCCGCGGTGCGCTGGCTGCTGCTCTATTGGGTCGTGCTGTTCACGCTGTTGCGCTTTCCGTTTCACAACTACCAGCCCTACTTGAAGGCGGCCGGTGAAATCGAACCACTATTGGCCAATGGCATCGTGGTCGGAATGGTCTTCGCCGTGCTCAACCTGGTCGCGGCGCCGCTCAGTTCCTACGTGCCGCAGTTGGTGCGTCGGTTTGGTCGGCGGCCACTGTTTTGGGGCATGCCGATCGTGCTGATCGCTTCGCTGTTGGTAATGGCAGTCGAACGCATGCTCGCAGCCAACGGCGAAGGCTCAAGAACCTGGTGCTGGATCGGCATCAGCATGTTCTTCGTGCAGCAGGTGCCGTTCGCGATGCACTGGTCCCTGCTGCACGAGTTCGTCAACCACCGCATCGGCTCCGCAGCCCGCACCACGGTATTGTCCGTGATGTCGCTCGGCGCCCGCGCCATCTATGCGTTGGTCAACATGCAGTTGTTCCATTTGCAGGCTCGCTCTGGCCTGGCGACGGCGCTGACGACAACTGCGGTCTGCGGCGCGATGGCAACGGCCTGTGTAATGTGGCTACGACCGCGCGGACTCCTGCGCGGCAAGCAGCCGATCGAATAGTGTCGCTGCTGAGATTTGCCGGTTAGCGCCCGAGGTCGACGAACACGCCGCCGTTTTCTTGGGCCAACTTCTGCAAGAAGCCCTTCTGGAAGTCGCCGATCGCAATGGTGTGGATCACCAGCTTGTATTGCTCGTTGTGCTTGCGGATCTCCGCGAGAATCTCATCAGGCTCGAGCAACTTGCCAGTCGACGGCCGACCATCACTCAGGAAGTAGATGGTGTCGAGCGGCCGCTTGAGCGCCTTCTTGTCGATGCCGGTGACCGTTGGCTTCGGCGGCTTGTCTGGGTCGACGCCGAAGCCGTACAGCAGGGCCTTCAACGTGTTGGTCTTGCCGGCTTCCAGGTTGGCGGAACCGCCCAAGCCAGACGCGGCCAATTCTTGGGACTCGTTCCCGCCGATCGGTTTCAGGCGGCGTACGAATGACTGCGCGGAATCGCGGTTGACGACGTTGGCCGGCACCAGGCGCGGCTTCCACGCCTTGGTGTCACTCGCAAACGACAGAATGTTGAAGTTGGTATCCGCCGTCAGGGTCTCAATCGTGTTCAGCAGTTCCGTCTGCACGATGGTGAAGCGCTTGCGATCCTTGTAGTCGCGGAACTTGTCGATTTCGACTACCAGATCGTCCATCGAGCCCGATACATCGATCACGAACAGCACGTTGGTCGACGTTGTCGGAATGCCGGCAAAGGCGTTCGTCGTGCCCTCGGTGCGGCCGTAGAGCGCGTCGTATTTCTTGCGACTGGCGGCTTTCTTGGCCAGCTCTTCGTCGGTTGGGATACGCCAGCCTTCGATGCTCATCAGCGTGGTCCACTGGGTCTGCCAGCGATCCGCATCCATGCCAAAGTCGAGTCCCGTGATGCGGAACAACGCGTCTGCGCATTCGACCCGCAACCGACCACTCTTGCGCATCAGGTCGATCAACGGCTGCACGGCGGCTTGGGGCCGCAACTGTGCGACCGCTTCGATAGCCGCTGTCTGAACCTGCCACTGCGGATCGTCCAGCAATTTGGTCACGCCTTCGCGAAACGCAACGACCTTCATCTTGGCAATCGCATCACACGCGGCGAGCCGCACCAGCGGTTCCTTGTCGTTCAAGAACTCGCCAAGCACACCCTGCTTGCCGGGGTCGCCAATCGCCATCAAGGCACGCGCTGCCTCGTAGCGCACGTTGGCCGACGCCTTGGAGTTGGCGGCGGCTAGTTCGATCGCCGGCACAGCGCCCGCGATCTTGGAACGTCCAAGTAGCTTGATCGAAACCGCGACCTTGAAGCTGTCTCGTTCGTCTGGCAGCTCATCAATCAGCGCTTGGAAGGTTTCTTGTTTGGTATAGGTGGCCAGCACCTTCAGCGATGCATTCTGCACGGCCGCGACCTTGTGCTTCATCAACTTGAGCAGCGCCTCACAGGCGGGCACGCACTCGTTGCCCTTCAAGGTCATGATCGATTCGACCTGCAGCGCCTCCTCCTTGGCCTTCTTGAAGTATCTGGTGAACTCTTTCACCGCATCAAGACGGGCTTCGAGGTCTTCTTGAGCGCACAGGCCGGTAGCCAGAGCAATAGAGACAATCAGGGACAGTAGTCGCAGCATCAGTGTGAACAGTGGGGTCGGGCGAGCAACAAGGCTACCCGTTCTCGGCGACGTTGGCATGCCGCCACCACGTCAGACGCATGTCTCGTTCGATACACTGGGCGAGCACTTCGATGTCGATACGCGCATCTCGCAAGGTCGTATCCTTGACGGCTGGCGCGATCAAGAACACCAACGTGTGCTCAAATCGGGCTTCGATCCGCCAACGACAACGCAGGGAACCGGCGACGAGGCGCATCGACTTGGCCAGATTCTCGATCTGCCGCAGCGCGTCTTGCCCAACTACGACCAGATCAACATACGGCAGAGACGCGGCTCCACCGGCACTCGTCGCTCCCAAGTCCATGCCAGGAAGGCGCTCCAGAATCCGTGCCAACGGCCAGACGATGGGATCGATGCGGCGCTGTTCGGCCTCGTCTGACAAGCTCGATCCGGTTACCGCGCGGCGCTCTCCGAACTGCTCGCCGCACAGACCGCATTCGATCACGGTCCCGCTGTCGAGCTTGACCGATCGCATATCATGGTTGCCGCATTCAGGACAAGTGTCCATTGCGGCTCATGATACCAGCCGGCCTGCTGCGGCAAGTGGCCAGATCTCTTAACGAGGCGGTTCGCTGCTAGTTGGCGTGGTGGAACCGTCGGGCTTGACCGGGGCACCTTGCCCGGTTCCGAGCTGACGCTTCGCCAGCGAGCGGATCCAGCTGTCTTCTTCGGTGGTCGTGCCGAGTCGAACCTTGTCGTCACTGCTCTGGCCCGAAACGATTTCACCGATCGCTGACCTGGGCAGCATCACGCGGTTGCTGCGGAACTCCAACACGATGTGGTCGTCCGCGATGCGGCTGAGGATGCCACCAATCAATCGGTTGTTGTTGGTCAGCCGCACAAAGCCCTTGGTGGCCTTCTGCAGTTCGTCGTAGTCGGTTGTGCCAAGGCGGGTCAAGGTCGCAATCTCGGCCGTGGCCAACGTCACCTCGCCGGTTTCGACCCGCAACGTGATGGTCTCATCCGCGACGTGCTTGACCTTGCCGATGAAGTAGTTGCCGTTGTGCAATTGCGCAAAGGCGCGGCTGCCGGGCATGACCCCATCCATGGCCTTGATCGGCGCTACGC
>CAXBFC010000557.1:0-4518 GCA_963974725.1 uncultured bacterium | reverse complement strand
GACGAAGCCGGCCCCCACGGTCTGGCACCGAGTGCCTCGACGACCGCGATGCTGGCACTTGGCGATGCGTTGGCGCTCGTCGTGCAGGAGGGTCGCAACTTTGGTCCCGAAGACTTCGCGCGCTTCCATCCTGGTGGCGATCTCGGCCGACGCTTGATGAAAGTGTCCGAATTGATGCGGACCGGCGACCGCAATCCGTGCATCAAGGACACTTGCACCGTCATGGAAGCGATCGAGGTCATGACCAGCACCCCGGGACGTCCGGGCGCCACCAGCGTGGTCGACCGCGACGGCAAGCTGGTCGGGTTCTTCACCGATGGCGATTTGCGTCGCCTGATCGAACACGGTTTGTCCAACCCGCGCGAACGCCGCATCGACGATGCAATGACCAAGGGGCCGCGTTCGATCGCGCCCGATACGTTTGCACTCGAGGCACTCGCCCTGTTGCACAAGAGCGCCATTGACCAGATGCCGGTCGTCGATGACGAAGGGCGACTGATCGGTTTGCTCGACGTGCAAGACCTACTCAACCTCAAGATCGGATGAGTGCCTCGATTCCATCACGAAGTCCATCACGACCGATTGCCACGCCTGGTCGCCCACGGCCCGACGATGCCGCGCTGCGCAAGATCGAGTTCTTGCTGCTGGACGTTGACGGCGTGCTGACCGACGGCCGCATCCACTTCGACTTTGAAGGCCGCGAATACAAGTCGTTCCACGTGCATGATGCAGCGGGCATCGTCTACTGGCATCGCGCCGGTGGTCGCTCCGGATTTCTGTCCGGACGCGGCGGCGAGATCGTCGAACGACGCGCGCGCGACCTCGGGGTTCACGATGTCGTGCTGGGCCGCATCGATAAGTCCGAAGCCTTCGCCGAAGTACTTCAGCGCCAAGACCTGACGCCCGATCAAGTCGCCTACGTTGGCGACGACTTGCTCGACCTGCCAGTGTTGCGCCAGGTTGGTTTCGCCGCGACCGTTCCAGAAGCGCGCCGCGAAGTCTTGGCAACGGCGCAGTTCGTTACCGAACGTTCGGGTGGCTTTGGCGCCGCACGCGATGTCATCGAAGAACTGCTGCGCGCGCGCGGTGTCTGGCAGAACGTCGTCGACAAGGATGGTCGTCCGTGAAACGGTTGATCGCGTTCTTGCTGCTGATAGCCGTTGGTGTCGCCGCCCTGTGGTTCGCAGTCGGCGATGAAGCTGCCGTTCGCGCCAACGGCAATGGCACCGGTAGCGGCGACAACAGTGCCGCCAACAACAATGCCCCCAACAACAACGTGCCAAAGCGTCCCAAGAGCTCGCAATCGCCCAGCGGACCGGGTGTGCGGCTCAACGGCAATGGTGGCGGCGCGAAGCTGTCCCAGCACGGCAAACTTGTCTATCCAAAGGATCGCGACATCCCGATCGGGGGTGGCCGCACGCGCAAAGAACGCGTCTACATCCTGCGGGCTGAAGACAGTCGCCCAATCGGTGATGGACTGCAGCAACTCACCGACGTAACGCTCAAGCTATTCGACAAGGGCGTGCATGCCGCGACGGTTGTTGCCCGCGAAGCCTTCATCGAGTTGGGTCGCGACGCGAACGGCGATCCGACGTTTGGCGAGCAGAAGAAGATCGACGTTCGCGACTGCACCATCACGTCCCAACCCGGCAGTCAACTAGAAGGACTGCGACTAGAACTGGGCGACGCCACGATTGTCATCGGCGACAACGAGTTGCAACTCAACACCGAGGCAACCCAGTTCGTGACGATCACGTACGAAGGCCGGCAATCCGTGAAACTGACGGGCTTTGGCGCCACTGCTCGCCTGCCGCGCAGCACCGAGAGCGGCCTACAGAAGGCCGAAGTCACGATCCAATCCAACCCAGAGCTGACCGCGTCGGACTTGGTCGTCCGAGCGACTGGTCGCATGCGCTACGTCGAAGACACCGTAACCGGCGCCGCGCAGGTTTCGCTCGATGACAACGTCGAACTTGAGTTGACGCACGGCTCCCTGAAGTTGCCGGGCATGTCCTCGGCAAAGCTCGACAGCCGCGGCGAGAAGTCGAAGTCGACTATTCGCGGCGACCAATTCACTGGTTGGTTGCTGCGCAGCAAGGACAAGGTCAAGAGTCGCACCACCGACGACCAAACGCGCGGCATCGGCTGGCAACGGCTTGTGCTTATCGGTGCCCCAGCGACCATCGATGTTCCCGGCGTGCACGTCGCAACGCCCCGCATCATGGTTCGTCCGGGACCACTCGGCGATCCGTTCATCGTTACGACCTACGGTGGCGAATCGCGCATCGAACAGACCAAGCTGTTCCCCGGCAGCAAGCAAGAGGCGCCCGTGGTCACCACCTCGCCGCGTCGCATCCACTTGGTGCGGCCTGGCAATGCTGCCGGTGCTCTGCATCGCGCCATGGGCTTTCCGCAATGGTGCGTTCGCTCGCTAGAACAACAGCAGATTGTCATCTACGAAGGCGCTGCCAAGTTTGAAAGTGGCGCCCGGCGCATCACCGCCAGCCATGGCCTGGTCATCTACGGCCGCCCCAGTGGCGAGACCGGCGTCGTGCAAGGGTTTGGCGACGTCGAAGTCTACGAGGCAGGGGCTGCGAGCCTTGTCGGCGGCAAGCCAAAGCCGGACCTGATCGCCAAGGGTAACGATGGCATGTTGCTCACCATTGCCAAGGACCACGAGGCCTTGCAACTCGGACTTGCGAGCGACCAGCGTTCGGCGCGTTGGCGTGAACATCGTTACAACGTCACCTATGGCACAGCTTCGGTGGCGGGTCTTGGCGCCTGCAAGGTCGAGCGCCAAGGCGACCGCACGACGCTCGAATTGCGTGCGCCCTTCGATGAGATCCAAGCGGACTTCGATGACGACGGCACCCAACTGCGCAACGTTCGCCAGCTGCTCGCGACGCTCGAAGGCAAGGTAATCACGGAGCTCGATGTCGGCGGACTGCCAGTTCGCGCGACGTTCCAAAAAGACGAGGAAGTGCTGCAGGCACAAGCGCCGCGACTGCGCCTGATCGGTCCGCGATCGATGCGGTTGTTGCCAATGGAACTCGACGAGTCCCCTTGGTCCGAGATGAACACACTGGACCGCATGCCGCGGTTGCTGCGAACGTGGCAAGAAGCCCAGATCGGCGGCCCGCTCCGGGAGCACTCAGTCGAGGTCGTCGGTCCACGCATTGATGTTCACCATGCTGGTGGCCGCCACGCGATCATCGACGCACACGCTCACGGTGACGACTTGCCCCGCATCTACGCCAAGGTACCGCAAGCGGGATCGGCCGAGCCAGCCACGGTTACATGTGCTGCAGCTCGGTTGCGGGTGCTGCCATTCGCGCTGCCGCCAGAAGTGCGACGCATGTATTTCGGTGGCGCCACTGGCCTGCTGCCCAACGTCATCATGCACTCGCTGGCGAAGCCATGGTTGCTCGTTGACGACGTGCGCGATTTCCAGCTCGACGATGAGCGGCAAGGTCACATCACCGGATCCGGTCACCGCCTGTTCATCAGCCAAGGTGGCAAGGCGCTGCTATTTGTCGGCAATGCCGACGAGCAGACTCCCGCCATCGTGCGCCGTTCTTTCGCAGACCGCACGGTCATCATGGAAGGCGCTCGGGTTCGCGTTAGCAATGACGATGCCGTGCGCTTGTCAGCGCTCGGTTCGTTTGATGATCGCTCAACGTTCATGCCGCCAACGATGACGTTGCATGAAGCCGGTTCGAACGGTCTTCTGTCTAACATGCGGGCAGTGTGCATAGGCAATATCCAAATCGATCCAGACGCCGTGCGGTTCGGCGGTCCCGTCGAAGCGCAGGGCTTGCTCCCCAACGGCCAGAACGATCCGAACGGCATCCACATCAACGCCCAGACGCTGACCATGGACCGCCTCGTCGAAGGCGATGGCCCCGGACTTGTCATCGGCAAGCCAGGCGACATTTCGAGGATCGAAGGCCAAGACGTAGTCATCGATTGGTCGACACTCGATGCAAAGGCCGCCAACATCGTGATCGATGTGCTGCGCGGCCACTGCACGGCGAGTGACTCCAATGGTGCCATCGTGCAGCTTCCCGATGGCCGCACACTGCGCTCGAATTGGGCCTTCGTCAACTACAAGACGTGGTCGTTCCGGACTGGTGCCAGCAGCGTTCTGCAACCCAATTCGGGCTTGCCGAAGTCGCGCTCGATCCCAGCAACCACAGCCCCAGAAACCAAAGCCCAAGCAGGCGAAGCTCGACGCGGGGAAGGGCAACAGTGAGCGGCGAGAAACGCGCGCCGCGCATCCCAAACCTGGGGCCTGAAGGAGTGGTGACGCGAACACTAACGGCATCAAGAGCCGTCGCTTCGAGCCCACACGCTGTGGGCACAGTCGCTGTGGGCACAGTCGCTGTGGACACAGTCGCTCCAGATACAGTTGCTCTAGACAATGGCAAGCGCCACCGCGGCGCGGCAACGACCCACCCGCTGGCGGCACTCCTGGCGGCCATCGTCGCCGCGACGGTTGCAGCGCAGGATCCGGTGCCA
>CAXBFC010000556.1:0-4550 GCA_963974725.1 uncultured bacterium | reverse complement strand
AGTAGGTAGATCCGGAAGCCAGAACATCCGCGGTGAGTGAGTCCGGGCCTCCGGGCTGTTTCAGCCAACCATTCACGGCGCGAAGACGTCGAGTTGGTGCCATGTCTACGTTTCCGTCATCGCCAGGAGTGCAAACTCCATCGCGAGAACCCCCGCGCCTTGGCGCGAGCAGTCGCAACGTCTCATGGCCCCGCACCGAATGCGGCGCAATCTGCCCGTCCCACCGACGGGTTGCAAAGGACCTGTAGCAAGATGCTGCGCACGACCCTCTTGGCCACTGCGGCCACCCTCACCCTGACCGCTTCTCAGCTCGCCGCCCAACAACTGGCGGAAGGCTTCCACGCGACGACGACCCCGTTGCCCGCCGGCACCAACAATGTGCTGACCACCGCCACCGGGCGCCTCTACTTCGACGGTTTCGATCTGATGCACGCCGTCAACGGTTCGACATCGCAGTCGCTGCTGACGTTCGCTTCGTACACGTTCGGTTCGTTCACGACGGCCATTGGTGCGACCAAGGTCCTGTTCGGTGAAAGTAGCAACGGCGGCATCTGGAGTGTGCCGTTGAACGGACTGGCTCCGCAGCTGATCGCGACCGTGCCGTTCAACTATGACGCGGTCATGCTCGACGACGACCGCGCCCTGGTATCGGCAAAAACCGGTGGCTTTGCGAGCCCCGACAACGACGTGATGTTCGTCGACCTGATCACCGGCCAGACCCAGCTACTCGCTCAGTTCCCAGGCGCATCGGGTCCACTGACGGTCGACAACACCGGCAACGTCTACTACGCGACGTCGCCGGCGACCTTCCCGGCCCCCACTGGCACCGTGACGGTCTTGCGCCTGACGAGCACCGATATCGACAACGCAATCGCCACCAGCACCGTGCTCGGTATCGCCAACGCCCAGATCGTGATCGCCGGCCTCGACGCGGCCGGAGACCTCGCCTTCGATGACGACGGCGACCTCTTCTTCGTCGACTGGCTCAACAACCGCATCGGCGAAATCAACGACGCGGACGGCAACACCGCGACCTTGGCGCCGACCCTGATTGACTACGCCGGCTCGGGCCTCTACGGCAGCGTGTTGCAATTCGCCCGGACAACGGCCGGCCCACAGGTGTTCGAACCCTTCCAACCGGTCGCCGGCGCACTGATGGTTCACGAAACCGACTACGTGACCATCAGCCAGATCCGCACGGTCATGGCACGCAGCCCAGAACTGACCTCCTCGGCGGCCAATCCGATCGCCGCCGGCGGCTTTTCGCTGGCGACGAGCAACGGCCCCGCCAACGGCATTGGCCTGCTGGCATTCGCAATGACGGCCTCCTCCGGCCCCCTCAGCATCCAGGTCCCCGGCTTCGAACAGCCCCTGCTGCTGGACTCGGCCCTGTCGACCAGCCCGGTGCTCGTGCCTCTGACGTTCGATGCCACCGGCACAGCGACGCTGGCCGTGCAGAACCCGGGCTTTGCCCCCGTCCTCGCTGCGACTGCGCAAACCGTCTGCTTCTCGCTCAGCGGGGCGCTGGGCACCAGCCCGGCTCTCCTGATGCAAATCGGGCAGTAATAGACCGTTCGCAACAAGGCCGTCGCGGTGCACAGCTGTTACAGCCCCTTCCTGTCGGCAAACCCGATGGGCCTGCGTAATAGCGCACCTGCGGCCAACCCGGCTGCAATCCACGAGCCGCAATGCAAAAGCCAACTATCATCCTGCTCATCGTCGCAGTCCTCGCACTGATCGCAGGAGCCCTTTACCTCCCCCAATTGATCGGAGAACCAGATGCTCCAGTCATGCACTGGGACTCTTCGGATGAGGTCGATGGTTCGCAAGACGAACCGGCCCCTGTGGGCGTCGAGGGTGCCGGCATCGAGCGGACCGCGGCGGACATCACGCCGGTGGCCCCGGTGGCCAACGACCAGCCGCGGATCCAAGCGATCTTGCGCGGACGGGTAGTCAACAAGTCCAAGCAGCCGGTCGCCAACGCCAAGGTCTGGCTCGAGATCGGAGACAATACTGGGCGAGGCGGCCGCGGTGGCCGAGGCGGTCGAGGCAATCGACCACGCCGCATTCCCGAACCGGTCATCACCAATGAGCAGGGCCTGTTCGCATTCCAAGGGGAAGCCTTCCGCAACCTGCGGGTTTCGCTCCAGGTCAAGCACACCAACTACGCGGTCGGCCTGTTCACCGAGCCCGTCGGCGACATCCTCGCCGCCGCCGAAGCGGCCGGCAGCGTCACGGTCGGCGACACCGAGGTCAACCTCAAGGACGTCGTGCTCAATGCCGGTGGCCAGGTGCGCGGCCGCGTCACAGACCTCGACGGCAACCCAGTTGCCAACGCCGAGATCACGATGGAACCCGATGGCCGCAACCCGCTGCGCTGGCAGCGCAACCGGGCAGAACTGCTGCCACCCCTGCAAACCGATGGCAACGGCTACTACCTGTTCCCCAACGTGCCAGCTGACGGCACCCCGGACTTCACGGTTTCGGTGCTCGCCAAGATGCACACTCCCGGCCGTTCGAGCAGCTTCAAGGTCGCCGAAGGCCAGGTCTTCGATGTTCCCGACATCCAACTCGGGCCCGGCTTCGAGATCACGGGCTTCGTTCGCGACCAAACCGGTCGTCCCATTGCCAACGCGGACGTCTCGCTTCGCAGCACACCGAACCGCAACCGCAACGCGGACGGAACCAACAATACCACCCCCGAGAATCGCGGGCGGGCGATGCGCGCAGCATTTGGTCGCGGTCGCAACCACAACACCAAGACCGACGAGACCGGCCGGTTCTTCCTGGAGCACCTCCCAGGTGCGCCCGCAGAACTGACGACGAAGGCCAAGGGCTACCTCGACTACAAGGAAGAGGGCATCGACGTCAAGCTAGGCCAACTGATCCAGGTGGCCATGGCGGACGGACTGCGCATCACGGGCATTGTCATGACGCCCGACGGCGAACCAGTGACGAGCTACGCGCTCAATGCCGTGCGCGTGCGCGACTTGCCCAACCCCAATGAGCCGCCGCTCGACCTCAACGATGTCATGAAGCGGTTCCGCGAAGGCAACCTCGATCAAGCCACGCAAGATCGGGTCATGCAGCAGATGCGCAGCCAATTCGCTGCCCGTGGCCGCGGTGGACGTGGCGGAAACCAAGCTGGCGACGCCGGTGGTCGCGGTGGCCGTGGTGGCCAAGGCGGCCAAGGCGAACTCGACAAGCCCGAGCCACACCCGGACGGCAAGTTCTTGGCCGACGGCCTGCAAGAAGGCGTCTACCAGGTGCACATCCAGGCGCCCGCGTTCGCCCGCTTCAAGTCGGAGGAGGTCGAAGTCCGGCATGGCACTTCCGCGCCGGACCTTCAGATCACCGTCGACCCCGGCGTCTACGTCGGCGGCGTGGTGATCGACAACTTCGGCGATCCAGTCGCCGGGGCCGAGGTCGAGCTGCGCACCGCGTCGCTCGAGGACGCCACCACCGCCAGCACCCCCAACGGCCAAGGCGACCAAAACGGTGGCCGCCGTGGTGGCCGGGGCATGGACCTCAACCGCATGGCCCAAGGCCTACTGCGCGGCATGAACGGTTCGACCCTGTCGCTCAAGGCGCAGACTGACCGAGATGGCTTGTTCATCATCAAGCACGTGCAACGTGGCGTGTTCCGCTTGACGGCCAGCGCTGAAGGCTTCACGCAGAACAGCGGCGAGCCCTTCGAGCTCGACAGCAACCGCTCCAACTTCGAACTGATCGTGCAACCGCTCGGCAGCATTGTCGGCACGGTGTCGGGGCTGGCCCCGGAGGACGTCGGAGAAGTCAGCGTCGGCGCGGTGATCATTGCCGAAGGCGGCGGGATGACCGGCATGGCCAGCATCTTTGGTCGCGGCCGCGGCGGGCGCGGCGGTGGCAGCAGCTTCAAGACAGGCAAGGTCGAAGCCGACGGCAGCTACCGCCTCGACGGCCTCAACAGTGGCAACTACGTCGTTCGCACCTGGATCGGCTCGACGCGTCAAATGATGCAAGAGCTCGGCCCGGGCCTGATGACCGGCGAACTTCAGCCAGACATCACCGTACGCGGTGGCCAGGAAGCCAAGTGGAACATGTCGCTGGTGCGCCCGCAGCTCGGCATCGTGGCTGGCAACGTGTTGCACAACGGCAAGAACGCGAGCGGCTTCCGGGTCGAGCTGAGGAAGCAGGACAACGGCGCCGCGCAACCGGAAACGGGCGGTCGTGGTGGCCGTGGTGGCCGCAACTTCTTCAACCGCACGTTGAACGCGACCGTTTCCGCATCGGGCGAGTTCACGATCAAGGATGTTCCTGCTGGTGCCTACGACCTGCGCATCCTCAGTGGCCGCGGCGGCAGCGCCTTGCTGACGGAGCCTGTTCAGGTGTTTGCCAACGGCACCCTGCAACGCACCTTCTCGCTGCAGACCGGCTCGCTCAAGGGCACGATCACGACCGCCGACGCGACCGACATCAAGACGATTGGCGGCAGCATCTCGCTGGTCCCAAACCAGACGGCCGCACCGGCCGAAGATCTCCGCACCTGGCTGCGCGAGAACGACGCGGTC
>CAXBFC010000555.1:0-4553 GCA_963974725.1 uncultured bacterium | reverse complement strand
TCCAGCTGCCGATCAGCATGCCGATCGAAAACAGCACGAAGAAGCCGGGCACGCCGCGGCCCATGCGCTGCACGATCGACTCTTGGATTTGCGGCCAGGTGTGGCCGAGCACGCGCAGCTGCGCGACGGCGAACGCCGACGCGAGCAAGAACACGACTTCGAGCGGCAGCGCCGGTTCGTCTAGCCACAGCGGGCGCACGACCAGTCCGTAGACCAAGACCGCGAGCAGGAAGCCAACCGGCAGGAAGGCGGTGCGAAAGCTTGTGGCATCGGGGTCACGCTGCATGCGGTCCTCGATGGCTATGTTGGCCAGGCTACGCTTGAGAAGCTATAGGCTGGCGGGTCGTTTGGCCCCGATTGCCAAGGCTCCCCCAATACCAGCGCTACCAGTGCCAGCGCTACCGAATGCCAGCGCTATCGCATGCCAGCGCTACAGCAGCGCCGCTGGGACGCAAACGATGTCGCGCGTGTCGCCATCGAGCAGCATCAAGTCATCGCCGACGAACACCATGCCGACAACGTTGGTGACCGAGAAGCGCGCGAGCGACTGTTCCAGGGTCAGCGTGTCCGTGTCGAGATCATAGGTGTAGAGGTCGTTGCCGCGCACCAGCCAGAGCGTGCCGTTGCCATCGCAGGTGATCGCGCCAGCCAGAAACTCGGTCTCCGGGATGGTGTGCCAGTCCGTGCCTTCGCCGCCGGTGATCGGGAAGGTGCCAACTTGCGAACCGACGATTGCGCCGGATGCGAGCATGTAGGTGATCGGTTGCGCGAGGATGCGACCCGTCGTGGTGTCGAACGCAACGCTGTCCGTGTGCTGCGTGAACTGCGTTGGGTTGATCAAACCGCCCGGCACGTAGCAGAAGTGTTGCCGCAACGTGCGTGCGTTCAGATCGAGTAGGAAGCCATCGCCAGTTGCCGTGATCGCGAATTGGTTGCTGCCAACGGCGGCGATGTCGGTGAACTCAAAGGCACTGACCTGCTCATGCAGCTGTTGGTTGGAAATGGCCTGCGCGAAGGTGCGGTCCTCTTGCAGCACGTAGACACCCAACATCGCGTCCAGCAAAACCAGTTGCTCGGTGTCCGGAGTGATCGTCAGTCCGACCGGCTTGCAGCTCGTGATGGTGGGGGCCGTGCCGAGTAGCGCGTCGACATCGGTGCGAGTGACTTCCGTATCCGACGGAACCTCCAGCGTCGCGAGGTCGGGAGCAGGGGCCCCGCCGCCGCCGCTGCTGCCGCTGCATGCGGTCAGCAAGAACGTGCCGATGATGGTGGATAGGGGGGTGAGAAGCGTGCGGAGTGTAAGCAACTGCATGGCGTTCCCGTGGCAGGGCCAATACGAAGGTGCGCGAAGCGGTTGGCTAGCTGGCGCTATGGGCAGCATAGCCACCGCCGCCTGGCAAGTAACGCATGCCGGTGCGCTCCAGGGAGTTCTGCCACGGCTACTTCGGGCGAGCCGGGCAGATCTGTAGTGCCCACGTAGATCACGACGATCGCGCGCCGATTCGTCAACGCGGCGCCCAGAACGACCGCAGTTGCCAAGGCAATGCCTGCGGCTGCCAACCAGGATCGGTGTATTGGTCGTGGTGCCACTGGTGCCCCAATTCGGCGCCGAGTTCCGCGCGACCAGCACCGTCCCGGCAGGTGCGGTCGAGCGCCGTGCGAGAACGTGCCGGCAGATGCTCAAGGCGCTGCACGAGCGCGTCGAGCCGGCGATTGCGCTGGTCGTGGTGCGGGCTGACTTCCTGTTGCCTCAGGTGCTCGGCGACTTTGGCGTGGCTGCCTGCCGGCGGCGGGCGGGCGGTTGGGCGCCGTCGCTCGGCATTGTCGCGCGCCATCGTCGGGCGCCATCGTCGCTCGGCATCGTCGGGCGCCATCGTCGGGCGCCATCTCGCGCGCCATCGCCGCTCGCGATCACCGTGGGTTTGGTTCTGCAAGGCAATCATCGCGCGGCCTCTCCCGCGGGTCTTCCAGAGTATTCCGGCATCCCAAAAATCGCACCGTGGTCATCAATGCACTGCGAGGCATTGCATTCCGTTGCTCATCGCGCGCAGCAATCGTGGGCATTGTTGGTCGCAAGTTCGCAGAGTTGCACTAGTGAGTTGGTGGCACTGATGCAGCGACAACCATTCTTCGCTAGGATCGCAGGTATCTTGTCCTCCGCGTCGCGACCCACTCTGCCCCAATACCTGAGGGGTAGCCTGCGCGCCGATGCGGTCGCTGGACTGACCGTCGCCGTGATGGGGGTGCCCCAGGCGATGGCCTACGCGATGATCGCGGGCCTCGACCCGGTCTTCGGTCTCTACACCGCGATCGTGACCTGCGCCGTGGCGGCCCTGCTCGGCAGTTCGAATCACCTGGTTACGGGGCCGACCAACGGGTTGTGCATCGTGCTGCTCGGGTTGACGGGCGCGCTGGCCGAAGGGATCGACCCGTTCGAAGCGATCCTGTTGCTATCGTTGATGTCGGGGTGCATCCAGCTGGCCTTCGGGCTGATGCGGTTGGGCAACATCGTGCGCTACGTGGCCAACTCCGTGGTCATCGGATTTACCGCTGGCGCGGGCATCCTGATTGCCACCAATCAGTTGCGCCACGTGCTCGATATCAAGACGGGCGACGCCAAGCGCACCTATGAGGTCTTGTTCGCCACGTTCGAGCGGCTCGGCGATACCAATCCCTATGCGCTGGCCGTCGGGGTGTTGACGGCGGTGTTGGTCTTGCTGCCGAAGATGCACAAGCGGCTGGCGCGAATTCCTGGGTCGCTGGTCGGCGTCGCAGTCGCCGGTGGCCTGTCGTACTGGATGGGGTGGCACCTGCTTGAGGACGGCAACAAGGTCGAGATCGCCAAGGACATCGGCGGCGGCATTGTCGGCAGCCTCAACATCTTCCACGTGCCGGAATACGTCAAGAACCCCGACTTCGGTCTGACACAGGATCTGTTTGCGGGGGCGTTTGCGATCACCATCCTGAGTCTGATTGAAGCGACCTCGATTTCTCGCATCGTGGCGCGATCCTCACGACAGAAGCTCGACTTCAATCGGGAGTTCGTGGGCCAGGGCGTCTCGAAGATCGTCGGTTCGTTCTTCATGTGCTTTGCGGGTTCCGGGTCCTTCACCCGCACGGCGGTGAACTACCGGTCGGGTGGCCGCACGCGTCTGGCAGCGGTGTTCTCGGCGTTGTGGACAGCGCTGGCGTTGCTGCTGTTTGCGCCGGTCGCCAACTACATCCCGAAGGCGGCGCTCGCCGGCATGATCATCGTCATCGCCTACTCGATGGTCGACATGCAGCGCATCAAGCTCAGTTGGCAGTCGGGCCGCAACTCGCAGATCGTGCTGTTGGGCACGATGATCGCGACGCTGGTCTTGCCACTCGAGTATGCGATCTACATCGGGGTGATGCTGTCGCTAGTGGTCATTCTGCGGGCGACCGGCAAGACCGATTTGACCGCGCTGGTCGCGTTGCCCGACGGCGACTACGACGAAGTGCCGCTGAAGCGCGCGGCACCGACGCCGGTTGTCACCATCAACATGTCGGGCGATATCTACTTCGCCGCGGCCGAAGATCTGGATTCCGAACTGCTGCTCGCGCTTTCGCCCAAGACGCGGGTCGTGGTGCTACGCATGAAGCGTCTGCGCGCGGCCGGTAGCACGGCGATGGCGATGCTCGAGCACTTTTGGGTGTTGCTGCGCGAACGGCAGATCTATCTGGTGGTCTGCGGCGTTGAGCGAGATCTCGAGACGCTGATGACGTCGACCGGATTGCGCCGCAAGATTGGTGAAGAGAACATCTTCTACGCCGACAACAAGTTGTTCCAGTCGACGCGGCTGGCGATGGCGCGAGCGATGGCGGTCTACCAGCGCTACGAACGTGCTCACGGCAAGAGTGCCGGGGCATCGTTGGCGGATGCCAGGCAATCGGTGCTGGTCACCGCGGAGAGCTTGATGACGACCCGGTTTCCGTTGTTCGGCTGCGAGCACCAGACGCGCGAGGCCGCTTGGTTGCTCAGCGAGACCCAGAAGTTCAAGGGCTCGATCAATCCCGAACCGCTGTTCCTGCAAGACCGCAACGGCGCCCTGTTTGGCGAGTTGTCGCGGTGGCACGTGTTAGAGGCGCTGATCGAAGGGTCGGATCCGGCAGGCGACGACGGTCTCGATGATCAGCAGGTTGCGGAGTTGCTGCGCCGCAACTTCACGCGGCGCATCAATCACGTTGCGCGCACCGACATTGTGTACCATCGGCCCGACACACCGATCACGACGTTGCTGCGGGCTTCGACGGACAACGACCAGGCGGTGGTGCCGATCTGCGATGAAGCCGGGCGGTTGAAGGGCTACTGCATATCCAACGCGATGCTGGTCGGGTTGCATGACTCTTTGACCCAACTGGAACAGGCGGAAACGCAGGTTAGTCGCGAACCCGTTGAGGAGCCACGTCAGGACACGGGTGTGGAAGAATCGGGAGGTCGCCACGATGACTGAAGTGATTCGAGCCCGTGAGTTGATGCGCACCGACTTTTTGCGCATTCGGACTGAGCAGACCCTGCGCGACGCGATGGT
>CAXBFC010000554.1:0-4560 GCA_963974725.1 uncultured bacterium | reverse complement strand
TACCGACGCGGCAAGCTCTTTGGCGCCAACCTCGTCGGCACGGACTATCGCAAGTCGAACCTCGTCGAAGCGGACTTCCACGACTCGAACATCAGCAAGTCCGACCTGCGCAAGTGTGATATTCGGAAAGCCAACTTTGATAACGCGAACCTCACTGGCGCGCGGTTGGGCAAGTCGAATCTCGCCGGTGCAACGCTGCGCAACGCCGACCTATCCGGTGCGGACCTTGAGCAGGTGCACCTGGGTGGAGCCGATCTGACGGGCGCAAAGTTGACTGGCGCGAAGCTGACGCAAACGGATTTCGAGACCGCGATCGGCCTAACCTCGGAGCAGGTTGCGGAGGCAATCGGTGACAAGTCCACGATGTTGCCGAAGGGCATGGCCCGGCCGGCGTCGTGGACCCCGGCGTCCGCATCCGAGCAATAGAATAGAATCGACAGGCAAACCATGGCCGAGAGGTCACAGTCTGATCAGATCACGGCCTGGTCAGGTCATGGCAGGATCGGGCCATCACGAATCAGGACGGGTAGATCATGGCAGACAAAAAGCAACTCGCCGTCCTCGACGATGGTCCAACCGTTTGGAACCGTTGGCGCAGCCGCAACCGAACCGTCGTGCCTGATTTCCGTGAGGTCGCGTTGCGCGACTACATGTTGCGCGGCGGCAACTTCGCCAACGGTGACTTCTCCGGTGCCGATCTGAGACACGCCAACGCCAGCGGCGCCAACCTGCGCGAAGCGAGCCTGCAGCGAGCCAAGATGAGCGGCAGCAACCTGACGGATGCCATCCTCAGAGAGGCCAACTTGTTGCGGGCAAATCTAAGCGGTGCGCGGATGCTGCGGGCCAATCTCAACCAAGCAAACTTGCTGAGGGTCAACCTGCAGGGGGCGAACTTGCGCGGCGCCGACTTGCGCAACGCCTACTTGCATGGTGCCAACCTGAAGGGCGCGATCCTGGCCGGGGCGGACTTGCGTGGCGCCCAAATCGAACGTCGCCAATTGCTGACGGCGATCATCAACGTGCGAACACAGCTGCCCAAAGAATGGGAGTCCATCAGGCCGCTGATTCCGCGCCGCGCCGCACCGGTTGCCGCCCGGGCCCCAAGCACTCGGCCGATCGCTAGCCCTGCGGTTCGCTAGTCTGGTCCCAAAGCCCCATAGCCAACCGGGCCTCTAGCTAGTCTGACGCATGCCCTTTAGCGTGGGCGCTCGTGCATTCGGCTCGACCTCACGCCATGTCGCAAACGAACATCCGTATTCTCGGGGACGGCCCGATTCGAAGCGCCCCCCTGCGACGAATGCATCGCGCAACTCGACCACCGCAGGCTCAAGCATGAAGCCGCAAGGATTCGGAGCGACCGACGTTGGCAGCCCGGTCGAGCAACGAAGATTGCCTGTTCGTTTCTGATGAACTGGGGCTCTACCTCGTCTGCGACGGCATGGGTGGCCACGCTGCCGGGGAAGTCGCTGCGCAAATTGCTACCGACACGGTGGTCAAGGCCGTGCGGAAGAGCCTGGCGGAAGCCGATGCGACTCGCGGCCATGCTCCAAGCCACACGGAACTGCAAGAAACTCTGCGCCGGGCGATCCACGGCGCTTCGCTGGCAGTTTGCGCGGAAGCCATGGCCAACCCAGAGCACGCCGGCATGGGATGCACCATCACCGCGCTCCAGTTCACGGCGAACAAAGCGATCATGGCGCACGTTGGCGACACCCGCTTGTACCTGCTGCGAGATGGTGCCGCCGAGCTGCTTAGTTCGGATCACACCTTCGCCGCCGACATGGTGCGGCGCGGAGAGCTGACGCCGACCGCGGCGCGCGATCACAAGTTCGCCAACGCGCTGACACGATGTGTTGGCTCACAGGATGCTGTCCGGGTCGACTCGCTAGTGTTCGACGTCGGTCCCGACGATCGATTCCTGATCTGCTCCGACGGCTTCTCTGGCTACGTGGAGAGTCTGAGTGAACTCGCTTCGGCATTGGCTGGAGACGACCCCGAAGTGATCCCCGACGAACTGATCCAGCTAGCGAACGACCGCGGCGGCAAGGACAACATCACCGCAATTGCGATCGTCATGGACGCGTCCGATGAGGAAATGGAGCAACTGCTGGCGATCAATCAAGAGTGCCGCCAAGACCTGGAAGCGCTGCGCGGCATCGAACTGTTCGCTTCCATCAGCTTCGCCGAAGCGTTGCGGGTCTTGAACTACAGCGAGGTCCAATGCGCTGCCGCCGGTGACGAAGTCGTTGCTCAGGAAGGTCCACATGACCGATTGCTGCTGGTGTTGGCCGGTGAGTTCGCTTTGCACAGCGACGGCGACACCTCCGCAGTGCCGATGAGCGCCGGCGACTATGTTGGCGACACGGCCCTACTCGTGCCCGAGCGGCGACCGTTTACGCTGCGGGCCACCGACGATGGGCGGATCTTGTTCTTGACCGGGGATCGACTTCGCGAACTGTCGCGGCGCCGACCATGGCTTGGCGTGAAAATGATGACGAGCATCGCGGCCAAGCTCTCCAAGGAACTCGCGGATACTGGCGAGCGCCTTCGGGAAACGGTCGCTCACAGTCGCCCGCTCAGCCGTGGCCTGTGGCAAAAATTGGTCGCGCTGCTGGGCGGCAGATAAGCAGGCGCCCACCTGCGTTGGCGCTGGGCAAACTCCGCTTCCGGCCACCTGGTCCCCCATGAGGCCGACGTCGCTACTCCTCGACCTCGCGCCGGTCCAAGAACTCGACGAGCGGCTTCGCCGTGCGCAAGTGCAGGTCGCGCTGCGGGAAGGAGATCTCGATGCCATGCGCTCGGAACAAGCGATCGACACTTGTGTGCAGATCGTCAAGCAGCGTTGCGTGTTGCTGATAGTCCTCGATGTAGACGCGCAGCTCCAGATTGAGCGCGCTGTCGCCAAAGCCGAGAAACATCGCCCGCGGAGCGGGCGTGCTGGCGACAAACTCTGACTCCGTGCCAGCCTGAACCAGCAGTTTCTTGGCCAAGGCGGTATCGGATCCGTAGGCAACGCCAACCAAAAGACGCAGCCGCACAAAGCTGTCGGACAACGTCCAGTTGACGAAGCGACCTGTGACAAACTCCTTGTTGGGAACGACCAGCTCGCGGTTGTCGAGGTCACGGACGGTCGTCGCCCGGATCTTGATCCGTGTGACCTTGCCAAGCCAATCGCCAACCTGGACCCAGTCGCCGACGCGAACCGGGCGCTCAAACAACAGGATCAGGCCAGAGACGAAGTTCGCGAAGATCTCC
The DNA here is from genome assembly GCA_963974725.1 of uncultured bacterium. Classification (GTDB taxonomy): domain Bacteria; phylum Planctomycetota; class UBA1135; order UBA1135; family UBA2386. Next base: position 1,305 of record CAXBFC010000554.1, on the reverse strand, counting down.
TGCAAGCCAAAGCCGAGCCCGAGGGAAACCGCCGCGATCAAGAATTGCACCTTCGACCAACCCAGCCCGACGACACCAAACGCGGTCACGACCCCGATCGCGACGAGCACGTAGCGCGCCAGCGTCGTGATCGCGTGACGTTCTCCCGACTGGATCCGCAAGCGCTGCAGCACGAGCAGTTCCAATAGACCTGGAACATTGCGCGCCGCGATGACTGTCAACAATCCCACGACCATCGCATGCAGCAGGTCTGCCAGCGTGATCTGGATCGGCGGCTCGGTGCTGCTATCCGTCCACAGGTCGACCTCGCGGAAGATGCCGAGCGCCGGCAATACTTCGGCCCAGACCGCGAGGCAGGCGGAGATCGCTCCGAGGACCACCGCAACCCGTATCAACGCCTGCGTCTGCTTCGCGATGCTGGTCGGATCGAGATCGGACTGTTCAGTCTCTGGGTCAAACTCATCATCCTCGTGGGTTGTTTCCCCATGCGCACGCGCAGCCCGTTTCGCCTCAAACGCCTTGCGAGCCTTCTGAATCGACAAGCGCCGACGCTGCAACAACAGCGACCGGAGCACCAGCGACGACGCGATGGCGAACGAAATGAGGATCGCAACCGAATAGGCGATGCTGCGGGCCAGCTGCAGGACGGTGTACTCGAACCCGAGTATCGTCATCACAATCAACCCACCCAGCCCGGCCATCGCCAGCAGTTGCCACAAGCCGCGGAACCGGGCCAAGAACGTCGTGCCCCCTACCAGTGCGCCGGTTCGCACGTGCAGCAACCGACGCAACAACTCCATGACCAACAGCAGGAATGGCAACAGCAGCAAACGGCCCAGCGAGCCCAGCCATACGTCATCGCCGTGACGCTCCAGCGCGCCGAGTCCCATCGCAAGTGGCAAGGCGGCCGGCACAAGCAACCATAGATTGCGTCGCAGTGCGAGCCGGGCCGCCGACGTCCAGCCGAAGTGCACTTCGGCCAGGCCACCTCTGCGGATCACATGCCGCAGGATCGAGTGGATACCGAGTAGCACCGCGGCATGCAGAAGGCCGACGGACATCGACTTGCCGAAATCGGCGACGTCAGCGGTATGCCCAAACAACCACCCGATCAATCCCAAGATCCCCGGGATTGGCACCGCGAGCAAGATCGTCATCAACAACGCCATCGCAGTCGGGGCGTAGCGCGTGTTGGTCTTACGACTGCCGACCTCACCATAGTGGTGCAGACGACGAAGCCACGAGCCGCGCAACAACAGCGCGCCCAGCAGCAGAGCCAGCAGCAAGAACGGCCAGATGTCGTTG
>CAXBFC010000553.1:0-4562 GCA_963974725.1 uncultured bacterium | reverse complement strand
AGTTTGCGGGCTACTTCCGAGACCTCGGCGAGTCCGACCCCGGTGTGCGTTCGAAGGCGTTCGTCGCCCTGCAAAGGCGGCGCGCCAAGGAATGGCACGACTCGGCCAAGCTGCTGCGACGCGGTGGTTCGGCTCATCAGCGGCGGTTGTTGGGGGTGTTGATGGAGCAGATGGATCGCTACGGCGCGCTGGCGGCACTGCGCGCCGAGGAACCCGTTGTGATGGCGCGCGGGCTGCAATGGTTTCACCAACGGGTGGATGCTCCGGGTGGCATGGACGATCTGCGCATCTGCGCCGAGCAGTTGCTCCGGCAGCCGGACGTATGGCGCACGATGGTCGCCGAGTCGAACATGGTGTCCGCTCGTCACATGGCCATGCTCGGTGCCGATGCGCTGCCATTGCTTCGCGAAGCCATCAAAGACGCGCGCTGTCATTCCCGCGTGTTGCAGGCGTTGCCGTGGTTGGGCGCAGATGCGCGTGAGTTTGTTCCGCAGCTTCTACGTGCTTTACGAACGCGCGACTGTCGCGCAGCGTCGCTGGCGCTGCTGTGCATTGGCCTGAAGCCTGGTGACGAACACTGGCTGACGTTTCACGACACGGTCGTTGCGCAGTGGCAACAGTCCGATACGAATCGGCGCCAGGAATTGCTGCCGGCGATCTGCGCGTTGGGCGAAGGCAACGATGACTTTGCGATTGCTAGCATTGCCAGTCTGCTACGGCGGCGCGGTGGTTTGCTGGGCAAGCAGGTTTCAGAACCGATTCGCGCTTGGGTAGAACTGGGCATGCGCGGGGATGCCGTGACCCGCCGACGCGTGGCGATGTTGGTGGTCAGCGCCAGGGCGTTGGATAGCGTGCTTCGCGCCGGTGGTCGCACGCCATCGTCGTTGGTCTGGCAGCGCGCGGCGGCAGCTCCCGGCCTGCGCATCGCGATGCAGGAAGCGGTTGGCCAGACTTCGGACGAGGAGCTGCGCGAGCTGCTCGGCCTGATGTTGGACGCGGTGGCCGCCGGCAGTCCAGCGCCGGCGACCGCGACGATTTTCGCCGCCAAGAGCGACTTGGTATTGCGGGCATTGGTTGAGGATCGAAGCAAGTCTTTGGAGGATCCGAAGGTCCTGCAGTTCTTGGCCGAGGCGATGCCGGTTGCGTGCGTTCGGTGGCTGTCGGTCGCCGGGCCCGTGTCCGTGAGGACCGCGTCGCTGTTGCAATATGTGCCCCGGTCTGCCGACGTGCGGGCGGCGTTGGCGCGCGGCATGGCGACCGTTTCGACTCGCTTGCGACGCGCGTTCTGCGAAGCGCTCGTCAAGCAAGGCGAGGCATCCCTGCCGACGGTGGTCACCCAATTGCGTGCCGGCGGGGGCCGCCGCAAGGACATGTTGGCGGGGCTGGCTGCTGCAGGCAGTGCCGCTGACTACGCCGTCGGCGCGGTCGCGCAAGGCATCGCAGATCTGGACCTGGTTGGCCAGCAAGAGACCCATCGCGCCTTGTTGTCGATGGGCAGTCGCGGTCTCGGAGCGCTGCTTGAATTGCTTGGCGAAGAGCAGGGCATCCCGCGGCTAGAAGAGGCGGCGCGGTCGACCGATGCTGGCACCGCGGGTGCTGCGCTGCGTCTGTTGCAGCAGCTGCGGCCGGAGATCGCGGTGCGCGCCGCTCGCCGCCAGCTGTATGCCCAGCCCGACGTTCGTCGTTGGGCTGGGTTCATTCTGATGGCCGATGAAGAGTTCTTGCGTAAGAATCCCGGCGGCCAAGCTGCATTGCTGGTCAAGGCGCTCGGTCACGACGCGGAAGCGATCGTGCGTCGTCGTGCCGCAGAGGGCTTACTTCGCATGCCAAGGTGGTCGTATGACGCGGCTGTCATAGCCACGGAGTTGTTGTCGGATCCTGCCAAGAACGTGCGGATGGTAGCCATTCGCGCCTTTGCCCGGCATCCGGACGAGGTGGCTGCGAGCCGCGTTGCCCTCGAAGAAGCGTTGGCGGCCGAGACCGTGACGGGGCTCCAAGCGGAGCTGCGGCGGGTGCTTGAGCCGCAGTAGCGCCACGTTCGCACTTGCCGGCAGGGCAATCCGGTCGGCCCGGATGCGGCGCTGTGACGATCGATTTCGGTCGATGTCATCGTCGCTAGCGCCCAGGGATGCATGAATCTGCGGTTGGGGTGGCGGAATCCGATCCGCGTCGGCCACAACGGCCGCGTCAACTGCCCCCTTGCGGTTGGCTGCCGAGGCCTGCAACCTTGTCTACAGCCCCCCGCATGAAACGCACGCCTATCGTCATTCTCGTTCTCGTCCTTGCCGGAGTCGGCGGTGGCGTTTGGAAAGCCATGCAGCCGAAGGACCCCGTCAAGGTGGTCGTGGCCAAGGTCGAAACGGTGCCTCTGTTGCGCTCGATCGTCTCGGCGACCGGCGAGATCAAGGCGAAGGAGTTTGTCGACATCCAGGCCGAGGTTGCCGGGGTGATCGTCGAACTGCTCGTCAAGGAAGGCGATGAAGTCAAAGAAGGCGACGTCTTGTTGCGGCTTGAGGACCTGCAGTTGCAGGCCGAAGTCGACTCCGCTCGCGCCCAAGTGGGGGCCAGCGAGGCCGACGCTCGCAGCGCCGAAGTTGGGGTCGCGACTGCCGAAGCCAACCTGGCCGCTGAAGAAACGGCGCTGAGCAACGCGAAGGTTGAGTCGGGGCAGTCGCAGACCTCGCAGCAGCGCGCCGCGTCCTCGTTCAAGCGCAAGGAAGAGATGTTCAACAGCGGCCTGATCGGCCGCGAGGAGTACGAGATTGCCGCCGCCGAGGCGCGGCTTGGTGAGCAGCGGTTGGAGTTTGCCAACGCCCGCATCAAGCAGGCCGAAGCCAGCCGGCGGGCGTCGGTAACGCGGGTGACCGCCGCCGAGGCATTCCGCGACGCGGCGCAGCGCCGTCTCGAAGCCCAGAAGGCTTCGCTGGCGCGAACGATCGATATCGCCAGCAAGACGGTATTGAAGGCGCCGCTGTCTGGTTTGGTCACCGCGTGCAACGTCGAGAAGGGCGAGCGTGCCGTTCCGGGGATTCAAAGCAGCCCGGTTGCCACCTTGATGACCATCGCCGACATGTCGGTGATTGAAGCCGAGATCCAGGTCGACGAAGCGGACATCGTTTCAGTCAAGCTCGGCGCCAAGGCCGAAGTCGAAGTCGACGCCATGCGCGACTTGAAGATGACCGGTGTCGTGACCGAGATCGGTCAGAGCCCGATCATCAGCACGGACAACCAGCAAGGTAAGGAGTTCAAGGTCGTCATTCGCCTGAACTCACCGCCCGAAGAATTGCGTCCCGGTTTCACGGCGACCGCCGAGATTGAAACCGCGACCCGTCGCGATTGCCTGGTGCTGCCGCTACAGGCCTTGACGATGCGGGAACGTGAGCGCGACGAAGCCGGCAAGCTGATCGTGCCGGAGAAGCCGATCGAAGGGGAGACGGTCTACGCTGCGGAGACAAGCAGCTCCCGCAAGAAGAAGGATGAGATCGAAGGCGTGTTCCTGTTGGTCAACGGTGAGGCTCGTTTCCGCGAGGTCAAGACGGGCATCACCGGCGACATGGACATCGAGTTGCTCGAAGGCCTCAAAGACGGCGAGGAAGTGATCACGGGCCCGTTCAAGGAGCTGCGCAAGCTCGCCGAATGGGACCGGGTCGTGATCGACCGGAAGAAGCAAGCCTCGAGCATTTCCGTTCGTCGCCCGTAAGGAGCAAAACCATGTCCGACGCTGTGATCCGGACCGAGGGTCTGACCCGATCGTTCTCGATGGGCACAACGACCGTGAAAGCGTTGCGCGGCATCGACTTGACCATCGAGCGCGGCGAATACGTCGCCATCATGGGGCCTTCGGGCTCCGGCAAGTCGACGTTGATGAACTTGATCGGCTGCCTCGATACGCCGACTGATGGTCAATACTACCTCAATGGCACCGCGGTGGCCGAACTTGCGGAGCACGAACTCGCGCGCATCCGCAACAAGGAGATCGGCTTCGTCTTCCAGTCGTTCAACTTGTTGGCGCGTGCCACCGCGCAGCGCAACGTCGAGTTGCCGTTGATCTACGGTGGTGTTTCGCCGCGCGATCGCCGCGAACGTGCCGCTGAGGCGTTGCGTGAGGTGGATCTCGAAGACCGCATGCATCACCGACCCAACGAGCTGTCCGGCGGCCAGCGTCAACGGGTCAGTATCGCGCGTGCTCTGGTGACCAAGCCGGCGCTGTTGCTCGCCGACGAACCGACCGGCAACCTCGATTCCAAGACCTCACACGAGATCATGGCGCTGTTCCAGCGCCTCTACGAAGCCGGCAATACGATCATCATCGTGACGCACGAACGCGAAATCGCCGACCATGCGCAGCGAGTCGTGACGATTCGCGACGGACTCGTTGCGAGCGATGAGCGCAAGGGAGCTGAGACCTCTGAGGTGGGGACCGCGTGAACGTCATTGAGGCGACCAGACTGGCGGTCGAATCGATCTGGGCCAACCGGCTCAGGTCTTTCCTGACGCTGCTCGGCGTGATCATTGGCATCGCATCGATCGTCGCGACGGCTGGGGTCATCCAAGGCCTCAAC